>CAYGPI010000071.1:0-11170 GCA_964351745.1 uncultured Francisellaceae bacterium
AAAAGATGCTGGTCGTATTGCGGGCCTTGATGTGAAACGCATCATCAATGAGCCAACAGCGGCAGCGCTCGCGTATGGTATGGATAAGCAAACGGGTGATCGTGTGATTGCTGTGTTTGACTTAGGCGGTGGTACTTTTGATATTTCAATCATTGAAATTGCGGATGTTGACGGTGAACATCAATTTGAAGTGCTTGCTACGAATGGTGATACTTTCTTAGGCGGTGAAGATTTCGATCACCGTTTGATTGAATATCTCGTTGAAGAATTCAAAAAAGATCAAGGTGTTGACTTAACCAAAGATCCTTTGGCTTTGCAACGCTTAAAAGAAGCTGCTGAGAAAGCTAAAATTGAACTTTCAACTAGAGAACAAACCGACATTAACTTGCCTTATGTCACAGCTGACGCTTCAGGTCCTAAGCACATGAACATTCGTGTGACACGTTCGAAATTTGAATCTTTAGTTGAAGATTTCATTGAGCGCTCTTTAGAGCCTTGCCGTTTAGCCTTGAAAGATGCTGGTAAGTCTGCAAGTGAAATTGATGATATTATTTTGGTTGGTGGTCAAACACGTATGCCAAAAGTACAAGCTGCTGTTGAAAAATTCTTTAACAAAGCACCTAGAAAAGATGTTAACCCTGATGAGGCTGTTGCTGTTGGTGCTGCTATTCAAGGCGCCGTATTGTCAGGTGATGTGACCGACGTGCTTTTATTAGACGTGACTCCGTTATCTCTTGGTCTTGAAACCATGGGTGGTGTGATGACTAAGTTGATTGAGAAAAATACGACAATCCCTACGAAGAAAAGCCAAGTCTTTTCAACAGCGGAAAGTAATCAATCAGCGGTGACCATTAGAGTTTTCCAGGGTGAGCGTGAGCAAGCTTCTGCCAATAAATTCTTAGGTCAGTTTGACTTGGCAGATATTCCGCCTGCGCCACGTGGCGTGCCACAGATTGAAGTCACTTTTGATACAGACGCCAATGGTATTTTGCATGTGTCGGCTAAAGATAAAGCGACAGGCAAAGAGCAATCAATTCAAGTGAAAGCTTCGAGTGGTTTGAGTGACGAAGAAGTTGAAAAAATGGTTAGAGATGCCGAAGCTCATGCTGATGAAGATAAAGCTTTCCAAGAGCTTGCTTCAGCGCGCAACCATGCAGATAGCTTGGCCCATGCTGCTGAGAAATCACTAGCAGAGCTTGGTGATAAAGTGGAAGCTCAGGAAAGAGCCGATATTGAATCTGCCATCAGCGATTTGAAATCAGTGATGAAAGGTGATGACAAAGCTGCGATTGAATCTAAAACAGAAGCTTTAAGCGCTGTTTCAGGTAAATTAGCTGAACGCGTTTATCAGCAAAAAGAACAAGAAGGCTCTGCGCAAGCTGGTGGTGACGAGAAAACTAGCGGTGAGCAATCGCAAGCAGATGATGTCGTTGATGCTGAGTTTGAAGAAGTCAAAGGCAAAAAAGAAGGCTAACACATAGGGCATGCTTTGAGCATGAGCTTCCCAAAAAATAGCAATCAATAGAAGCAGGCCTTTGGCCTGCTTCTGTGTGTAAAAGATATTGGAATATGACATGTCAAAACAAGACTATTATGAGATTTTAGGTGTATCAAAAAGTGCTTCAGATGCCGATATTAAAAAAGCTTATCGTCGTGTAGCGATGAAGCATCACCCTGATAGAAATAAGGGAGATAAAGCTTCTGAGGAAAAGTTTAAAGACGCAACCGAAGCTTATGATGTTTTGAGTGATGCCAATAAAAGGCAAGCCTATGATCGTCATGGTCATGCTGGTGTCGATCAAAGCCATGGTGGTATGGGTGGTGGCGCTGGTGGTTTTGGTGATGTTTTTGGAGATATTTTCTCGGATATCTTTGGTGGCGGTAATATGGGTGGCCAAGGTGGCCAGAGGCGTGCGCAAAGAGGTGCTGATTTACGCTATAGCTTAGAGCTCTCCTTAGAAGATGCCGTCAGAGGCACTAACGTTAATATCAAAGTGCCAACTTGGGTTTCTTGTGATGGTTGCCAGGGCAGTGGCGCGAATAAAGGGGCCAAGCCAACAACCTGTGGTGGTTGTCAGGGGCATGGTCAAGTCAGGATGCAGCAAGGCTTTTTTACTGTTCAGCAAACATGTCCACATTGTGGTGGATCTGGGCAAGTCATTTCAGATCCTTGTCGCAAATGCCGTGGTCAAGGACGCGTTCGTGATGAGAAAACATTGAATGTTAAAATTCCACCAGGTGTCGATGAAGGGGATAGAATCCGTTTAAGCGGTGAAGGTGAAGCCGCTGGTCATGGTGGTGTCTCTGGAGATTTATATGTTCAGGTGCATTTGAAAGCCCATCCTATTTTTAAACGTGATGAATACAATCTACATTGTGAAGTGCCTATTAGCTTTTTGACGGCAGCCTTAGGTGGCGAGCTAGAAGTCCCAACACTTGATGGGCGGGTTAAATTAAAAATCCCGACAGAAACTCAAACAGGTCGAGTTTTTAAAGTGAAAGGAAAAGGCGTCAAGCCTGTGCGCGGTGGTTATGCTGGTGATCTCCTATGTAAAGTCATTGTTGAGACGCCTGTTAATTTAACAAAACGCCAAAAAGAGTTACTTGAGGAATTTGAGAGCGAAACAACAAATAAGAAAAAGCACAACCCTAGAGTTGCGACCTGGTTTGATCGAGTTAAAGATTTTTTCTGAAAGTTATTTCAAATAGAGAATAAGGATAGTTAAATGATGAAAGTCGGTGTTGCTGGTTGCTCAGGGAGAATGGGACAAAGTATTCTTCAGGGCATTCTAAAACATCCTTCTCTTTCTTTGGTTGGAGGCTCTGTGAGAGCTTCTAGCGAGAGTTTAGGAAAAGATTTAGGGTTGTTAGCAGGGATGGATGCTTGTGGTATGAAAGCGACGAGCGATCTAGATAAGGCTTTTATCGATGCTCAGGTTATCATTGACTTTACTTTGCCAGATGTCGCTATACAAACGCTTGATTACTACCAAACCCATCGTAAGAAGGTTGTTTTTGGTGGCACAGGTTTTAGTGATGAGCAAATTGAACTCATTGTGCAAGCCGCTCAAAATATTGCGGTTGTCCATGGTTCTAATATGAGCATAGGTATTAACCTTTGCTATCAATTGGCAGCTAAGGCAGCTCGAGTGCTCAAAAATTTTGATATTGATATTTTTGAAGCACATCACCGCCATAAAATAGATGCTCCTTCAGGAACAGCGCTAGCTTTTGGTGAGCACATAGCAAAAGCTAGAGAGCTTGAACTTAAAGATGTTGCTCAATTTGATAGACATAGTAAGACAGTCAAACGAGCCAAAGATGAAATTGGCTTCTCGTCTATGAGAGGTGGAGACATTTTTGGTGAGCATACGGTTTACTATGCAAGTGATTCGGAGCGCGTTGAAATTGTCCATCGTGCAAGCTCTAGAGAAGCTTTTAGCCAAGGCGCGATTCTAGCGGCCATGTGGCTGCAAGATAAAGCGAATGGTTTTTATGGCATGAGCGACGTTTTGGATTTGTAACTTTTCTGAATTTTTCTTAAAATCTCGGGTGACTCAATTGTAGAAAGTCACCCTCGAGATCAATAGAAACTCATATTACTTAGATGGTGAGGATCTATGCGTTGTTGTTGCTTGCAAGTCTTGGGCAGCAAACTCTTCCATTCTTTTCTTAATTTCTTCTTCAATTTGTTGCTTGTCAGTCCCATGAGCAAAATCTCTTATCACGATGTTCTTGTCTTGACTAGCGAAAGACTGGATGAATTTTAGTTTTAGTTCGTGGAATTGATCTTCATTGTATTGCGAATGGCTTAATAGATTTTTTTCGTCCCCTTCAGCTGCTTTAAGGGCTTCGAAGGTTAGCGCTCTCAGAGTAGCCTGCAGATCTTTAGGGCATGATGCTAATGCTGTATCAAGAGCAGAATCTGCTTTTTGTTCTTTTGCTAAAGAAAGCAAAACGTCTTTCATTGGCTCAGCAGCCCTGGGCTCAGCAACATCTCTGTTGGCTTGTTGAGCATGTCTACCGGTATACTTTTTATAGGCAAATAAACCGACACCAGCGACAACAGCAGCGACAGCTGCAGTGATAGCGGCTTCTTCTTTATACTCAGATGCCATGTCAAAAGCATGGCGTCCCATATTGGTGACCTGAGACATATCAGGCGCCCATGCACTTGCTGTTCCTTGAACCCACTGTGTTGTTGAGTTGCATGTGGCGCTGGCCCAATCAACAAGACGATTATCAAACGGAGAAAAATTGACGGCAGATGGTAAGGTTGGTAAAAAACTGAACTCTGTCCATGTTGAAGATGCAGCTGTGATAACAGCTGGGGCTTGCAAAGTTAACTCAGGTGTTTGAGGCAAGGTTGCTGAGGAAAAAATATTAGTAACGGGTGTCACTAAAGTTTGGTTGGCAAGTTCATAGTTCATGGTCAAGTCCTTCTTAGTTATGGTAGCTCTTAAATCTGCGCAGCCGCGATTGTATGTCAACGCTTAGACGCTATCAACCTTTTGAAAATCAAACCAATCTTTTGCATATACACCTAAATTTTTGCCCTGAAAGGGAACTTTTTTTAGTCTTGTTTTGTCGAAAGGGGCGAGAGGATTTGTATTGAATACTTGTATATCCTCTAGAGGAGACAAATCATGGCAAAACCAAGAGCTGAAATAAAATTAGAAGAGTTGCAGACCTTAGGAGCACAAAGGGCTGATGATATCGTTGATTGGAATAATGAGCAGGCTGTTTTAAAACGTTTAGCATGGTTAAAAGCATGTAAAGAGACCGTGACTGCAGAAGATGATGGAGAAATACCTTCAGTTGCTCTGGTTAATTGGCTTTTAGGCGTGGCGGATAGGGGTATCGTTGGGGTGGCAGCGGTTGTGCCAGCACCCGCAGGCAATATTTTTACTCGAATGAAAAATTATCTTGGGGATAATATCAAAAAGGGAGCCGTGAATATAAAAGAGGGCAGAAAAAGAAAAAAATATGCGATCATGTTTGCGGGTATGGGCATTGGTGCGATAGCAGGTGCTTTACTAGGCACTTTAGTCTTCCCTGGTATTGGTACAGCGATTGGTGGTGCTGTTGGGGGGGTTATTGCCGCAGCTTCGCCAATTGTACTAGGTGTTATTGTTGGTGTTGTAGGTGCTTTTCTTGGTACGTTCCTTAGCAAAAAAGTTGCCTCTGCTTTGCCCAAAGGGGCTGATGATTATAAATTATTTCAGGAGCCCACAAATAGATTAAAATTATTAACCGGGCTAGATGAAATAGAGTTAACCAAGTTGCAAGCCTTTGTTAAAAATCGTGAGGGGCAATTTCCCGAAGGTAACCCACTTAGGGTAGCTTTAAAAGATGTAAGAGGTCGCGCTTTTAAACAAGGCTCTAAAGCAGCTATGGAGCAGTTAACTTTTTTCTTAGTGCAAGAGCTTCAAGAATTAAAGGCTAATCCAAGCCTGGCAAAAAAACAAGACATTGATTTGCTAGAATCTGTTTTGGATAAAATTGCACAATCTGAAAACATTGATAGTAAAGTGAAAGATCATATTAAAGCTAGCCTATCTGAAGAAGATAGCGACTTGGAGAGTGAATTAGCTGTTAGAGTCGATCTTCCGTTACATTTAGGTAAGAAACATGAGATTCTTCAGAGTTATGAGAGCGATCAGCTAGAAATTAGAGTGCAAGCGGAAAAGTTATTAGTTCTTAGAATTAAAGGGGCTAAAAATTTTGGTGAATTAGCAAGAGCTTTTGAACTTCATGATTATGATTTGCAAGATCACCGTGGTGAAACAGTTCAGTTATCTAAAGTTGTTAAAAAACTTAGAGCATGCGAAAAAGCACAAGAGCATGGTAGTACGATTCGATCTATCAGTGCGCTTCGTTTAGTAGATGATGAAAAATATGGACTTTATGCTAAAGCACAGGAATTAGGCGTTCGAGATTTAGTAAGTTCAAAGCCTTTGTTCAGCCGATCGAGTACTTCATCGTCCCCTGAGCGAGTTTCTCGTGCAGAGCCAGTTGTCACCGATGAGCAAAGAGCCTCTGTTAGCTCGGCTGGTCCTAAGCATAAACACTAAGGCATCTCTTTTGAGTCTTTAGCGAGAGAGCTATCATGATATAGTTAATCCACTCATGGACTTATCGTAATGAATTAGATAAAATGCGGCCGGTTTGTTCCGCATTTTTTTTTGCGCTTAAAACAAGGAGTTATTTCTTGCAACCAGCCATTTTAGCTTTGGAAGACGGCACTATTTTTAATGGCAAAGCCATTGGTGCTATAGGGGAGGTTAAACATTTAACCTTAGGGGAGGTTGTTTTTAATACCTCGTTAACCGGCTACCAAGAGATCTTAACGGATCCTTCTTATAGCAACCAACTTGTAACTCTAACTTATCCTCACATTGGTAACACAGGGATTAATAGTGAGGACTCTGAATCTAATCAAATTTATGCAAAGGGCTTAATCATTAGGCAGCTTCCTATCTTGGCCAGTAACTGGCGCAAACAGCTTTCACTGGAAGAATTCTTAGTCTCACAAAATGTTTTAGGTATTCAGGGGATTGATACTCGAAAATTAACGCGCATCATTCGTGATAAAGGGGCGTTGCGAGGCTGTATTTTATCAGATTTGCACATTTCTCAAGAGGATAGAGATGACGCTGTGCGTTATGCTCGAGGGCATCCTTCATTACAAGGATGTGATTTAGCCAAAGAAGTCACGACCGCTATGCCTTATCAATGGTCAGGTGGTGGTCATTGGCAAGGCGCAAGCATGTCAGAGCCAAATCTTTTGAGCGCTGACTTTCATATTGTTGCTTATGACTTTGGTATTAAAAAAAGTTTACTGCGTTCATTTGCAGATCTAGGTATTAAAGTGACGGTGGTCCCAGCAGTCACTAGTGTTCAAGAAGTCATGAAGTATAACCCTGACGGTGTTTTTCTATCGAATGGCCCAGGCGATCCTGAGCCATGTGATTATGCGATTAAGCATATTCAGCAGTTGCTTGCACGGGGGATCCCTTTATTTGGTGTCTGCTTGGGTTTCCAACTTCTGGCGCTCGCGCTTGGGGCAAAAACCTTTAAGATGAAGTTGGGCCACCATGGTGGCAATCATCCTGTTCAGAGTCTTAATGGTCAAGTTTTCATCACGTCTCAGAATCATGGTTTTGCCGTTGATGATGCCAGTTTATCTGACGATATTAGGGTCACTCACCGCTCTTTGTTCGATAACACTATTCAAGGTTTTGAGCATAAATTCTTGCCAGCATTTGGTTTTCAAGGGCATCCAGAGGCTGGGCCAGGGCCATGTGATATGAGCCCAATGTTTAAATTATTTACGAACATGATGATAGAAAATAGAGCGAAGATCCAAGCTAAACCCGCCGAGATGGAGCTATAAAAGTATGCCTAAGAGATCAGATTTAAAATCGATACTAGTCATTGGTGCTGGCCCTATTGTTATCGGGCAAGGTTGTGAGTTTGATTATTCTGGGGCCCAAGCTTGTTTAGCCTTAAAAGAAGAAGGTTATCGAGTCATTCTGGTAAACTCAAATCCTGCGACGATTATGACCGATCCGAATTTGGCTGATGCCACGTATATTGAGCCAATCCACTGGGAAATTTTGGCACAAATTATTGAGACTGAAAAACCGGATGCTTTATTGCCAACCATGGGCGGGCAGACAGCGCTAAATTGTGCGTTAGACTTAGCGCGTGAAGGTATTTTGGAGAAATTTTCTGTCGAGCTTATTGGCGCATCAAAAGAAGCTATTGATAAAGCGGAAGATAGAGAGCAATTTCGCAAAGCGATGACAAAAATTGGATTGAGTATGCCTGATGCGCATATTGCTCATAGTTTAGAGAGTGCTAAACAAGTGCAAGCATCGATTGGGTTCCCAACGATCATTCGCCCGTCATTCACCTTAGGGGGGAGTGGTGGTGGGATTGCTTATAATCTCGAAGAGTTTGAAGAAATATGTAAGCGAGGTTTAGATTTATCACCAACCCATGAACTGTTAATAGAGCAGTCCATTATGGGGTGGAAGGAATTTGAGCTAGAAGTTGTTAGAGATTCTAAAGATAATTGTATTATTGTCTGCTCGATTGAGAACGTTGATCCCATGGGGATCCATACTGGCGATTCGATGACTGTTGCCCCGGCTCAAACGCTTACAGATAAAGAATACCAGCATATGCGAAATCAAGCATTGGCGGTCGTGAGAGAGATTGGTGTCGACACAGGTGGTGCTAATGTGCAGTTTGCCGTGAATCCACAAAACGGTCACATTTGCGTGATTGAAATGAACCCTCGAGTTTCTCGCTCTTCAGCGCTAGCTTCTAAAGCCACAGGATTTCCAATTGCTAAGATTGCGGCAAAGTTGGCCATAGGATATACCTTGGATGAGCTCTCAAATGAAATCACTGGTGGTAAAACTCCAGCTTCTTTTGAGCCAACCATTGATTATGTTGTGACAAAAATCCCACGATTCAATTTTGAAAAATTTCCTAGAGCAAACGCTCAATTAACCACACAAATGAAATCTGTGGGAGAAGTGATGGCCATGGGGCGGTCGTTTCAAGAGTCTTTGCAAAAGGCTTTAAGAGGATTGGAGGTTGACTTAGATGGCTTAGTGTCGCAGTGTCCAGAAGGGTATGATCGAGATGAATTAAAGAGTGCTTTGAAAACGCCACATTGGGATAGAATCCTTTACGTGGCTGATGCGTTTCGTTTCGGTATGAGTCTTGCTGAAATTTATGATGACACAGGGATCGATCCTTGGTTTTTAGCCAATATCGCGGATTTAGTTGAATCTGAGAAAAAGGTTTCTTTAGCGGGTTTTTCTACGATTAGTAAAGATGAAATTTTTGAGCTTAAGCAAAAAGGGTTTTCTGATTCAAGATTAGCTTATTTGTTAGGCATCAGCGAGAAGGCCTTTAGGAAAAAGCGACATCAATTCAATGTGCGCCCTGTTTATAAACGAATTGATAGCGTGGCAGCAGAATTTGAGGTAAGCACGGCTTACATGTATTCAACCTACGAAGAAGAATGTGAGGCGCTTGTTTCAGATAAGCCTAAAATCATTGTTTTGGGTGGTGGGCCAAATCGTATAGGCCAAGGTATAGAGTTTGATTATTGTTGTGTGCACGCTTGCTATGCTTTAGCTGAGTGTGGTTATGAAACGATTATGGTTAATTGTAATCCTGAGACTGTCTCTACAGATTACGATACATCCGATAGATTGTATTTTGAGTCTTTAACCTTAGAAGATGTGATTGAAATCATTGATAAGGAAAAGCCGACAGGCGTGATTGCTCAGTATGGTGGTCAGACTCCTTTAAAACTGGCTAAAGAACTAGAAGCCTATGGTGCTCCCATGATTGGTACCTCACCTGATTCTATTGATCGAGCTGAAGATAGAGAGCGCTTTAAAACGATGTTAGAGCGCTTGAATTTGCGTCAACCGCCCAATGGAGTTGCGCGCACCTTAGAAGAAGGTATTAAAGTTGCAGAAAAAATTGGTTATCCATTAGTTGTTAGACCCTCTTATGTCTTGGGGGGGAGGGCTATGGAAATTGTTTATAATCATGAAGATCTGCGTGAATACATGCGTCATGCTGTCAGTGTCTCTAAAGAATCCCCGATTTTGCTGGATAGATTTTTAGATGATGCGATTGAAGTTGATGTCGATGCTGTTTGTGATGGTAAACAAGTTGTTGTTGGTGGCATTATGGAGCATATTGAGCAAGCTGGGATCCATTCAGGAGATTCTGCCTGCTCTTTACCGCCGTTTAGCTTAAGCTTAGATCTTCAAAGGCAACTTAAAGCACAGATGAAAGAAATGGCTCTAGAGCTTGGGGTTATAGGTCTTGTGAATGCGCAGTTTGCGATCAAAGATAATAAAATTTATGTCCTAGAAGTGAATCCTAGGGCTGCTCGGACAGTGCCATTTGTCTCGAAAACGATAGGTCGCTCTTTGGCTAAGATTGGCACATATTGTATGCTGGGCCAATCCTTAGAAGCGCAGGGGGTGACGGATGAATTATTGCCTGATTTCTTTGCGGTTAAAAAAAGTGTTTTTCCTTTTGATAAATTTCCAGGGGTTGATCCTTTGTTAGGCCCGGAGATGAGATCAACGGGTGAAGTGATGGGAGTTGGGCAAAGTTTTGGTGAGGCATATGCTAAAAGTGACCTAGCTACTGGACTTAACGTTTCGTTAAAGGGACAAGTATTTTTAAGTGTTAGAGATCTAGATAAGCCTGGTCTTGTCCCTCTAG
Source organism: uncultured Francisellaceae bacterium (assembly GCA_964351745.1). GTDB lineage: Bacteria > Pseudomonadota > Gammaproteobacteria > Berkiellales > Berkiellaceae > CAYNJF01. The sequence goes on from CAYGPI010000071.1 coordinate 10,273, forward strand.
CAAGACAGTTGGTTGACTATGGTTATCAATTAATTGCAACACAGGGCACCGCAAAAGTGCTAAAAGCTGCCAATATTGAATGTGAGCGCATTAATAAAGTGAATGAGGGGCGCCCGCATGTTGTTGATATCATAAAAAATGGTAAAATCACATTCATTATAAATACAACCGAGGGGCGGCAAGCCATTTCGGACTCTTATGAGATCCGACGTCATGCTGTTCAGTATAAAGTTAACTACGTAACTACTTTGGCGGGCGCTAAAGCCACGATCTTAGCTTTAGCTCATAAGCACCAGAAGTCAGTTTCACGTTTACAAGATTTAGCATTAAAGGTAACAGTAGTATGAATCGTATACCAATGACCGTTTTAGGTAATAAGCTTTTAAGAGAGGAATTAGAAAAACTCAAATTTTCTGAGCGACCTAAAATTATTGAAGCGATTAGTGAAGCAAGAGCGCATGGAGATTTGAAAGAAAATGCTGAATATCATGCTGCTAAAGAGCAGCAAGCTTTTTTAGAAGGTAGAATTTCTGAAGTAGAATCAAAGCTTTCAAATGCTCAGGTGATTGATGTCACTAAAATTAAAAATTCAGGTAAAGTTATTTTTGGATCAACCGTTCATTTATTGAATATGGATACTAACGAAGAAGTGACTTACTGCATCGTTGGTGATGACGAAGCTGATCTGAAAAAGGGTAAAATTTCTGTTAACTCTCCTATTGCCCGTGCGATTATCAGTAAAGAAGAGGGAGATGCCGCTATTGTTCAAGCCCCTAGGGGTGAAGTGGAGTATGAAATTAGCAAGGTTGAGTATCTTTAAAGACGTTGTTTGCTCCTTAAAAGATTTTAGGATTTTTTAAGGAGCAGGTTTTTAATTGTCTTTTGATTTGATTTTTTT
>CAYGPI010000071.1:11180-13239 GCA_964351745.1 uncultured Francisellaceae bacterium
GGTATTTGGCTTTGGCTTTAATTTCAGCTAAAGCTCGAGCTTTCATTTTAGCTTGAGCCTGAGTTTGAGTTTTACTTTTTGCCGTGACTTTAGCTTTAGCTTTAGCTTTGGCTTTTTCAGGTTTCTTTCTGTAAAAAACAGCGATATGCCCAATTTGCTGGACTAGGTCGGCTTTGTGATCTGAGGCTAGGTCTTTAACCCAAGCAACTCTATCTTCTTTAGTTGGAGCTGTGACGCGAACTTTGACCAGCTCGTGGGCAGTTAGTGCAGACTCCATTTCATGATGAACGTTTTCAGTGATCCCTTTTTGACCGATCATGACTATTGGGCGAAGCTGATGTGCTTTAGCCATTAAATTTCGTTGAACTGCACGATTTAACATTCTGCCTACTTTAATTTAGAATGGGAATTAACTTAAGGGTGATTGTAACCCACGTATACGTTGAGTGCAAAATGACAAATAGAAAAACAAGTGCTTGGCTAGCGCGCCAAAAGAAAGATAAATATGTTCAAGCAGCTAGGAAGGAAGGGTATCGGTCTCGAGCTAGTTATAAGTTACTTGAATTGCAAAATAAGTATGATTTCTTAAAGCCTGGCATGAAGGTGGTTGACTTGGGGGCTGCTCCTGGAGGATGGTCACAAGTCGTTATTAAAATTATTGGTGAAAAAGGTTGCCTTTGGGCACTAGATATTTTGCCAATAGAGCCCATATATAATGTAGAGATAATACAAGGCGATTTTACAACCCAAGAAGTTCATGATGAGCTCGCTAGTTCATTAGGAAAAGAGGCTTTAGATTGGGTTATATCAGATATTGCCCCAAATATGTCGGGGTGCTCAGCAGTAGATCAGCCCAAATCAATGGGTTTACTTGAAAATGTTTGGTATTTTGCTAAGCAGCATTTAAAGAGTAACGGTGGTCTACTTTTTAAGGCCTTTCAAGGTGAAGGCTTAGATCAATTTATTAATGATTTGAAAAAACACTTTAAGTCTGTCGTAATTAGAAAGCCAGATTCTTCTAGACCGAAATCAAAGGAGATCTATGTGCTAGCGAGAGGCTACAATATATAGTAAGGTGCAGTGATTTAATTTTTGATCCGTAGTCTTCGGGTATCCCCATAGCCCTTGTGGGTATGCTGGGTCAATCATGGTATTGTGCATATCAACAGTTTGCGAAGGATCTATCTAGTTGAAGATAGCTTGCCTTCATAAACATATTAGGGTCTGCTTAATATGAGAGAGGTTTAGATTTTGAACGACATGGCTAAAAATTTAATTTTATGGCTGGTTATTGCTGTAATATTAATATCCGTTTTCTCAAACTTTGGTGTGAAACAAGCTCATGTTTCGAACATACCATATTCACAATTTTTAGAATATGTTCGAAATGACAAAATAAAAGAAGTTTTAGTAGATGATAATCAGGTAAAGGGCTCAACAAGGGATGAACGTCAGTTCGTTAGCTTTGTTCCTCAGTCTGTTGATCCGTATCTTGTTGCTGAGTTAGCGCAAAAAGATAACGTACTTATTCATGGCAAGGCCCGTGAACAGCAAAGTTTGCTGATGAACATATTTATTAGTTGGTTCCCAATTTTACTATTCATTGGTGTTTGGATGTATTTTATGCGCCAGATGCAAGGGGGCGGTGGTCGCGGTGGTGCCATGAGTTTTGGGAAGTCTCGAGCTCGAATGCTTAGCGAAGACCAAGTTAAGGTTACTTTTGCAGATGTTGCTGGTGTTGAAGAAGCAAAGGAAGAAGTTCAGGAATTGGTAGAGTTTCTACGTGATCCTGAAAAATTCGAAAAGCTGGGTGGTAAAATTCCTAAAGGGATATTAATGGTTGGCCAGCCAGGTACAGGTAAAACCCTTCTGGCAAAAGCGATTGCTGGAGAGGCCAAAGTTCCATTCTTCACGATTTCTGGATCTGACTTTGTTGAAATGTTTGTTGGTGTTGGTGCTTCAAGGGTCCGTGATATGTTTGAGCAAGCCAAAAAGCATGCTCCATGCATTATCTTTATTGATGAAATTGATGCGGTTGGTCGCCATCGTGGCGCTGGTC
>CAYGPI010000072.1:0-12832 GCA_964351745.1 uncultured Francisellaceae bacterium
AACCAATGATGCCTTTTACATCAGCCTAACCACAACAAACAAAATGGCTGATGACATTAACGAAAAACATTTAAAATCTCTTTCTGGCAAAATGCTTACGATGAAGGCGTCAACCTTAGGTGATTTTGGTAAAGAGTATTACCCAACATCAACTAAGCTTCAATTTAAGATTGGCGCTCAAATCATGCTTTTAAATAACGATGCCAAAAAGCGTTGGGTTAATGGCAGCATTGGTATCATCATGGATTTGAAAAAGGACAAAGATAATAAAGAGTACTTAGTTGTCCAGCTACAAGACAATGGAGCCGTTGTTTCAGTACCAACTTTTACCTGGGAAGTTTTTAAATTTAAGTATGACGGCAATGCCATCGTCTCTGAGCCGGTTGGTACTTTTACTCAATTTCCGTTTAGATTAGCATGGGCTGTGACTATTCATAAAAGCCAAGGGAAATCCTTTGAGCATGTGATCATTGATATAGGCCCTGGAACTTTTGCGGCGGGTCAAATGTATGTTGGGTTAAGCCGATGCACTTCTTTCGAAGGTCTTGTTTTAAAAACAGCCATGAAAAAGCACCATATTCGAACAGATCACAGAGTGGTTAAATTTTTAACTGGACACCAATATAAAAAGGCTGCCAAGAATCTATCTAATGCAGATAAAATGGCATGGCTTCAAAAAGCGATCCTCAAAAAAACGTCTATAAAAATGATTTATTTAAAAGCGAATGACACAAGGACAGAGCAGATTATTGCCCCCATTAGCGTTGGGATTGAAAAGTATAAAGACAAAAAGTTCCCTGGCCTGCGCGCCTTTTGTGAGGAAAGCCAAGAAGAAAAAATGTTTCATGTTGGGCGCATCTTAGATCTCATCCATGAGCACTAAGCGATGAACGCTTTATCTTCTCTTTAATTTGGGGCTGGTTGATAATGCTGTGTCTTGCAGTCCTCTTTGGATAAGCTCATTGCTCTCAACGAGATTTTTAATCGTTAGATCTGTATCATCCTTCAAGAATCCCACCACTTGCGATGCACATTGCTCTAAGAAGACAGAATAATTTGGATTGCTTAGTGCATTGTTTAGAGCAACCCGATTCCCTGAATTAATAAGAGCCTGCATTTTTGTCAGCTCACGCTCATGATCACCAAGTGCGTCAAGCTCTTGCTTGTTCCTTGCAGAAATTTCTTGGTCAAATCGTCTGCTGCCTTTAAAAATAGCTAACATCTCCTTTGATCTTCTTCTTTCAGCGAAAGAGAAATCTCCTGCTCCATCTACACTCATTATCAATACCTCAAAAATTGTTTACATTGTCTGTCTATTTTGCTCAGTTACTTTAAACTAATTAACTCAACTATACAATCACAAATTCACGACTAAAGTTGGATCAAAGATGATCATTCGTTTTATTGTCATTCAAGAAAGTGACCTCGTTAGCAGAAACAGCTTAATACTTGAGATAATACAGAATCTAACATTATGCATCGTATAGACTGTTTATAATTGTATAGAAATAAAATTTGGCAGCCAACTAACGGCTTTGTCCTACTTGGCTTTGACAGACAATTCCAGAATGAATTCCGCTACTTTTTCAGGTTTTTCTGGGTAGTTAGTAAAGGCTTCTATATTGATATTTTGGTTCACTCTCTCTTTGCTTTGAACAGTGCGCTCAAAAGCTTCTTTAACAATGAGGCCTTCTTTACTTATAAAGGTCACATCACTTTCTGGTCGTTTTATAAATTGGGCGTGAAATGATTTAAAAGCTAACGACATTTTCTGATTCATTTTATCCGCGTAATAAAAAGCATGCAGGGCTCCTGCCGTATCTGCTCCAATTGAGAGAGCACCAAAGTACATGGATTTAAGATGATTCTTTGTTCTGTATCTTAACTTAATTTTCATAATCAATTCTTCATCAGTTATTTTCATAACCTTTGGTCTAACGTATCCAATAAGAGGGATTTTTAGTTTTCCGAAAAGCCAAACTTTGAAGCGAATTTTTGTTAATGCATTCATGATGATAACTTATATAACTAGTTGCTTTTATCGTGTTTCAACTATAGCATCTTTCTTTTTTGTTAAGGATAACAACGATGTTTGATTTTGTTAGACCATCATTAACTGCTTTAGGTGGGATATTTGTGACCAAAGTGGCCCATGATGCTTATTATGCAGACTGGAGGAAGATCTATAAAAAATTGAATGAAGATATGTTTTCTTTGCTCAGAAAGATGCCTGTCATTGGTACACAAGTGAACAAGCAAATAGAAAAAGACTTAATACCTATGCTTGATGAGCTTGGTCTAGCCATAGCAAAACGACACGATCCTAGTTCTGTTTTTACACATATTAATCACGAGCCATCTTCTACCTCTGATCTGATTGCTCAACTAGCAAAGCTTAAACAAGACTCAAGCGCAGTAAAGCTTTATAAAGTATCTGGTGCAGTCTACACCAATCAAAATAACCAAGATCTGAATCAATTTAGAAACAAGATTGCGGAGCTCAGCAGCTACACAAACCCTTTACACCCTGATGTTTGGCCTCAGTTATCGGTCTTGACCGCTCAAGTCATTCAAAGTTGCTTGCTTATGTTTCATGCAACAAATCCAGAAGAAGGGTTTGGCCATATCACACCTGGCGGCACCTATAGTATCATTGAAGCTGTCAAAGCTTATCGCAACCGATTTGAGGCACAACAAACGCTCATCGGCTCAGCTGCTAGATATCTTTACCAAGCTAAACCTGAAATCATTGTACCCAATACAGTCCATGCTGGTTTTGAGAAAGCAGCCGACCTTTTAGGGTGCAAATTGATCAAGGTCGCTGTCACATCAGAGGGTGAAGTCAATCTTAAAGCTGTAGAGCAGAGCATCACAAAAAACACCATTTTGCTGGTTGGCTCCGCCCCCTCTTACCCAACAGGCACCATGGATAATATTGAGGCTCTTGGCGCCCTAGCGGTTAAACATAAAATTGGTTTACACGTCGATGCTTGCTTAGGTGGATTTGTTGTCCCCTTTTTAGAAGATACAAAGTTTGCATCCCCTTATCAATTTGGCTTCGATGTTCCTGGTGTCAGCAGTATCTCAGTGGATACTCATAAAGAGGGCGGAGCAGATAAAGGTTCGTCTGTCATTCTCTATAAAAGCAAAAACGACTTAGGCAAATACCAAATGTCTACTCATATGGATTGGCCTGGTGGGCTATACGCAACCTCAGGCATGGGTGGAAGTGCATCAGGCTATTGCGTCGCTAGTGCTTGGGCCATGATGCACCATATTGCAAGAGAAGGCTATACGCACGATGCCACTCATATCGCCTCTATCATTAAAGGTATGAAAGAGAGCCTAGGTGATATAGAAGGCATTTCAATCATGGGGCGCCCAGATGCCAACGTCATTGCTTTTCAGTCCTGCAATCCAAAACTCAATATTCATGTGGTTGTCGATCACATGCACGAGCGTGGCTGGCATCTCAATACTTTGCCTAATGGTTTTCATTTTTGTGTGACAGGGGTACACATTAACCACGATGGTTTTCTCAATGAGTTTTTAGATGCTTTAAAAGCGGGAGCTCAGTTTGCTTTAGACAACCCAACCTTAAAGCCAAAGAGTGATGGGGCTATTTATGGGGCAACAAAATCTCTACCCAAGGTATTCACGCCTTTAAAAGAGTACATGGCGCAAGAATATCTTGCTATGCAAACTCAAGTGCCAAAACCAGTGATTGACAATAGTAAAAGTAGTGAAAGATCTACAAAAAAACTTACTTAGCTTTGTGGGCCCATTTTGAGAAGCACTGGCTATCAAGTGCTTCTCAAAAACCCTATGACTTAGATAGGCGTACTTTTAATTCTAGCTCTATTGATTTAGCTAAATTTAAAAATAGAGCCACCTCTTCCCTGCTAAGCTGTCTAGGTTTTGTGTCGAGCAAACAAAAGGTGCCAACCCTAACTTGATCTTTCACGACAAAAGGCACACCAGCATAAAAACGCACACCTAGTTTACCAGTGACGAGGGGGTTATCCTTAAAACGATCGTCTTGATGAGTATCTTGAACGCAGAGCATGTCATCTTTTAAAATGGTGTGTCCACAAAAAGAGACATCCCTGCCAGACTCCTCAACATCTAATCCTTGTATAGATTTGAACCACAGCCTTTCTTTATCTACAAGGCTTATTAAAACAATAGGCACCTCAAAAAACTTCTTTGCTAATAAGGTCACTCGCTCAAACTCATCCTGAGGCCCTGATTCTAGAATATTAAGAGACTTTAATATCTCTAAGCGCTCCTTCTCATTCTCTGGTATCTGGGGACGCTCCATGTCAAATCCTTAGTAAAAATTTCAGTGATCTCCTTTTATATATAGCCTCTTTTAGGTTCTAACGCCGATCCCTTTGGCTAAAAGACGATATGCCCACAAAAATAACAGTGCTGTAAACCCAATGACAAAGGAAAATGATAAAGTCACATCAATGTCTGTAACACCGAGCATCCCGTAACGAAAGGTGTTCACCATGTATAACATAGGGTTTAAATGAGAAACATGAACCCAAAATGTTGGCAACATATTCACTGAGTAAAAAACACCACCTAAGTAAATCAAAGGGGTCAACACAAACGTTGGAATAATGTTAATATCATCAAATTTTTGAGCATAAATCGCATTTAACAGCCCAGCCAGGCAGAACAGGAGTGCTGTTAAAATAGCCATAGCTATCGTGATTGTCCACGATTGAACATGGATCTCTGTAAACAATAAAGCGATCCCTGTCACTAAGATGCCTACTAAAAAGGCCCTCAACATGCCACCAGATAGAAACCCCGCAAGAATCACTAGGGGCGACATCGGGGACACATACATTTCTTCAATATTCTTGGCAAATTTTGAACCAAAAAAGGACCCTACCACATTAGCATAAGCATTATTAATGATCCCCATCATGATCAAACCAGGTGCAATATAGGTCACATACGGCACACCGTCTAAAGCACCGACTCTTGCTCCAATCAGATTCCCAAAGATGAGAAAATATAAAATCATTGAAATAGGAGACGGCAAAAGTGTTTGTGTCCAAATTCTCAAGAATCTGACGACCTCTCTACGAGTTAAAGTCATCAGCGCTATCCATTGATATCTCATGCCACTAGATCTCCGCTTTCTTTTTTAGTTAAATCCATAAATAGCTCTTCTAAGCGGTTTGACTTATTCCTCAAGCTGGCAACCTCTATTTTTTTGGCACTCAATAAATTAAAAAGTTGGTTGAGTGATTCATCACGATGATAGCTAATTTCAACGGTAGAGCTATCAATCAAACGAGCATCGTAACCATCTAGCTGTGGGAATTCTGAAATAGGATTAGCTAAATCTAAGATCAAAGTTTCCTTCATCAGTTTACTTAGCAACGCTTTCTTCGTTGTATGCTCAATAATATTGCCTTGATCAATGATGGCAATATTGCGACATAACTGCTCAGCTTCTTCAAGATAATGAGTCGTTAAAATGATGGTGACGCCTTGAGCATTCATCTCCTGCATAAACGTCCACATTGAACGCCTAATTTCGATATCAACACCAGCTGTTGGCTCATCTAGAACAAGTAACTTTGGATCATGAACCATCCCTCTAGCTATCATCAACCGCCGCTTCATGCCTCCTGATAAAGTTCGACTGACACTATCTTTTTTGTCCCATAATTGAAGTTTCTTGAGGTAGTATTCGGCGCGGGCGTAAGCTTTATCTCTAGGTATGCCATAGAACCCAGCCTGATTAACAACGATATCAATGACTTTTTCAAAAATATTGAAATTAAATTCTTGAGGAACTAACCCAATTTTTGATTTAGCCAAACTCGTTTCTTTATCCAGATCATAACCAAAAATTTTAACAGCGCCTTGTGTTTTATTGACCAGAGAAGCGACAACACCTATCGCTGTTGATTTGCCTGCACCATTTGGCCCCAAAAGAGCAAAGAAGTCGCCTTCTTCAACCTTTAGATTTATCCCCTTCAACGCTTCGACGCCATTTGGATAAGTCTTTACTAATGATTCAATTTCCAAAGCATGCATACAGTCACCTTACTTTTACTTGCAGACTCATGCTGCACTATCAATCAAAATATTTCAAAGCCTCATAGTTTTGTATCTCAACTCAGATATAACCAAAAACTGACTTAAAAGTGTCTGTATCTATTTATAAGTAGTTGCGATAATGCTCAGTCAAGTTTACTCTTATCTATATGGAAGTTATACAGCATAGTTTTACATTATATAAAAAAGGCCTAAAAGGCTGCTTGCCGCTATCTTTGATAATAGCCATGGGTATCAATGCCCCTTTTTTATTTTTTGAATACCAATCTCCGCTAGATTTTTTAGACACCTTGTTCACATGGCAAGATTACAAATCAGGTTTGATGGTTACTTTTTGGGTTTTAACCTTTATTGGTCTAGAAAGTTTAATCATAAAGCTAAATAGTATTCATTCTGGTATGCCTAAGACAACAGCTGAAGCCATAAGCTCTGCCATCTCAGATTTCTTCCCACTATTGCTTGTTGCTGCTCTATATTCGATCATGATTGTATGCGGCATTGCATTCCTGGTGGTGCCTGGCATTATATTCAGCATCAGCCTGATGTTTGCCTTTATCATTAGGTTAATTGAGCATCATGATGTTTTTGAAAGTCTAATTAATAGTCATAAACTTGTTTGGGGCCATTGGTGGTATAGCTTACTCGTCTTAAGTGTTCCTATTTTACTCAACCTCATCGTGTTTCTTGCTATTTTCATCTCAACTGTCGGTATCTTAACTCATTTCTCTGAGACTTGGAGCCATGCTTATTTCTTCGCCTTTGTGCTCAACACAATTTTGCAAATATTTTTTATTCCCTTTATCCTGTCAACTGTCCTCTCATTATTTTATGATCTAAAAACAAAAAAATCCGTCTAAACAAAGGATCGACTCATGAAGCTCTTTCATCCTAAGCTAATATTAGCCGCCTTACTTGCATGCGCTCCCCTTGTTTCATTAGCTGACTGCAAGACTAGTGTAAGGCAAACCCCAGATTTAATTGAAAAATTAAACAGTTACTATGCCTCAGGTGAATATATTAAAGAGCTAGAAAAAAAGACAATCGAAGCTAAAAATTATCTGGATAGAAGACTTGGACAGGGTGGTGAGGAAAAGCTAGCGATTGTTTTAGACATTGATGAAACTGCGTTATCTAATGTTGAAGCTCTAAGACGCAATCATTATTCAACAAACATGCAAGCCTTCACGGCAAATTATTTATTTACCAAGTTGCCTTCCATAGGTCCGACACTAGGGCTCTTTCATTACGCCAAAAGACGAGGCGTTGATGTTTTCTTTGTCACTTCTAGACCTAATGTGCCAGAAGTAATTAATGCAACTGTCGCCAATTTGAAGCAGGCCGGCTACAGTGACTGGAAAGAGCTTTACTTAAAGCCCATTGAAGACAACACCCTATCTAGCGCTACGTTCAAGAAAAGTATGCGCCAGAAAATTCAAGACATGGGATACACCATCGTTTTAAACATCGGTGATCAACAAAGTGATGTGGCAGGTGGACTTGCTGAGCTTGCAGTCAAGTATCCCAACCCCTTTTATCTTAATGTTCCTGATGGCTCTGTATTTGGGTAAGAAACTTACTTAACATCAGAAAATGATGACTAGATATCGAGCCTTGGCCAAGTAACTTAGGCTAAGACTCGATATCATGGATAGGTTTGAGCGCGAAGCAGACATTAAACAATAACTCCTTAGTTTTAAGACGATCACCCTTATACTTCAACGAATTCTAAAAATTCCGAGCACTTTCCTTGTCGCAACCTAAAGCAATCCTTTAGAATAGAAGTGATCACTTTAATAAAGGGAATTAGCTTGTGAACAAAACTCGTCTGCGATTTTCAATGCTTGCTATCTTTATGGCGGCATTTTCAATGCCTATTCTTGCTGAAAATATCAAAATTGGTGTTGCGGGACCGCACTCTGGAGCGTATGCAGCATTTGGAGAGCAATTATGGGTAGGCGCAGAGCAAGCAGCTAAAGATATTAACGCCAATGGTGGCATTAATAATCATCAAATAGAGCTTATCAAGGCTGATGATGCTTGTGAACCTAAGCAAGCTGTAGCCGTTGCTAACCGTATCATTGATAACGATCAAGTCGTTGCTGTCATAGGTCATTTCTGTTCTTCTTCAACCATTCCAGCATCCGACATCTATGCAGATGCAGGTGTTGTTATGATTACTCCCGCTTCAACAAACCCTACTGTTACAGATAGAGGGATTAATACGGTTTTCAGAACTTGTGGGCGTGATGATCAGCAAGGTAGCGTTGCAGCTGAATTTATTCACAACCATCTTAAAGCAAAAAATGTTGCTGTCATCCATGATAAAGATACTTATGGCAAAGGACTCGCCGATGCTATGAAGATTAGGCTCGAAGAACTAGGCCAAACAACATCACTTTATGAAGGGTTAACTCGCGGTGAAAAAGATTTTAATGCACTGATAACCAAACTTAAGCAAGTGAAAGCCGATGCTTTATATTTTGGCGGATTGCATACTGAAGCTGGCCCATTAGTACGTCAACTTAGAGAGCAAGGCTCCAATATTCCTTTCATCTCTGGCGATGGCATCGTTTCTGAAGATTTTGTCACAGCCGCTGGTGGTCAAAGTGCCGTTGAGGGTGTCTATATGACTTTTGGCTCCGACCCAAGAAAAATCCCTCAAGGCCAAGCGGTTGTTAAGGAATTCAGAAAGAATGGTTTTGAGCCAGAAGGCTATACCTTATATGCCTATGCCACGATGGAAATCTTAGCAAAAGCTATAAAAGAAGTTGGGGATGATGGTGACGCCATGGCTAAGTGGCTCAAAGAAAACTCTGTTAATACCATTATTGGACCTCAAGCTTGGGATGAAAAGGGAGATTTAAAAAAATCTAACTATGTCATTTATAAATGGAACGGCAAAGGTAGTTATAGTGAACTTCCCTTAAATACCAATCCACAACCAGAAAATCCTTAAGATGATGAGTTTAGATTGGGCTGTTTTAGGCCAACAACTTATCAATGGTATTGTTTTAGGCTCAATCTATGGATTAATCGCCATTGGCTACACCATGGTCTATGGCATTATTGGTATGATTAATTTTGCACATGGCGAAATTTATATGTTATCAGCCTATTTGTGTGCTATTTTTCTCGGCCTGTTTTCCTTACTCGGCATAGATAGTTTAACGATTTCCTTGTTTTTAACCTTTATTTTAACTATCTTTATCACCGGCCTCTATGGTTTAACCATTGAAAAATTAGCTTACAGACCGCTTAGAGGCTCCACAAGGTTAGCGCCTTTAATTTCTGCCATCGGTATTTCTCTATTTTTACAAAATTATGTCCGTATTGGGCAAGGCGCTCGTTCTCAAGGTGTCCCTTCAATCATTGATGGGCATTTTCGGATCGGAAATGCTGAGCATTTTATACAAATTAGTATGATTCAAGTCATCATTATTGCCGTATCCATCCTTAGCATGATTGGCTTAAACATTCTCATAAAAAAAACAATGCTTGGCAAAGCGATGCGAGCAACGCAACAAGACATGAAGATGGCGGCTATTCTTGGGATCCCAACAGATAAAATCATTCCTATGGTCTTTGTTATCGGTGCTGTGATGGCAGCCATTGCCGGGATTTTGGTCTCTCTTAACTATGGCTCCTTTAACTTTCATATTGGCTTCATCATTGGTATTAAAGCCTTTACCGCAGCTGTGCTAGGTGGTATTGGATCTCTACCAGGCGCGATGCTTGGCGGGTTAATTTTAGGACTATCGGAATCTCTCTTTTCAGGATTCGTCAATGTTGACTATAAAGATGTGTTTGCCTTTTCAATTTTAATCATTGTGCTTATTTTTAAACCAAGTGGACTGCTTGGTGCGCCTCAAGTGGAAAAAGTATAAATGAATATTAAAAAAATCAGCCTTCACTCATTAAAAATAGGATTGATTGCTTTTCTCTTGCTTGGCCCTATCACTGGACTTATCTTAAAAGGGTTTGATATTGAAGTTCATCTTCAACGCCCTATCCTTATCTCATTAAGTCTCATGATCTTATATTTTGTAGGCAGCCTATTGGCCAATACAAATCAAGGTCAAAGCATGCTTCAAAAGTTTAATCAAAATAAAGATAAGCATACACGAGTCGGCACCCCTAAAGAAAAAACTCATTGGTGGCTTGTTTTAGCATTCTTAGCATCCCTGTCTGTCCCCTTACTGGTTAATAAATACTGGCTAGGTGTGGCTATTTTAGCCATGATCTATGTGCTATTGGGGCTTGGCTTAAATATTGTTGTGGGACTTGCTGGCCTCCTAGATTTAGGGTTTGTAGCTTTTTACGCTGTCGGTGCTTATACCTACGCTCTTGGGGCTGAATATTTTAACTTAGGATTTTGGTTAGCTCTGCCCTTGGGGGCCATTTTAGCCGGTGGTTTTGGCGCGATCTTAGGGTTTCCAGTCCTTCGAATGCATGGTGACTACTTAGCCATCGTGACGTTAGGGTTTGGTGAGATTATTCGCTTAGTCCTTAACAACTGGTCCAGTTTTACACATGGCCCCAATGGCCTCTCAGCCCCCCTTCCTACTTTTTTAGGCCTCGAATTTAACCGAAGAGCCAAACAGGGCGGCACGCCTTTTCATGAATATTTTAACTTGTCCTATCAAAGTGAATTTAAATATATTTTTATTTATATCATTTTACTGATAGCCGTTTGTTTGGTGCTAAGGCTTGTGACCAGACTCCAAAAAATGCCCTTAGGAAGGGCTTGGGAAGCTTTACGTGAAGATGAGATTGCTTGCCGCTCTCTTGGTATCAATCACGTGACTACAAAATTATCCGCTTTTAGTATGGGCGCCATGATTGGTGGTATTGGAGGTGTCTTTTTTGCTGCCTTTCAAGGTTTTATCAATCCATCTTCTTTTACTTTTATGGAATCAGCCATTATTTTGGCTATTGTGGTTTTAGGCGGTATGGGCTCAACTTTAGGTGTTGTCATAGCAGCGATTGCACTGACCTTGCTTCCTGAAGCTTTAAGAGAGTTCTCGCATTATCGTATGCTTGCTTTCGGAGCTCTCATGGTACTGATGATGATATGGAGACCAAGAGGTTTGGTTAGAATGACACGACAATGGTTTAAACACCCAAGACTCAAATCATGAATAACACGAATATATCGCCACTTTTAACCATCAAACATTTATCCATGTCTTTTGGAGGCATTTGTGCTCTCAACGATTTAAATTTAGAGATCCCAAAAAACCAAATCACAGCCATCATTGGGCCCAATGGTGCAGGCAAAACAACTTTGTTTAACTGCCTCACTGGTTTCTATCAAGCTCAAACAGGGCAGCTTCTTTTTCAGCATAAACAAAAAATAATAAATCTTGAAAAAAGACTAGGCCAACCTTTTAAAACCTCTCACATCTTACATCCTTTACAGGCTTGTGAAACACTCTATTATAAAATGTTTGGTGGCTCCCATAAAATTGCTCAAATGGGCATTGCTAGAACTTTTCAAAATATTCGACTCTTTAAAGAAATGTCTGTCATCGAGAATCTATTGGTTGCGCAGCATTTGCAAATTAACCGCAATATCATATCCGGCATATTAAATACTAAAGCTTATCAAAACAGCTTGAATCAAGCTGTTGAAAAAGCTTATGACTGGTTAGACTTGTTTGATTTAAGTAAGGATGGTAATCGCTTGGCTGGTGAGTTACCTTATGGTAAACAGCGTCATCTTGAAATCGCTAGAAGTCTTTGCACCAATCCTTTACTTATTTGCCTCGATGAGCCCGCAGCAGGGCTTAATCCTTCTGAGACAGCTCATTTATCTGAGATCATTATTCGTCTACAAAAAGAATATGGTTTAACGTTTCTATTAATTGAGCATGATATGTCCATGATCATGAAGATATCCGATACTATCTACGTTTTAGATCATGGCGAAATCATTAGCCACGGCGACCCAACGTATATCGCCAATGATCCAAAAGTTATCGAGGCTTATCTTGGAATCTGTGAAGACTCAACACAAGGAGATTTCCATGATAAAGCAGCCATTACTTAGCTTCAAGCATATCCATGCTCAATATGGTGCCATTAAAGCCCTCCACGATGTAAGCCTTGACATTATGCCGGGCGAAATTGTGACGATGATCGGTGCCAATGGTGCAGGTAAATCAACCCTACTGATGAGTCTCTTTTCACAACCTAAGATTAGCCAAGGAGAAATCCTATTTGAAGGCAAACCTATCCATCAGCTTGATACTCATCTTATTGCTAAACAACGGATTAGTGTTTCTCCAGAGGGACGCCGAATTTTTCCCCAGATGACAACCAAAGAGAATTTAGAGCTTGGTGCGCTTCACCTTCAAAATAAACAACTTTTAAATCGTAAAATTGAAAGCTTGTATGCTCTTTTCCCTATTCTTGCAAAGCGAAGTCTTCAGCGAGCAGGTACCCTATCTGGAGGGGAGCAACAAATGCTTGCGATGGCCAGAAGTCTCATGGCTGAGCCTAAACTATTTTTACTTGATGAGCCAAGCCTAGGCTTAGCACCAAGAATATCTAAGCAAATTTTCTCAATTTTAAAAGATATCAATCAACATGGGACGACTATCTTTTTAGTTGAGCAAAATGCCCATGCAGCCTTGAATATTGCCGATCGAGGATATGTCCTTACCAATGGAAAAATTTCAGCCCAGGGGACCGGTCAAGAGTTGCTTAATCAATATGATATTAAAAAGGAATATTTAGGCGGGTA
>CAYGPI010000073.1:0-5340 GCA_964351745.1 uncultured Francisellaceae bacterium
GTACGAAGCAAAAATAGCACTGTCAAATAGGTTCGTGTGTTTGTGGGTGTCTGATTGTTGTCCTCTTTAAGGTATATCAGTGATTTCAACTGAAAAAATTTCATTTGGCAAGTTAAATGCGACTTTAAGCAGCTTCGAATAGTACCAATCAATAGCAGTAAACCTATTAAAAGGGTCTTCATTTAATTTCTTGCGATTCAAACTCGCTGTAAAGCTCAATGTATTTGAGTCATGGAAGTACAAAAGCGAACCTCCAATATTTGATTTTTCCCAGCTTATATTAATACCTACCGGTTCTTTCACTTTTTCTTTGGCAGCTATAATTTTTAAAACTTTACTTTCATCAGACAAAGGTAAGCCTTGCCAATCAAAATCTTTGTCTCCTAAAGGCAAAAATACAATTTCCCCATTATCACTAAATCCCCACCCAGCAGTCTTTAATGATGACATAAGCTGATGCATATTCAAGCAATTAACAAATGATATATCAATACTCATGGCTTGTGACATTTATAAACCTCCAAAAATTCTTTATGTTCAAAATATTCAATTCCCTTACGATTAAGAAATTCTTTCACGTGATTTGGAATTGGAGTGTCAGAATGAAGCTGGTAGTGCATCCCTTTTTCAGTAGCAATTTTTAAACGTGCCCCCATATCCGATGTGAACTTTTGATACATTCTTGTACCTTGTTGAGTAAAATTATCCCAATATTTGCCACTTTTAGCCTCAATCAAAACATTGCCGTCAATCACGTCAAAATCTCGATATTCTATATTTCCTCCCGGCTTCGCTCCCAGTTTTTCAATCAACCATTCCTCAAATTTTTTCCCGCGCTCCTGATTAGGTGGCAGTTTAGCATCCACCCTAAAATAAATCCCATCACCCCGCTTCACTTCCTCGATAGGAAAGGTAAATCTATCTGTGAGAGGAATATCAGTCTTAGGAAATTCAGTAATACTAACTTTAGGACCATCATACTCTTGAAACCCACCCTCTTCATCTCTGGGCGCATGCTCATCAGGGTTGGCCCCTTTGTAGGTGATATCATCGGTTGTTCTGGGCTTTAGTGGGAACTCTGTCTTACCTTTAAAAACATTTATAAAATCATTGTTGTCTAAAGTTAACAAACCAAGTCCAAGACCTAGCGCACCAGCAGCCATTTGAAGCGCTCGCCCCGAAATAGCACCAAACCCATCACCCACACCAACAGCTGCCGTGCCAAGCATAGCTGGCATGATGCCAGCAGCTTGTTGCCCTTGAGGGCTATTAAGCTGTTTTAAGGCTTGTTGAATTTCGGCTTCATGAACGCCAGGACTATGATATAAGCTAGATATGTACCTCTCATAATCTTCACTTGTTTCTCTGGTCATCAACTGCTCAAGGGTAAGTACCCCACCAACTGGTAATAGCTTTTCTTGACTACCTGCCATATCTGGCGTCTTACCAAAAAATTGCTCCCCCTCTCGCTCAGCTGCCTCACGTTGTGCTGATTTTTGTTGAGCTCCTTTGTCTTCGAAATCCAGGCTAAAAAGTTTGGCGTATATTTGAGCATCCCAAATAGGATTTAAGGGCCCTTCATTTCCATCACCTATAGCTGTCTCGCCCTTCACATCATCCGACTTGGCTTGTTCGACAACACCATCCTGTATAGGCTCAACTCTCACTGATTCTTGGGGGGTCTTTACCACTGGATTATAACGCAGAGGCGGCCTGTGTGTAGGAAAAGGTAAATCTAAACCATATAAATTAAATAAGTTTATATTCACACCATTTGCCCCTACCCCAAATTGAACGCCTTGAGTCGTTAAGGTATTTAAGGCTTGACCAATATCTTTAATAAATCCCTTTTTTTCATCTTGCTCCCTAATATCCCTTGTATTCCAGTCACTAACACCTTCCCATTGGTTTTCAGCATACTTACTTGAGGCATCTTTAACTTGTACAGCAAATCCAGCAGGATCATGACCAATCTCTAGTGTCGGCATAGTCTCAGGCGTAAGGCAGTGACTCACTAAGCTTTCATAAACAACATTTTCAAAGTAATCATCTACTTTCTCTCCCATTAGGCTGTGATGCAGCTCTGCAAGCTCAATTGGATTTAAGGCATTGTAACCACTGGACTCATCTAGTTGCTCTTTAATCCATAAGGCTCCAAATGCAGCTCTTATTTCTCTTGGGCTATAGCCCTGGTTCAAATAATAAACTGTCGCAGTCAGACGATCGCCAGCCAAAAAGGGAGTGACATGAAGACTTGTTGAGTATAATAAATTAATGCTGCGGGCATGCTCCATCATCTCTTTGTCATTAGAAGCGCTAGAGACCCAGTGGCGCAAACTCTCTTCATAACCCTCTATTTTTGCTAGCTCAGGAAATTGTTCTAAGATGCCGTCACAATAGCTACCAGCTAAATTGTCAGGATATGAATTTCTTATTTCAAAATACAATTTACCAACAACGGTACTTTCAATGCCTCCACCTTGGCCTGGCTTTTTATAATAAGCTTCGAACAATGAATGCATCGATGTTGTATAGGCTTTCCCTGTACCATGTTTGTTATTATGATAGTGTGCACTAAACTCATGGCTTAAATATTCATAAGTGCTAAGCCACTCCTCTTCATTGACAAAGCCTGCTTGCAAGAAAGCATCTGAGAGAAATAGACCAACGGATGAATTAATAATCTCTCCTTCACTTCTTAAACGCTCACCATAGCGCTTACAAAAATCAATGGTAAGTTCTTGGTTTAAGTTTGGAGACATAAAAACAGATAACCACTCTGAAGCGGCAACATTTAAGCTAACTGGGTTACCAGAAGAGTCTTTTAGCCAAATTTCAAGTCCTGACTGTAGAGATTCATGGTTCCCTACAGGGATATGCAATCTTTGAACAATATTGTTCGCAACCCAACTAATATCTGACTGCCCATCGGGTAAGGCTTTTAACAAGCTGTCGATATACATTGTGTTAACAGATTGCACCTCTTGACCCAAATAATAGCCAAGTTTTGTCTTATATGCAGATTCACCTGCATCAATATTTAAGCCAGATTGATAAGTATCAATTTTGCGCTCATAAAAAGAAAGCCTCTCTTGATACTGCTCTTCAGAATATTCAAAGAAGTTTCGCTCAAAACCCACTAAAAATACAGCCAAAGTTTTAGATATTTCCATTGAATTATTAGAGCCACCAATAGCAGCATCCATAGCAATGCCAACAATCTCATCCACCGAGTGAGCGGCAAATAACTTAACGTAATCTTCTGAAGAGCCAAACATAGCATTCAATTGCTCTGTTACGCTCATGATCTGCCAAGCTAAACGTTTATCCATATCATCGCCTTTACCACCAAGGAAGTTTCTTAAAATCATGTAACTTTGTATGGCTGATTTAAAGGGACTCAAACCTGTTTGAAATTCGATATTCTTATTCAATGAATTTAATTGTTGATTCAGGACCTCATGAACCATAGGCACATCATAATGCTTCTTTAAATACGCTCCAAGACTACGGTAATCTTCAGGCACGAAGTGCTCAACGGCTTGCTCTGCACCAATTTCGGAAGCACAGGTTGCTATCCCCATCAATTCACAGTAGCGCATATAGCTTTGGTGGGCTCCAGCCCAATTAAAACTCGCTTTGACAGCCCATTGCATCCATTCATTTTTCGTCATTACGGTGGCTATTTGACCACTTGCAAGTCGAGCTATACGTGATACTGGGTTGGCCAAACATTGATATGCTTCTAGAGGCAAACTCAAGCCGTAGATAAACCGATTCTCAGATTGAAGCCTAGACGAAAACATTTGTAATATCGAGTCAGCATTTGCAATTTGATCGCTTCCAAATCGATTAAAGACCAACACATCCATGACGGCAGCTAAGCTTTTGGGATTTGCTGTATAGAAATTAAACATCAAAGGTCCATAAAATTTGATATTTTGACCCATTCTATATGTGCGGGTTTGTGCAAACTCCCAACTCATATCATAATTATAATTAATCCCATTGGTAAAGGTATCAGTCCAAAATTTAGCAGAGTTATCATGTTGTGCAATTAACCTGCCTATTTTTTTGAGCTCATGCATTTGTGCTTTAATATGACGTGTTTTATGAGTTACCTTATTGAGTTTCTCATAAAGTGTTTTACAATATTGATTAGCAGTTAAGCCTTCAGTATTTTTTAAAAGTACGGCTTCTTTCTTTTGAGATGCGTCTAGGGGGTGTAAAAGGATGTGCAAGCCACGATAATTCAATGCTTGAATAGCCAAGTGGATTAGGTTTTGTCCTTTAAATCTTGAAAGGGCGCTCTTTGATAAGGCACCAACCAATGTATCCAAAGGCCAATCTTGATGCGACCTTATTAAACCTAATAGAGCCCCTTCAAATTTATTCAGATCTTCTGGCGTATACAAATTTTCATTAAACAAACAACCGAAAATATCCCAACGCTCAAGCTTAAACGCCAACTCTATCGGAGATAAACCTTGCTTGTTTTCCGCTCGCAATTTGGCTATTACATCTCTAGGGCCATAGCTTCGAGCATACTTAATGATGGCCTCGACGGTTGATAAGTCTTCACTTAATACAGCATGGTGCAAAGCATTGTGGCCATAGTTGTCTTGCAGAGCCAAAGCTAAAGGAACATGCTTGTTGAACTCTATGATATTAATTGCTGAATTACAGGCGTGCAGCTTAGATAACAAATCAGTCCGTTTAAACCTAGCTGCATAATGAGCAGGCGTCATCCCTTGTGCGTCTGGTATATCTAAGGTTTTATGACCAAATACAGAAGTAAAATCGGTTCGACTCCTTCTAGTTTTAGAAGCAATGGCCAGGGTTAGGACATTAATAAGCGCATTGTCTTCTCTTACAATAGCTGAGTGTAAAGCTGTTAATTTTCCAGATTTAGAAGGTGATAAAGTGCATTTTTTGAAGTTAATATTGAAACCGTACCATGTTTTACTTAATAACTCAGTCGTTTCTAACCCTTTATGTGCTTCAAGCCGGTCAAAATGAGGGATGCAAAGCTTAAGTTTTAAATTCCTCTTGATTTGTTTCACTTCTATATAATGAGCTTTATATTTTAAAATCCTTGCTAAATATTCTGGATGCTGAATAAGCATTCTACCAACCAACCAATTGTGAGCTGCTTGATTTGCACACATAAAGATGACGAGCTTTTCAGTGTCATGATTCGCTAAAGCTTTATCAATCTCAAAAGCATCGATAAATTTTTTATGTAGGGATTGTATATTTTTAAAGCGATTTGGAACTAGGTGAAACTTTCTTTGCTTTAAATTGTGTTGAAGATTTTTCAGTTCCGTTTGATCTTTTAAA
>CAYGPI010000073.1:5350-12793 GCA_964351745.1 uncultured Francisellaceae bacterium
CCCCCACCACCCACGTCCTTTTCACCCTACACCCACCCCGAGCTTATAACATCATTTATCACTTCCGAAGCTGATCGCAAGCTAAACACCGAAGACATCTTTTGTGAATGAGCCCTTTCACTCACCACAACATCCACGCCATGTTTTCCTTCTAGCACACGCTGCCAGTGAGAGCCTCCTATAGCGGCATGTAAAGTGCCAGCTGAAGTTCGACCCTTGTACCCTTGCTCTGTTTGCATTGGTTTTGTATAGTCAGTTTCATCAGATTGAGAGCTTTTTCGATTATATATTCGTAAGTTTATTTTTAGAGATTCGCATAAAATAGATAACTCCTGCGCATTGATCATCGGAAAGTGTTCATGCTCATCAGTGAATTGACCGCCCATATACATACAATATCTTTTAAACCCAATCTTGTCCCAATAGGGCTTAATCAATTCACGAGTGATCCGTTTAAAGCTTTGGGCGTTCTTTTTGCAAGAAATCGAGGCTTGTTTGACTTTTAAAAAACAACTTAAGTTAGGCTCTACAATTTCTCCATAAGTACTTTTAAAATCTTTCTTATCAATGTTTTGATTGAAATACACCATTCTTGCGGCGACAAGAAATTTCTTATATAGCCCTACTTTAAAATCCATTTTCTTAAGTAGGTTTTTACCTAGGACTTTTCTTAAAGCTAAAGCAATCATAATTTGCTTATCCTGAGGATGAGCATATGCACTCAAGAGCCCTTTAATGTTTTTTAATTTAGGAGAATAGGCTAGCCCATAAGCTTCTTTAAACCCCCATGCTAACTCTTTATCAGCATGTGTGTTTAAAAATTCTTCACCACTTGAATTTATTTGATCGACATACCAATGAGCCAAAGTAGCTAGGGCGCACTGATTACGCCAGCCAGTGATATTCACCTGATGGTGGCTATAACTACTTATTCCTTGATTCATTGGCACTCCGAGACATGTTGCGACGCAGAACCGTACCAATAGTCGTACATTTAAGCAACTTATTTCATCTCTTTCAGAGATCTCTTACAAATCACCTTGACTTAGACCAGAAATTTGTTAGTTGAGTTTATAATTTTGATGGCAAATAGCGTTTCTTATTCAGAGCCCTATCAAGCAGAGTATTGAAACTCTTAAAAGGGTAAAAGCAAGAAAAGACAAAAGCACGCTCCAAGCAAGTTAATGCAAACATGGGTCTCCCTTCTGCTTTCATGGGTTTTAAATACAGCTCATAATTTATATTTTAACAATGGCACACGCTTGATATCTCTGAGTTTCAGTACGTTAATACAAAAATAAGTGTCCTGTCTTTTTGCTTAAATAAGCTCTTCTGACACAACGGCACATGACATGATAGTAAGGCGTTGCCTCTAAATTGACTTGCTCACATCGTGCTGTAGCCATAGTTCCATCCTCTTTTGATAATGTTAGAGGAACTGTACGAAGCAAAAAAAGCACTGTCAAATAGGTTCGTGTGTTTGTGGGTGTCTGATTGTTGTTTGATAATGTCAGAGGAACTATACGAAGCAAAAATATCACTGTCAAAAAGGTTTGTGTGTTTGTGGGTGTCTGATTGTTGATTTGATAGTTTTATCCGATAATAATTGAGAGGTGTTTTGATTTTAAAAGCTCTGCAATAGATTGAATATATGTTCAAAAATCAGTTGCAAACAAATGAAAAAATATATAGGCTAACCATGTCGTACTCACCAAATGCAGCAACATCTGATGAGTACTAATCATAACCAATCTATACAAGGAGATTAGGCCATGACTATCGTCATTCTACCCTATTAAATTTTAGTTATAAAGCCAGTTTAGTTAACCAAAGTATTTTTGGCTGTAGGCCTTTGTTTTTTAAAACATTTTCTACCGCTCAATATAAATATTGGGGCTCTATCTTTCATGGCTTTCATACATTCTTTCTAACAAGGAAGCATTTTTCTTCGCTTGTTAGGCAAAAAAAATATGAACAGGTAATTTTATGTCATATATAGAATTGAACTCATTAATTTTATACATAAGCAATATGGTTATTGCTGGATTAATAATCCCAAAAATCAAAGTATTTCAGAATACTACTTTCCGTATATCAATATGTTTGCTGATGTTTAGTTTTAATACCCATGTTTTAGTCTATAGCTACTCAATGCTGAACTCGATCATGATTGCGTTTGTTCTATCTATAACCAGTAATATCATTGGTTTATATCGAGGTAATATTACCTGTGGTAATAAGGATCATTATTATGAGAGAACTAAAGCTATCTGAAGCCATTGATGTCAATGCAGGTTTAAGCTTTGGCAAGCTGATTGCTTCAATCACTGTAGGCTGTTTTACTGGAGCTCTAAGAGGAATTGCTGGAGGCCCTGTAGGCATGATAGGTGGCGCTATATTCGGCGCAGGTATGGGTGCGGCCGGTTGTGCCATTACTGATGCGGCAACACTTGCTGAGCAAAAAAGAACTAATGACTTGATTTATTTGTAGAGTCATGAGTGCCAGCAGCTTTTGAGGAATCATTGAGATCTAATAAAAAATATTTCTCAAATAATCTGGAGAGCTGCTTGCCAGTATGCGAAAACAATTGATGGCTATTAACAATTAAGGCACCTATTAAGAAGGCAGAGGTATATGCTGGCATAAATAACAAGCAGACGAAGCTCAAGAGTAGAAGAATATAACCTACAATGTTGAGCCCTTTAGCATATTTCAAATGTGTTTTAAGTTGCTTATATTTTTGGATGTCATTTTTATCTAAGTGCATATTTTCTTTCTATTTCTGGAATTGATAATGAATTAACATAGCACCATTACGCCTATCTGAATAGGTATACTTTAATCATACTATCTAATTTTTTTATACGGTAGTCACTTTGAATATTTTAATATTAACTCGAATTTTAAGACATTAATAAGAATACGAATAGGACACCCTCAATCAACGTAGTGCCTATTGGAGAGCAAAGAAAATGTGGGTGTCCCTTCTGTTTTGGTGGGCCTGCTCAGACTCGAACTGAGGACCAAGGGATTATGAGTTGGCCTTTTGGAACTTAAGCCATTGATATTAAAGTATATTTATTGTGGGGACGCCCGTTGCAACGACCAACGAACCATAACTAATCACAACTCAAATACCCAAAACTCCCGCAAGAAGAATCTGCAATGAAAACGAAATGATATTCTTAGATTATCTTCCAAACTTTTCTTCTAGATATGCATGATGCTCCATTTCAGTTTCGTATGAAGGCTCTAACCTAACGGCATTTAATCTATCTGCACAGAACTTAATTTGCCTTGAAGTGAAATGATCGTTTGAATAGTTATCAATGGTTGGGATTAGCTCTTCAATATAAAGTACATTTTTAGGTTTCTCTGTTTTAAACTCCGCTTCACCAGTAAAAACAACAATGTTATGAATATGATTACGCCCTAGGTAAGCATAAAAGAAACTATGGACGGCTCTTACATGCTTATAATTCTGAAAGCTTGGATTCTGAAATTTACTTTTTACGTTATATAGTATTTGCGTCCAAACTCTTGACTTAGGATTGGCAAAGATCCACCCCGAATAGTGTTTTGTTTCAATAACAAATATTCCCTTGGAAGAAATCAAAACATGATCAATCTGAGTAGTCCCTCCACCCTTTAGACGCAAAGTAACATTATTCAACATATAAGCATCTCTATGCTGACAATACTCTGTTAAAAATTGCTCAACAAGGCTCTCACCAACATCGCCATCGCTATACCCAAAGGTTTGCCTAACAAAGGTACCACCAAGATTTCGCCCCTTTCTTTTTTTTGGCTCTACTATGCCAGAAGCAAGCATCAAACATATAACAATGAATATTGAACAACCGATTATTTCCAACATGACTTCTCAACTTCAAATAGTGGCTTATATGTGTATACGCACTATCTTTCCATGAAAGTCTTCTCGATAGTAATTTTCAAAAATTATAATTGGGAGAAGAGAACTTCTCAACATTGTTGAGTCATCAAACACATTTTATCTTACTTAGACCGCAAGCAATAACATAGTAGCTGAGGAGGTTATTTTTATTCACCCCCCAAAATATTTAAAGCTGTTCTATAAAAAATCTGTTTATTTCCTAAGGGGTCCATCATCTCTTCGCTATCAAGTGCTCGATCAATTTCTTGAATATTTTTTTCTACAAATAAATTTTTATGATTAGCTGCAAACCAATAATTATAAATATTAAATTTATCAGGTTTTTTCTTAGTTATATCATAATAAATCTGAGTAGCTTCCCACATGAGATACTCTGTTTGTTTTGGCCTAAAATCTAAAACTACATTTATATCTCGATCAGCATGCTTAAAAAAATTCTCTGCTTCATTGATTTTATTTAGCATTCTCTTTTTCATGTTTTCTTTCACATATTTTAGAATTTCGTTTTTTATGAATACTTCTTGGGCATCTTTTTTGTAGTGATCTCTCAATATATTATAACTGGCAGAAGTTAAAGTATGTATTGAAATCGGGTCGCACGACAAAAAAAATAGATCTATTGCAACTTCTAATTGTCTCTTAGATGCATCAAGCTTAGTTACTTGTATTATTTCATTCATACAAAACTCCAAAATAATGCAGTACGGTATAATCTAGCAGTAGTATTCGCAATATAAAATCCAATCAAATTTATATTCCAGCCTTCCTAAGGTATAAACATTTGCTCCTTTAGGACATATAAATATATTTTAAAAATATTGCCCAAATATATGGAATATGTTGCTTCTGCTTTCACCTAACTTTATAGTTATTATTCATCATTGATCATATTTTAGTACAATTTAATAGCCTTTACTTTAATTTGAACAGCTATCGCGTTCAATATCCAAAAGAACTCTCAAACCTCATAAACGATAAGACATATTGATATTGGATCGCCTCCACACCCCAAACACTACACATATTTTGCGCTTCTGTGGCCCGTGTTCAGTTCACTCCAGAGGGACCCACAGCCTCTCAGAGAGCATCATGGGGAAACACCCACCCAAACCTGAACTATGTACTTTGGAACGGGAACACCGGGAACATTCATGCAATCTTTGACCTCAGCGTTCCCGCTCTCAGATTCAACGGGAACATGACGGGAACACTTAACCCCCAGCAAAGACTCATGGTTCTCGCTGTTCCCGCTGTTCCCGGTTAATTGCGAGATTCAATAACTATTACGAGCCATTGGGATAAAATTGTTTCCTCTCCCCTCTTCCAGACCTTCTCCCCTCTCCTTCACGTGTCCTTTCTTTATCCTGATTCTTTTCTTTTTTTATCATTATTCTAGACCTTGTTCTTATCCTTGCTTCGATGTAGCACTCATGGAGCATCGAAGGTCCATAAAATCACTCGAATCGACTTAACTTTGGTAATCATTTCATGACGATTCATACCAGTTTAAAGGAAACCTCGACACTTGTTTCCAGAAAACCTTGATACTAGTATCGAGTTTTTCGACATACTGGAAAACATTGGGCTTACAAGGGTTGAGGTGCTATTAATGAGCGCTTTAAGAGCCTTCGAAGGGGCTTGAAAGCCCCTTATGGATATTCTCGTCTTCTTACAATGGCTGGTGGTGATGGGTACTTTGGTTGCAATGGCTCAATATAATTAATCTAAACTCTGAGATAAATAGGCTATCCAAGCTTCTCTAATTTGCCACACCTCGTCTAGTGAGTACGGGATTTGATGTTTCGCAATCCAAGTTTTAATAAAGGCTTTATGCTTATGCAGCTTATACTCATCAAGCTGCGATGGATTGATTTCATATAGCTCAAGTATGTCGTTTCGTCTTATCTGAGTTACTTTATCGGGGAACGTTATATCGAAAAAAATATCGTTATAACTTGCAAAACAATGTGCCTCTGGGATTTCACTTATATGATATGGTTTTAGAAATCCTTCAATTCGTGGATCAAACTCTGATGTCGCTAAAAACATACCAAGATGTAACTTTACATCGATGTTCTGCTCTTTTGCTAAAGCTGAAATAAGTGCATGTTTATGGCCACAGGTACCTCTTTGCTCACTAAGGACAAGCATAAACTCCCCTTTGATTGAGTTTCGCCCATAAGGTAATTGATGTACATAATGAACACATTCATTAAAACTATTTAGATTAAGTTGAAGGAATTTTTCTGTAATAATACCTGATTTTGTAAATGTATTTTCTGGGAAGTTTAGCATTCTAAATCATCATCTAATCATAAGTTAATTGAATATTAATATTTTCAGACGGTAAAGACAAGGCTCCATATCATGGTTAGTCATGCTATAGCCTTCTAAAACATTTTATTCACAGAAGAAACCGTCTTGCGTCATTGACGTGTTGATAAGGCACTTTGAAAGGGATTATTTATGATGATTGATGCATTGTGGCCTGAGATTTATATCCAGAAATGAACATAAGCTTATGATTGTACTTGCTAATATTTAATATACGCTGTGTACATGGTATTATATGCTAAAATAATATAATCATAAGAGAGTAGTAACCCCATGAATTTTGTGAAAGCAGAGCAAGCCCTTAAGCAGAATACTATTCTCAATGATTTAAAGAACCAATTTTTTTATAGAGTGCCCTTTTCTGTCCCTCAAGATGAGGTATTAAAAGCTGTTGAAGCTTTTTTTAAGTTTTTAGCACTGCCCGAGCCAATTAAACAGGTCGTTAATTTCTCAATAGCACCGATGCATCGTCGAGGAGATATTGGTTATAGAAAACGAGATCCTGATATTGACGATCGATTGTATAACGATAGAAAAGAGTTTTTTCATTTTCATCCAGCTATTCTAGATAAATACCCAAGGTATATAGGTGGTAACCCTGTCGTTAAGGATTTTTTTGAACAAGCATTACCAATTTGGGAGTCAACTTATCATATCGTTGAAAGACTATTAAATAATTTGGATGAGCATAACGAGGGAGTGGCCGGGAAAGTATATGATACAAAGTGCCCTCATATTGCTCTTCGATTTTTGAGATATGATTGGCAGCAGTCAAATGAATTGTTAGCAAAGCCTCATTATGATTCCGGGGCCTTTACTTTAGCTATTGCTGAAAGTGAACCAGGACTACGTATAGGCTCAGAACCATCTGATCTTAAATTAGTATCGCACACCCCAGAAGAAGCATTATTTATGTTGTCGAGTAATTTTGATAAAGTGCTCACAACCAGATCGTTGAAACCTGCATGGCATGACGTATTTCAGCTGGATAAATCTAAAATAGGTAAACCCTATGCTAGGTGGGCTGTAGTAGCTTTTATTGAGGCACATGGCGTTGAAGCCAAACCAAGAGCGGAAACTCATAAGTGGGATGTGTGCTCTAACAAATGAAGTAGACAGCCAGATTTTGAACGCTTCTAGCGGACTCATCATATGAAGCCCTCCAAAATAAGCTGCCCATAGCTGTTTAAGC
>CAYGPI010000074.1:0-12754 GCA_964351745.1 uncultured Francisellaceae bacterium
GCAGACAAGGGGGTAGAGGAAGCTGGTTTGATGATAACAGGGCAACCAGCAGCTATTGCAGGCGCTACTTGATGAACAATCAGGTTAAGTGGGTGATTAAAAGCAGAGATAGCCACGACGACGCCAATAGGCTCAAATCGAGTCACAGCTAACCTTTTTCTAGAGGCTTCATTTAGCCCCATGGGGATCTCCTCACCACTACGAGTTCTTAAGTGGTCCCGGCACACTTGGATGCCATCGATAGCTCGTGCGACTTCAACTTGTGCATCACTAAGTGGTTTTCCACCTTCTTTTGCAATTTGAAGAGCAAGAAAGTCTGAATTTTCTTTCATTAACTGCTCTATGCTGTGCAAAATATCACATCGCTTTTCAATCGATAACCAATTTTTTTTATTTTTGTAAAGCGAGGAGGCTGCATCCAGCATTTGCTCGATGTCCTTATCATTGTGCATAGCTAATGTAGCAATCTGCGTCTTGTCATAAGGTGATTTAACTTCTAATTCCATATTACCTCCTAATTTTTTATGGCTATACGGAGCATTCTTTGAATATTATTTTAGCAAAGAAAACGAAGATAATAGCGAAAAAAAAATTGAAAGAGATGGTTCGAGTTGAACGTTGTATCAACGTATTTCTAGTTTAGGGTTTCGCGTTGCAGCATCCTTGCTATCGCCATGGCGTTATTTGAATGCCTGCGAGACTTTGATTTTTGTGTCAGAGTCAATTTCTCTTTCTGCTTTTATTGGTGCTGTTTTTATGGCGTGGGGTCCACCACTAACGAGAATTGGTTTCTCTGCTTGTGCAAATGTTGGACGAAGTAAATCATTAACAGTTCTGGAGATAGCTTGACTTAAATGAACATCATCGCCATGTTGAACATTGTTAATATGAGCCTGAGCCTTTACCGGAATGCCTGCATAAGATAAGGCGGTGATCAGTGGATATGCTTGCGCTAGCTCCATCATTTTTTGTTTTTGCTCTATCGTCAGCAATTCTGATATAGCTGGATCTGTCGCACTTAAGACTTTATCGTAGTTTTCTAGCTTTACTTCGCTGGTGTAGCCTGAAGTGGTTAAAATCATGGCTTGAATATCTTGCTCCCCCCATGTTGCCACAGGCCTTCCTTCTACTGTTTTAAACGAAGCTCCCCTGAAAACATCAGACATCCATTGCATAAAGAGTGGAGGAGCAGCTTGCCACCAGATTGGGAAATAAAAGATCAAATAATCTGCTTGAGTAATTTTCTCTTGTTGAGCTCTGATGAGACGATTATGCTGCTCAGTCCGTAATCCTCGATACCACTGTGCTGTGTCTTTGGGGTTTTCGTGCTGATTAAAGTTAAATTGCTCTTGGCAAAAGGAAAAGGGATTTACTAACTCTATTTCATTTCTTTCGACGCCATTATTTTTTAAGCTATTATAAATGGACGTCATGACTCTACCATAGTCAGTATCTGGATCTTGCTCATAATAACCGTGGATCAGTAGTATTTTACTCATGATTACTCCTATATCTTGTAGAAATGGGCCAGTATATAGGAATTACGTATTAATGTGATCAGCTTACCAGTTTTTTAAGTTTGCTAACTTTTTGCTTTGGCTTCTAGGTTTCTTAGCTGGTGTTGATATTGGTTAATTTGTGACTTTAATAGGCTTTGGATGTCACGTGAATGTGATAGCGCTGCTAAATAATGCTCTTCGCGAATTCTTTGCTCTTTTATTATTTTGAGTAATGAGTCAGTACGAATAGTGGACGCCTTGGTTGACGAGGGCTCACCAACGTTTTTAATACGCTCTAGAAGTTCAGACTGGCTGTTTTCTATGTTTTGTAAACTTTCATATACATAGCCTAAATCATTGTGTTTAATCTTAGAGTTTCGTTTTGTTGCTGTTACTTGAGATTTTTTATCCCTGTTAGCCAACTTGGTTTTAGGATAATGATGTTTTTTCCAACTGGCCAAGTATCTGCAAATATCAGAGTTACTGCCTCGCTTAAGGCCCATTGTTAGAAGGTGCTCGCCTATGGATTGATAAGTAATGCGTTTATTCTCGCTTAACAATGCGTCACAAACTCTCCATACTTGAATTTCTTTGGGGGTAGGTTGGTAAAAGTCTAAGTCAATCGCATCCATAGCTAAGATCTCCTATATTGGGCATTTACTAGGGAGTCAGCAAACATAAATAGTACTCTTCAATCATATCTTTTAATCCTGCCTTTTTCAATGAGAGCTGCCTTCGGGTAAAAATGCTGATAAACTATGGTTATTGTAAAAGCTGTACGCTCATATTTTGGGCTGCCATAATTTGGCTTTCATTTAATTCACGGTGCCATTGTTTCTGAGCTGACATAGCTTCTGGGAAACCTGACGCGGCTGCTATACTCATCCAGCTATACGCACGAATTGGATCTTGCTTAACACCGCGGCCCTTTTTGTAAAGGATGGCTAAATTATATTGAGCGAGTAAATCACCTTGGTAGGCGGCTTTGCGGTACCACTTTTGCGCCATACTATAATTTTGCGGCAACCCTAGCCCCTGATGATACGCCTTTCCTAACTCGCCTTGGGCAGGAGCGTTACCCTGCAAAGCAGCAAGTTCGTACAGACGAGCTGATTCCTGTATATCCTTATCGAGCCATTTGCCTTGAGCATATAGCCTACCAAGTTCGTATAGGGAGGCTGGGTTGTTAGATTGTGCAGATCGACTGATCCATTTCAAGGCTAGGTGCTTATCTTGAAAATCAACATCATTTAAATAAATCTGTGCTAAATAAGCTTCGGCTTGGGAGTTGCCCTGATTGGCTGATTTTTCTAGCCAAGTTAAAGCCTCTTCTTTATTTTGCGAAGTGCCTACACCTGCATATTGAAGCTTCCCAAACTCATATTGCCCTTGTGCGTTGCCATTAAATGCTGCACTTTTAAAAATATCGGCAGCTTCTCTTGTTTTGTATGAGGAGCCAGAAGCAAGATATTGTTTTGCTACGATAAGTTTTGCTTTGAGGTGGCCATTTTGTGCTGCCTGTTGGAAGAAGTTATCAGCCTTATGCTCATCTTTTGAAAAGAAGGTACCATCTCGGTGAAAAACACCCATCTGATATTGGCTGTTAGCAACGCCATTATCAGCAGAGCGCTTATACCAGTAAAGCGCTTTTGGCATATGTTGTGTCGTACCTACGCCATCGTGGTACAACGTTGCCGTGATCCACTGCGCTTGATAGTGATTTTGCCTAGCAGCCTGCCTGTACCAATAAAAGGCCTTTTCTTTATTTTGAACAGTACCATAGCCATTTTCGTAGGCTTTAGCTGTATTAAACATCCCAGTCACGTGACCTAGCTGAGCTGATTTTCTATTTAAATTAAAAGATCGGTTTGTCTCTCCGAGCTGCATGTAAAGAGAGGCTGCTTTACTTAATGCAAAAGGATTGTTTTGCTCAGCTGCTAGGTTGTACCAATACACGGCCTGGTTTAGATCCTTTTTCTTGCCGCGACCAGTTTCATACATCTCACCAAGTTTTAACTGACTGGCACTGTCGCCATGATTAGCACTGCGCTCTAGCCAGTATGAAGCTTGGTCATAATTAATTTGAGTACCGACGCCATTTAAATAGTATTGCGCCAGTTTGGATTCGGCCTCTGGTTGACCTTGGTTAGCTGCTTGGGTGAACCAATAAAAGCTATCTTCATAAGCGTGATGTTGGCTGTACCAAAGGCCAAGACGGTATTGAGATTCTTTGTGACCAAGTTGAGCTGCTTTCTCATACCAGGCTTTGGCTTGCCAGGGATTTGGATCTTGAATAAGGCCGGATTCTGTCATTTTAGCAAGGGCATAATAGACCACGGGATCGTTTGAGTTATGTTTGGCAGCATTAAGACAATGTAGTTTTGCAAGTTGCCAGTTTTGCATGGTAAAAGATTCGTAACATTGATCGGATGCTTTTAAGCCCGCATGTGTCGCAGAACTAAGTATTAAGCCGCAAGTTATTAGTAGATATAAGAAATTTTTCATAATTTTTGCTTTAATCATTCGAACAAACTCGTGAGCTATCATAGTATTTGTTATAGTTTATTAAAGCTACCATCAAAAAATATACCATTAACAAATTACAGGGCAAGTTGGTTAAACAACCATTGGCAACTAAGGACAATCATGAAAAAAACTATATGGATATTAATGATCATTTCATCATTTGCATGGCACACTCATGCCTTCGCTCAATCACCTGAGCCTAGACGTTCAGGTGGACTTGGTGTTCAAGAGCCAAAAAACGCAAAGGCAAGAGCATTATTTAGAAAAGCAAGAAAGGGTGATGTTGAGTCAATGGTCGCTTTTGGAAAAATGGCTCACGAAGGGACTGAGATTCCATCAGATCCGCCAGAAGCCTTTTTCTGGTTTAAAAAAGCTGCCGAGCAAGATCATCCAGAAGGCATGTATTGGTTTGGCATGATGTACGATACAGGTTTTGGTACTAGTGTTGATCATCAATATGCTTATAGGTGGTTTAAAAAGGCCGCTGATAAAGGCAATGTTGACGCTATGTACCAAATCGGCCTGTACTATAAAAATGGCATTGTTGTTAAACAGGATTATGCTAAAGCAAAATATGCTTTTGAAAAGGTTATTTCTTTAAATGAAAACCCTTTAGCTCAAGTCGAGCTAGGTCTCATGTACAAAAACGGAAATGGGGTTGAAAGAGATTTTGAAAAAGCTCAGCAGTTATTCGAGGCAGCAAGCAAAAAGAACGAAATTTCAAGTTTCTTTTATTTGGCGACAATGATTCTAGATAAAGAAATCTCCTCAAGTGCAAATGGTGTGGCGCTGATTAAGAAATCTGCAGATTTGAATTATCATCCAGCTATGATCTATTTGGGGAAACTTTATGCTGAAGGTAAAGAGGTTAAGAAAGATGGTGACGCGGCTGCTGTTTTGTATAAAAAAGCAGCAGATCAAAATAATCTAGAAGCTGCTCACTTGTTAGGTGTTTTGCTA
The DNA here is from genome assembly GCA_964351745.1 of uncultured Francisellaceae bacterium. GTDB lineage: Bacteria > Pseudomonadota > Gammaproteobacteria > Berkiellales > Berkiellaceae > CAYNJF01. The sequence continues at coordinate 4,986 of CAYGPI010000074.1, forward strand.
CGAACAGGCGACGGGATATCTCCTGATTATAAATCATCTTATCTGTGGCTAGAAAAAGCAGCTAATGAAGGCTATGTTCCAGCGATGTATGATCTAGGTATTAATTATCGTATGGGTGCAGGAGTAGAGCAAAGCGACAAAAAAGCCTTAAGTTGGTACCTCAAGGCCGGCAATGTTGGATATCCAGCAGCAGAGTTTATGCTTGGTCAAGTCTATCTGCACGGCATTGGGGTTAAAGCCAATGATACTCAGGCTAAATTGTGGCTTAAAGCTGCTGCGAATCATGGGTACGTTGAAGCTATGTATTTTTGGGGGGAAACCTTTGAACTTGGTGGTTTAGGTTATACTCCAAGTGCGACAAATGCTTTTAACTGGTATGAAGCGTGCGCAAAACTTTCTTACACACCTTGTATTTATAAACTAGGTAAACTTTATTCAAAAGGCTTTGGTGTAGAGAAAGATCTCACTAAAGGCTTCAACTACTTACAAGAAGCTGCTCAAAAAGGAGATGAGGTAGCACAATATGACATTGCAGTCATGTACGATCAAGCCTTAGGCATTCCTAGGGATGAGCAATTAGCATTGAAATGGTTTAAATTAGCTGCTGAGAATCAAGTTCCTTCTGCTCAGTATAATCTTGCGCTGAAGTATTCCAAAGGAGAAGGTACGCCTGTTGATCAAGTCCAAGCTTTTAAGTGGTTTAAGAAATCTGCTGAGCAGGGTTTTAATAGTGCGATGTTTAATGTTGGTCTTATGTTGCAAACAGGAGAGGGGACTCCAAAAAATTTGTCAGAAGCCATTAAGTGGTATACTAAGGCTGCTTTAAAGGGGCAAAAGTATGCTCAATTTAATCTGGGCATCATGTACCTGAAGGGCGAAGGAGTTAAAAAAGATGATATCACAGGATATGCATGGATTCTTGTTGCTGCAACTGCAGGGGACCCAGAAATTGAAGTCTCTAGACAACAGCTCATGGCTCAGCTTAGCGCCGAGGACGTTGCTAAGGCAAAGAAAATGGCTGAAGATCTAAAACGAAAGATCTTTGAGCTGCAAATTGATTAAGAGGAATATATGCCACCTGTCCTAGTTGTTTTGAATTTAGCTGTATTGCTTGTTGGTATGAGTATACTCTTAGTGGTCAATAAGGATTTTAAGAAAATATTCCTGATTGGCATGTCGCTGCCAATTCTTTTGTGGTTTATTGTGGCGATTGCTTTGTATCCAAGAGATTCTTGGGGCTTCGTTGAGATTATTATGATGTTATTACGTGGCAGTCTCATTTTAGGGGTTTTCTCCGGGGCACTAGCCTGTTACATTGTCACGAAATTTAAACAAAGGTAGAGGAATATATGGCAGAGACAATCGACGACTTAACTATTGAGTATGTGGATGGTGGCGTTGTAACAGTAAAAGAACTTGATAAGCAAGTGCTTACGAAAGGTGCTTGGTCAACAATTATGTACAAATTCCAAGAATTTGATAACAAAACACAAGATTATGGCCCAACTAAATACAGTATTCGCCGCTATCAAAAGTCAAAGGGTGAATATAAACAAAAGTCAAAGTTCAATATCTCTAACGCTGGGCAGGCACAAAAGGTTATTGATATTCTTAGTGCTTGGATCTCGGAAGAAACAAGTTAACCAACCAACGTTATAGGTCTTCCTTTTGCTGCTAATCTTATAATTAGTAGCGAAAGGTTGACCGATGCCGAATAAAAACACAGCAGACATTATCTTCAAAGCGCAATCCCTTTATAAGAAGGGGGAGTTCCGAGAAGTTATTAAGTATCTTGAAAAGAAACTGCCTCAAATTAAAGAGCCTAATGATTTGTGTTTGGCTCATTTAACGATGGCACGCGGTTTTCATAGCTTAAATGAAAGTGGGTTAGCTGTTGTCGCTTGTCGAAAAGCTGTTAAATACAACCCGTCCTTCGACAAGGCATGGTATGAGCTTGGGCTAAATCTTTGGAGACTCAAATGTTTCAATGAGGCATTAGAAGCTTACCAGACCGCTGTTCATATTTATCCTAGCGATTATCGATATCATCTCAATCTAGCACTAGTGCTTCGTGAAGTGAACAGATCTAGAGAGGCTATACCCCACTATGACGCTTTGCTTGCTATGGAGCCTTCCTCTGCTCGATATCTACGCAACAAAACAAGTTGCATAACTTATTCCAGCACAGACAATTCCGATTTTCATTTATTATCACAAATTACTAAGAATCCGCTCTCGCACGCAGATAGTAAAATGTATGCCTTTTATGGGCTTATTAAAATTTACCATGACTGCGGCATGTTTCATGAGGCTAGTGAAAGTGCCTTAGCTGCGAACCAGATGCGAAAGAAAATATTTCCATTTAATCCGCAAGTTTTAGCAGATGCTCTATCTCAAATCAAAGAGCAGTTTAGAGAGCTTAAATTTGATGATTATTTGGGGCATGCATCAGATAAGCCTGTTTTTATAGTTGGTTTGTCTCGCTCAGGGAAAACATTACTAGAGTCTCTACTGGCCCAGCAGCTTTTTGTTCACGCGAAACATGAGTGTTGCTTTGTTGGGACCATGAAGCATGACTATAGAAAAAGGCTAAAGTTGAATCATTTTTATCCAGATGGCCTTTCTAAACTACTATCCGGCGGACTCAAAAGTTTTGCTCAAAAGTATTATGGGATGCTTTGCTATGGTGTCGATCCGGATGCACAATTAATAACCGACACAACGCCTCAAAATATTGAGCATATTGGTTTACTAAAGCTCATGTTTCCTAATGCTAAATTTATTCTATGTGAAAGAGATCCTTTAGATAATTATGTTAAAATTTTCTTAAAGTATTATGTGCGTGGCAATGGATATGCCAATGACATGAAACATATTCAATTTTACCACCAACAAATGACGCGGCTTGCTACTTTCTGGGAGAAGGAGTGTGGCATTGATATATTGCGTGTTCGTTATGAGACTTTACTCGACTCGCCTGCTGTTGTTATGGATGAGGTCAGCCGTTTTTGTCAAATCCAAACTGAGCCTTTTGATTTTAGTAGTCTGAACAGAAGCGATATTGGGATAGCTAATCATTACCCTGAACTTACAAGCTCTATTACCCCAGCTCAAGCTTTTTCTAAAGTAAGACGGCCAGGCTCTTGATTCCAGTATTTGATATCGATGGCATGACTGATTTCTAACTCGCAAATGTTTCCAGTACTTACTTTAAAAGATTCTAGAGTTTTGTAAGGTTTCCAAAGAGATGGATATAAAGAAACAATGAGTTTTATAACCCCTTGACTTGTTAGTGCGACGACCGTTTGACCAGCTCTTTGAGTTGACAATTCTTCTAACCACTGTTGAATAGATTCTTTTTTATCTTGCTCACACCCAAGAAAAACATCTTTTGGCCAAGTCGCTTTGTTCACCCAGTTAGAATATTGCTCAGACCATGTTTCGTTGACTGTTTCAACAGTTAATCCTTCCCATTTACCATAATCAATTTCATTAAGACAATGATGGCTTAATAGATTTAAAGAAGGTTGAGAGCTCTGGATTATCTGCGCGGCTTGTTGTTGTCTTTTGATATTTCCAGCATAGAGCGCATCGATTTTAACATCTGATTGTAGAAAATATTTAGCGACCGAGTCAGCTTGCTCTAATCCGCGGGCTGTTAAGTTTAAATCAGTTTGTGAGCCAATCATGACTGGATCTTGATTTTTCTCAAAAGTATTGCCGTGCCTAACTAGGAATAATCTTAAAGATTTCATACTGAAAGTTCACCTTCTCGCGCTATGATCTTTTCAATTACATTGATATCTTCAAAACTATCGACAGAGCCATGAGTTCGGCCACGGTAATCCACTTCAACCATGTGGATAGCGATACCATTCTCTAAAGCCCTTAGCTGCTCTAAGCATTCTATTTTCTCAAGAGGGGATTGCTCTAATGATGCAAACTGAAGAAGGGCGTCTGTGCGATAGCCATATAACCCTATGTGCCTATAAAGTGGAGCCGTTAAGTCGTTATCGCGGTTATTGGGTATTAAACCTTTTGAGAAATACAAAGCTTTCATGTTTTTATCAAAAACAACACACGTTCCGGTGCTGCTTCCGTGTTGTTTGCTTTTTATAAAATCAAGCTTATCTTGATCTTTTAATAGGACGGCTGGTGTTGCAATTCTTATAGTTGGATCATTTGACATCGTGCGAATAATATCGTCAATAATCCACGGCGGCGTTAAAACAGCATCACCTTGCAAACTAAAGACAATATCGAAGGAACCATCAAGCTGTTTGACAGTTTCAGCAACTCGATCAGTCCCTGTTTGGCACTGACTTGATGTGAGAATAACATCCACGCTTTTTATAACGCTGGCAATCCTTTGATCATCAGTCGAAACAACGACTTTAGTTGCCAATTTAGAATGAAGTGCAATGGCCACGACACGCTCAATCATGGTTTGACCAGAAATGAGCGCAAGTGGTTTGTTTGGAAATCTAGTAGAAGCCATTCTTGCAGGAATGACAATTACTGATTTAGTCATTTGAAGTGATGCCGCAGATAGTCTTCTTAAAATGGTCATCATCTTCACAAGTAGAGCAACCTGTAGAAACCCAATCGTAAGTATAGTTATAAAACTCAATAAAACCCATGATAACATGCGGGATGCCTAGGATTGTCATCACCAATCCTGTGCCATGCGCACCGTTAACCGCTTGTACTTCTTTGTTTGATAATTCTTTCATGCTATTCCACTAGTTATCTATAAAACTTTAAAAGGATACGTAGATAGCATTGTACAAATACTTAGAAGCAGGAGCAAGCAAAAGCTCACTCCTTATTAGGCTCTTACCTGTTAACCTTAACTTTCGTTGCTCCAACTTTGATGAAGTTGTGATTTAACCACTTAGCATCTTCTATAAACATGCGTACGCAACCATGGCTTGCATGATGCCCAGGTACTGAGGTTGATCCATGTAAGGCGTATCCTTTATAAAAGTGCATACAGTAGGGCATTCTCGCGCCACCATTAGGTCTTGGATATTTGCTTGAGCGACAGCCCTCACCCTGGCTTCTATATATAGTAAACGCTCCGCTAATCGTTCTGCATCCGCGCTTAACATCTGGGCAGTAATTTTTACCTCCAGACATGGGACCCCATTTTACAAGCTTGCCACTGGCGTTATAGGCCCCCCAAGCTAGCTCAGATTGATTAACAACAATGGTTCCTGACTTTGATGGGGCCCCATGATGTGGAAAGGGACTAATATCCATAATGTCTGTGCTGCGAAGATTTTTAGGGATCGCAATAATGTTGCCGCGTCTTAAAGTAACATTCATTCTATTTAATCTTTTGACGAGATCTCTTTCTCTTTCATTTTGAAATAGGGAGTTCCAAGAGTCTCCAGCTTTAGCTTTGTAACAAGTGTTCTCTGGCTTTTTACAAATTTTTTCTCCATATAAATGAGCGAATGCCGGAAAAGTTATTAACATCAACATACATAGTATTATTTTTTTCATGACCTACCTCCAATCACAAATAATTGACGATCAGCAAAATGACCGTGCATGTAGGTAGGACTTTATAGGCTAGAAGTAAGTTCAGAATAAATTATGAATTTTGGAAATTGTATTCATTTAAATAGGTTAGAGTGGGGGAGTTTATTTAAGTGTATGTGTGCGCAGTTCAAAAATCTCCAGCAGAGTGCTGGAGATTAAGATTAGCTAGGAAGGTCGATTAATGCATCCCTGGCATTTCAGGTTCATCATCCATGGTTGATTCTGTTTCTACTTCTTCATCAATGATCATTTCACTGTCTATAACATCAGTGCTTGTGTCAATAGCTTCATTAGCTTCATCCATTTGATGCTCCATGCCCTGAGCATGATCGTAATCATTGTCAGACTCAGCTTGAGCGGTGAAAGGCGACAAAAATACTAAAAGAGCGACAATTGGTGTTAACTTGTTAATCATCTGATACTCCGTCATACACAATGTAAAGGTACATATTAGTCATAGCATACTGGGTGTATAATGTGTTAAGTTGTTTAACTTTTAATGTTGAAGGCAGTCGTAGAGTTAATCTATAAGACTATGATAGTATATGGTATAAATAACATCAGTTAATAAACTGTCAGAATGGTTAACTTGTTTTATGGCTAAAAGTATGAGCAAAAAAAACGACAAGATATGGGTTGAAATCGAAGTTAACAAGTTTACTGATGGAATTACAGTCTTTCGAGGCCAGGTTACTAAAAATGATCTAGAAGCTTGGTCGAATGGTGATTTGTTAGACTGCTCTCTTAAGGTGGAAAACACTCATTGGTATTCCGAGGGTAGAGCCTTTATTCTTGGTGCTGGTGAAAATAGTACCAAGCATTATAGTGGTGAAACTTACCTTAGGGTTGACACTATTATGGCTATCTTCGTCTTGAGGGATTCGAGCTTTCCTGGCGATAAAGCTGCTACCCCAGCAAATATTTTTCATTTTCCTGGTCGCGCCTAAGCATTTTACATGTCGCGAATTCAATGCCGCGCTCTATAATAAAGTATTTTGTTGATTGATGAACAACTTAATAGCAAAGTGCTGGTGCACATTGCTACGATATATAACCTGGAAAGCCCAGAAACAAAATGATATTTTAGAATTAAATTTTAAGAGCTAGGACAGCCTGCTTGAACAGAATAAATTATTTTGCAGTACAAAGTTTGGTTTTGATGAAGCTGCTCATCTCTTCATCGTCATTTAAAAATCACAGTCTGATTTTTTTATTACACGCTTTGTTAAACAAGGAGAGTTATATTGTTTAGTCAACTTGTTGCCTTATTAAAACCTTCTCCATTTGCAGAGCCTATCAAAGACCAAAGTGAGGTCGATTCCCAGTACAAATATTGGCGCATGAGGATCTGTTACTCCTTGTTTTTTGGTTATGCGATTTTCTATTTTACAAGAAAAAGTTTTACATTCGTTGCCCCAGCTATTGCTGCTGAATTTGATTACTCAAAGTTTCAAATTGGTCTTATTGGATTAACATTGTATATTAGCTACGGCATAAGCAAATTTTTATGTGGTGTCAAATCAGATAGATCTAATCCTAGATATTTTATGGCTTTTGGATTGATAGCAACAGGGTTTATTAATATTCTCTTTGGACTATCCTCTAACCTTTGGTTGTTCTGTGCTGCTTGGGGGCTCAACGGTTTCTTTCAAGCCTGGGGGTGGCCGGCCTGTACTAAATCTTTAACTTACTGGTTTAATCAGTCCAATAGAGGATTTTGGTATAGTGTTACTAGTACCTCCCATAATGTTGGCGGCGCTTTAATCCCCCTTATAGCGTTAGCTTGTGCGGCACAACTTGGTTGGCGATTTGCTATGTTTGTGCCAGCAGTCATCAGTATCCTGATGGGGCTATGGCTCATCAATCGATTACGTGACATTCCTCAGTCCTTAGGATTGCCAGCTGTAGAAAATGAAAACGACTTAGCTAAACAAAAAGAAGCGGCGACTAAGCCAAGTATTCTTTCAGCGAAGGAAATCATGTTCTCTCATGTGCTTAATAATAAATATGTTTGGCTATTTGCTATCAATTATTTTTTTGTCTACGTCGTAAGAACAGCCGTGAATGATTGGAGTATTTTTTATCTTCAAGAGATGAAAGGGCTGACAGAAATTGTTTCTGGGCTTGCTGTTTCCGGATTTGAAATAGGCGGCTTAGTCGGTGTGATTGCGGCAGGTTGGGGGAGTGATTATTTCTTTAAGGGTAATCGGGTCCCAGTGATG
>CAYGPI010000075.1:0-12639 GCA_964351745.1 uncultured Francisellaceae bacterium
TATCTGTTCCATCTCCACTGTTTGGATATAAAACGTCAATGAGGTCTTGTGTCCTTTGATTACCATTTTGGTCTTCAGACAAGCTTAATGGATTATTCCCGTTATCAAGCACAGGGCTATCTAGATTAGGGGCATGAGTGAAAGTGGGCCCCCCATTATCTGCAAGAGGCGCAAGCATCGCAGGGCCATTTAAATTATGATTGCTTCCTACTGTTAATGTATCCGCATTGACACCATTTAACCCTGTTAAATCTCCAATTAAATTAAAGCTGCTCGAGGCATCTATAGTTCCGTTATTATCGCTTATGTCATGAGCCACAAGACTACTAGGTGACTTATCTGTATTGTCAGCTACAATAGTGCTATGAAGGGATAAAATACTACCACTGTCCAGCCAAACACCACCGCCATTTCCATTATTATTCATTTGATTATCGGCACTATTATCAGTTATGGTGGAGTTATGAATATCGGCAGTAGCGTTAGCCAAGACAAGCCCTCCACCATTTAAATTTGCAGTGTTGCCAGAAATAGTTGCATTAGTCATGGTTGCAACGACTCCTGGCTCAAACCTGATGCCTCCTGCAGAAGCATTGGCCATATTACCAGATATGGTTGAGTTACTGAGACCTAAAGTCCCATCATCTTCCATAAAGATACCCCCTCCATGAACTTCTGTTTTGTTACCTGAAATCGTTGTATCAGCAATAGAAAGCTCTGATCTGAAGTGAGCTGCAATACCACCACCAAGCCCCCCTGCCTCATTCTCTGAAACAATGGAATCAGTGATGGCAAGTGTAGCATCTTGCCAAACAGCAATCCCACCACCTCGATTGTTACTGTCGTTATTTGAAATATTAGAAGCTACAACCGTTAAGCTTGATCCGTCATTCGCATAGATACCGCCACCGTGACGACCTGATTCATTATCAAAGACAGTGGTGTTATTCATCGTTAGCTTTGAATTGATCGCAGTGAATATTCCCCCACCATCAAATTGAGTCGTTTTGTTCCCTGAAATTTCAGACGATTCAATCGTTGAGATGGAGTCAATGCTAGCAAAGATACCACCACCATGATTATTAGCCTCATTACCAGAAACTGTCGAATCATTAATGTCTAGTCTTCCTTGAGAGGAAATATAAATCCCTCCCCCAAAATTTCCACTTTCGTTATCTGAAATATTAGAATTTCCAAGCGTTAAATGAGATTGGTTTTGAACATAGATGCCACCACCCTCTGCGTCTGCTTTATTATTCTCGACTGCGACACTTTCAAGGTTTAGCACACTAAGGCTATTGCCCATAATGGCGCCGCCAGTTGAAGAAACAGAGCCACCTGACAGCGTTAAATTATTTAAGTTCAAAACAACATTTGACTCTACTTCAAAAAGTCGAGTATGTTGATTGGTTGACGTAAAGTCTGCTTCAATGGCTATATTGTTACCGACACCTTGAACTAAAAGATCATCCGAAACATCTAAATCATGGTAAAGGGCAGATTCAGAGGCGTCCATACGAGTGAGTTGAAAAACAGAGGTGTCTCCTGAAAATATGACACCATTGACTGCCATTTCAATATTATTCATTGGGTCTAAGACGATCGTGGCAAATGAATTTCCGATGATATTAGCTTGGATCACAGCTTCTCTAAGAGAAAGAAATGCATCATTTGAATCAATCACATCCTCTGTGGTATTGACAATAAGATAATTTGATTCAACAGCGCCAATATCTGTACCATCACCACTATTTGGATACAAAGCGTCATCTTGCGTCCTAGCGTTACCATTTTGGTCTTCAGATAATGTTAATGAATTATTGCCTTGATCAATCGCTTGGCTAGTTGGATTGAGCGCATGAGTTTGGGTTGTGCCACCATAATTGGCAAGAGGTAGTAAATTAGCAGGGCCATTCAAGTTATTGCTATCCGTCAAGGTAGCTTGATTTGTAGCATTTAAACCTGTCAGGTCGCCAATTAAGTTATAGTCACTAGAATTAGAGATATTACCAGTGGCTCCAAAGTTATTAGATATATCATGATGTACGTTGCCAGAAGATTTATCGATATTATCAGCCACAATTGTGCTGTGAAGCATTAGGGTACTATCATCGCGCAACCAAATACCACCGCCATTACCACTATTATTGCTATTAACGTCAGCACTATTATTAGTGATGGTGGTATTATAAATGTCAGCATCAGCACCGAAAAGAGCAAGACCACCACCATTTGAGCCTGCTGTATTGCCAGAAATAGTTGCATTGGTTATACTTGCCTCAACACCAGGCTCTAACCTAATGCCTCCAGCTACATTACTTGACTCATTGCCAGAAACAGTTGAATTAAGAAGATCTAGAGAACCATCATCTTCAATAAAAATGCCTCCGCCACTAAATTTTACTTTATTGCTTGAGATCGTTGTATCTACGATTGTCGATGATGAGGTTTTATTAGCATAAACGCCAGCGCCGTGATTGGATTCATTACCAGAGATAGTGGAATGTGTGATGTTTAATGTTGCACCGTTAAAAACAGTAACCCCACCTCCCGACCCATTAACCTTATTTCCTAAGATATCAGTCGCAGTAATTGTTAAAGTAGAATTGTCATGAGAGAAAATACCGCCGCCGTAAGTACCGGCTTCATTTTTTTCAAATAATGAATTAGATATGTGTGTGATGCCATTTTGCTCAACACGGAGACCTCCACCAGCCCAAACACTGTTCTTATTGGATATAAAATCGGAGTCAACAACAGTCACAGTGCTACCATCTTCAACTAAAATTCCCCCGCCACCATCTCTAGCTTCATTATTCAAAATAAAAGACGATAATACGGTTACAGAAGAATTATTTCCAGAGTATACCCCTCCTCCAGAACCATCATTAGCTTTGTTACCATCAATCGTGACGTTTTCAAGATTTAATTCACTATTATCATTGCCCTTGATGGCCCCACCATCAGCATTTTCAACGTCCCCACCCTTTAAGGTTAAATTATTGACGCTCAAAATCGTATTTGAATCCACTTCAAATAAACGAGTTTCAGATCCTTGTGAAGCAAAAATAGCTTCAATCGTTATATTGTCACCAACGCCCATCACTAAAAGATCATCGGTTACGTCTAAGTCATGGTAAAGGTCTGATTCAGAGGCATCCATACGGTTTAGTTGAAAAACAGAGGTGTCTCCGGAAAATATTTCACCATTAATTTCCATTTCAATATTATTCAGTGGATCTAGAAGAATTGTTGTAAAAGGATTGCCGGCGGTATTAGCTAAAATCACAGCTTCTCTGAGAGAAAGAAAGTCATCATTTGGGTCAACCACATCTTCTGTTGTATTGACCACCAAGGTTTGGTTTACAGGTGATGAATCTGTATCTGGGATCGGTGGTTGCTCAAAAACAATGAATTCATCTCCAGGTGGCGTCGGATCATTTGGTGGCTCAGGAGGGCTCTGTGAGTTTGAGTCTATGTTTGATGAATTTTGAGGAAAGCGATTGGTATGGAAAGGTGCTGATAACCCACCATTATCTGCGCTTTCTAAGAATGCCAGCTCAGTGTCCTCTTCATCCATGTTTTTAATTGGTCTGTGATTATCCATCATGAATGTAATAAGTCCAGGCATGGACTCTGGGAGCGTCATCATTTCGTCGTTCAAAGAGAAAATCTTTACTTGCAACTCATAAACAGTCGTATTCCCTGTCACGCCATCCACCAATAATGACTCTAATCCAAGACTGGGATCAATTGATAAATCACCATCAATATTTAAGATTTTAATGGTTTCATGACCATCTTTACCTAAAATAATAACGTTTCCTTTGATATTTTCTAAGATGATTTCATCATCACCACCGCCCGTATCAATCACCACATCACCGATGACATTTTTAACAACTATTTTATTGTCTCCCGTGCTGCCCTCAATGAAGAGATTTCCATTTTGTGAATCCACTTCTATAAGACCATCACCGTTTTCATCTTTAAAGACTTTATCAATCTTGGGCTCAGGCAAACTCTCGTCAGGGTTACGAGATTTGAATGTAAGTCTACCCTCAAGGTTTTTAAATTCAACTTTGTTGTCTTGAAGTGAGCTTGAGCTCACTAGCTCATCAGTATTACTTGGTATCATAATGCCTGTCTCTTTTTGAGTATATTCACCTAATGATGAATTTTATTCATATTCTTCAGGGTATCCTGTTCGAAAAACAAAAATCATTGTACTTTAGTACTATGTTTGCAAATAAATTGGGGTAGGTTCAAAGGTGAATAGAGCTATTTGATATATTTTGATTTTTTTAAGCCATTTTCAAGATCTAAGTGCTGATTTGGCTGGTACTTTGACTAGTGTCTTTATTGTGCATGCACTATTTACTTTATAATCAAGAAATAGAACCTTCTCCATTAGACACAACATTTTTTACTCTCTTTTAGCTAAGATTACTTCAGTGTTATTAATCATATTTGAGGTGATAAAATGCCGGGAACTTTGGATACCATTCTTGAAAAAGCAGAAGAAGTCATTGCTTTAAACCAACTTGAGCAAACGCCTACTCTAAAAACCGACCAAAGCATGAATCATTGGTATCGAACAACACAACTTCAATTTCATCCAGATAAACTTGGTCGTCTTAACCCAACACCTACACAAGAGCAAGCCGAGCGCATTAAACTAGCTTTTCAAGCTACCAATGAAATTAAAGCTCGCGAAGATGCCAGATTAGAAAGACTCAAACATATCCAAAAAGAAAATGCATTGGCTGGACATGCTAGAGAAGCTTTTGATCTCTTAGAGGAGCAAAGTAGAATACTGCGACACCTAGCCGATGAAATGTTTCAAAGCTCTAACGAAGATATTCGTCATTTACAAAACTTTATTGGTCCATTTCGCCAAATGATGGAAGATTGCATGCAAGAAATTGTTGGTAACCCTGAGCCAGAAAACGTCATTGCAGCTTTACTGAAGCTTGAAGATAAAATAAAGACTGATCTTAAAGATGTGCCTGCATTCAATGTCGCAAGCCAATTCAAAGAGGCTATCACTAGTTTTTTCACTAAATTGTCTATTTTGATCACTAAAATAACAAATCCTGCCAAAGCACAACAGATGGAGCAAGATTTTGAGAGCACTCAAGACTTAAAGAGCTCAAAGAATGCAGTGACCTCTCTGTTTTCTAAAGAGAAAAAACAGGCTCGCCGAGAGAAAGAAGACGATCACCCAGCACCATCGGATAGCGGCTCAACTAGGAAAAAAGGTAGAAAAAAATAATTGGATGATCCCATGATGGGTTAACATCATAACCGCAGCAGTATACAGGTGGCCCCGATATCAAGGCGCCACCATTTCTCTAAAGAGCAGTCCTGATGTTGAGACCATCAAGGTATAGTGACCTTCTTTAGCTGTGACAAACGATGCTGATCCATACTCTGCATCCACCAAAAAAGTCAGGGAAGAAAACTTTTTCCTTAGTTCGAATAGATCTTGCTTATTCTCTTCTCCGATAGGAAAAATAGTTCTCTTTTTATTAATCTCGTCCATCACAGTTTGATAACGCCCACCTACTCTAGCCAATTGATAGCTTGTTTGGATCCCCATAAAGGTAGCTAATGAGTTCCATTTCAGGATATGGGCATCAACATAGAGGGCTTCACCAAAGATCTTATAAGTATGTTTCTTGCCATCTGGGAATTGAAAATGAGCGTAAAATTGCCCTTCTTCAATTGGCTCAATATGCACTCTTGCAGCAAGAGCTTCTTGAGTAAATGCTTTATAACCCTTCAGCGTCACAAAGCCCAAAATAAAACAAAAACTGATAGCAAAAAAAGCCACACTAATCGTGATGTGCGCCACCGACGTGACAGGCTCAACTCTCTTAAGAGCTTTAAAGCCAGCGCCTAAATAGAACAATCCAAAGACTAATAGGACTATAGCAAGTAAAGTCAGTACCATAGCAAAACATCTTGTCAACTAACATTTAATCACAAGTTTAGTATAGTGCCCGATATTAATCCTCTATTTATGAGGCAAATATTGATTCCTACTGTATTTTCTGGCAAAATTTTGCATTACACAAAATGTGAGATGGACATGTACACAGGTATTGTAAGGGCTTTAGGCACCATCATTGAGCTTAAAAAAGGAATAAAGCACCTAAGTTATTGCATTAGTTGCCCAGATGATTTTCTGGTTGATGTTGAAATTGGTGCCAGCATTAATATTGATGGTGCTTGCCAGACTGTTGTTAGAACAGATGGTAATCTTGTTTGGTTTGATGCCATTGAAGAGACTTTAACTAAAACAACTTTAAAGCACGCCCAATGTAACACCCAGGTGCACCTTGAGCGATCGGCGAAATTTGGGGATGAAATTGGCGGGCATACGCTATCAGGTCATGTGATGGATACCGCTTTTATTTCAAAGAAGCAAAACACCTCAGAAAACACCTGCACTCTTACCATTACCTGCTCAAAAAACATCATGAGATATATCTTCCCTAAAGGTTATATTGCTATCGATGGTGCGAGCCTTACAATTGCGGATGTCCATGCTTCATCTTTTGATGTCCACTTAATTCCACAAACTTTGAAAATGACTCATTTTGGCAATAAACAAGTTAATGATGAGGTCAATATAGAGATAGATAGTCAGACTCAAGCTATGGTTTTAACGGCGCAAAGATGGATGGAGCATCATTATGCCGAAGAAAACGCTTAAATTAGCTTTAAGTTTTGCTCTGTGCTGCGCAAGCTCAACTTTTGCCTCAGATATTATAGAAAATATTCCTGCATACCATAATAATTCCAAGTGGCAAAAAATTTCAGCACGAGAGACTTTTGATCAATTCTATAGCCATCATCAGCTAACCGGTCAAGAAGCACTTTTAGATGTATGCTCTGGCGACGGAAAAATTAGTCATTACTTCTCCGAAAAATTAAGGGAAGGCACTGTTGTTGGTCTCGATATATCAAAGCCAATGATTCAATTCTCAAGAATGAATTATGGGGATGATCACACAAGTTTTGTGCAGATGGATGCACAATCAATAAGTTACGTAAATCAATTTGATATAGTCACCTCTTTTACTTGTCTTCATCTTGTCCCCGACACAGAGAAAACGTTTGAGGGTATAGAAAGAAGCCTCAAACCTGGTGGCATAGTACTACTCCAATTTCCCTTTGATCATGGACTTGTTCATGCTTTAAGCACTATTTTAGAGTCAAAGAAATGGCGTCCTTACTTTAGCAGCTTCAAAGCACCGTGGTTTTTTCTAAGTCCTGAGCGCTACAAACAACAATTAATTCAAGCCAACCTGACACCACTGCGTGTCGAAATAACTCAGATGCATGAAGTTTATGTTTCACGAGGTGAGTTCCAAACATCAATAGGCCATTGGCTTCCGCATGTTAATCATTTAGCTATACCTCTGAGAGACGAATTCATGGATGACTTAATTTCCGAGTACTTTACCTATATGGCAACTGACGAGAAGGGATATATCCATTATTTTGTAGATAGAATTGAAATTGAAGCGAGAAAAGAAAGCTAGATTTCTAGTGCAATAATGATATACATGACGTATATTTCAAAATTACAACAAAAAAAGCAAGCCAGTGGCTTGCTTTTTTGTATGAACAGTACCAAAACTTAACGTTTAGAGTATTGCTCAACTTTACGAGCTTTACGGAACCCAACTTTCTTACGTTCAACTTTACGAGAGTCACGAGTTACATAACCCGCACCACGTAAAATTGCACGCCAAGTTTTAGCACCTTCGCCGCTTTCACTGTCATCGCCATCAACGATATCAACCGAATTGGCTTCATCGTAGTTTAATAAAGCTCGAGTGATGCCATGACGAATAGCTCCAGCTTGCCCCATAGGGCCACTACCGAAGACATTAACTTTGATATCAAATTTTTTTGATACTTCAAGTAGCTCTAAAGGTTGGCGAACTACCATGTGAGCAGAAATACGCCCACCAAAGTAATCTTCCATTTTGGTATCATTTACGGTGATATCGCCTTGGCCAGGTTTCATATAAACACGTGCTACACATGTTTTACGACGACCTGTACCCATATATGTGTCTTGTTGAGACATAGTTTATCTTCCAACTTAATGTAAGTTAACTGGTAATCTGCCCTTGATGCGGATGCTCAGATCCAGCGTAAACATGAAGCTTACGATACATCTGACGACCTAGAGGACCTTTTGGCAGCATTCTTTTGACAGCTAGCTCAATAATTCCTTCCGGGTTCTTTTCACGCATTTCGGCTAAAGTTCTTTCCTTAAGGCCACCAGGATAACCTGTATGACGATAATAGATCTTATCTTGCTCTTTGTTGCCTGTAGCTCCTACTTCTTTAGCATTAATCACTACAACACTATCCCCAGTATCAGCATGGGGTGTATATATAGGTTTATGCTTACCTTGTAGAAGGTGGGCAATTTTAGTACTCAGCCTACCAATTGGCTGACCTTTGGCATCAATAACATGCCATTCACGATATATATCGCTTGGTTTTGCAGAGAATGTTTTCATCTCCTTGCGGCTCCAGGTGATGATAGTTTTTAATAGTATCTGTTTAGTCGACGGATTATACTAGAGCAAAAGCATTCTGGCAAATCAGTCGGCATCTTTATTTAAAGTATTTGATAATTTAAGCCGATCAACGACTTCCTCATTAATAAGGTGAGATTGAATTATCTCATCAATATCATCTACTGTGGCGTAATTATACCAGATTGCTTCCGGATATATGACCATTACAGGTCCCTCTGAGCATCTACCCATACAGCCAGCTGAATTAACCCTGATTTTTTCAGGTCCGACTAGATTTAACTCTTTAAGCTTTTGCTTAGCATATAATCTAAGAGCACTTGCATGACTTGCTTCGCAACCTCTTTTTCCATTGCTACGCGCATTCGTACAAAAGAAAACGTGCTTTTCATAATAAGCCATATTGCCCCCATTAATGTCAGCCGGGATATTATATAAAATTACAAGCCAGGAGGCTAGACAAAAGTTGAAAAGCCTGTCAATGTGACATCCATAGGTTTACTCAAGGTTATCAATGTCAAAATTAAACGATCTGGCAAAAAATAAATCCATTGATAACTTGGCAGACCAGTGCGTGAAATGCGGCTTATGCCTCCCTCACTGCCCTACCTATGATCTTACTGGTGACGAAAGTGAATCACCTCGAGGGCGAATTGCCTTAATGCAAGCCTTAGCAAAAAAAGAACTAGAGCCAAGCAAAAAAGTTGTCGACCATTTAGAGCATTGTTTAAGCTGCCGACATTGTGAAAGAGTGTGCCCTGCCCACGTCAAGTACGGAGAGCTTCTTAATTTATCTAGAAGTGCTTTGCAGCAAACCCCTGGCAAGCCTATCCGAGTGGGTTTAAAAACAAAGCTATTATCTAAAATCGTGCAAAGCCGTCGTTCAATAGTGTTTGCAGGCCAATTACTTTGGATAATTCAAAGATCAGGCTTACGCCATATTACGCGATGGACCGGCATCACAAAAATTCTAGGGCTAAGCCCTATGGATAAGCTGCTACCGCCTGTTCCAAGCCAGAAGGCATTTCATAAGGAATATCAAAGTCTATCTCCTGAAATCGGAACTATCAGTTTATTTTTAGGTTGCCTTAGCCGTTGGTGCGACAGAGAAACCGCACAAGCTACAATTTTTGCTTTAAATTATTGTGGTTATAAGGTTGTGATCCCTAAAGATCAAGGCTGCTGCGGAGCTATGGCAATGCATCAAGGACATGAAGAAGTAGCCCAATCTCTTATATCCAAAAACATAAAGGTCTTTAAGCAAACGTCCATTGACAAAATCGTCACTACAGCAAGTGGATGTGCCAGTATGCTAAAAGAGTCACACCAACACTTACAAGATGAACAATACCGCAACTTCAGTGATAGAATTACTGATATCAGTCACTTTATCTTAGATAAAATTGATACGAACAAGCTTACAAACTTAGACATTAAAGTAGCCCTTCATACTCCATGTACCTTGAAAAATGGCATGAGGGAGTCTGAATCTGCCATACAATTACTTAAATTAATCCCTAAATTAGAATCATTTAGTATCACAGAAAAAGACACTTGCTGTGGGTCTGCTGGCAGTTATATGATAGAAAACCCTATATGGGCGACAAAACTAGTCAATAAAGTACTTAATGAACTTAATGAACTTAAAACAAATGTAGACTACATCGCAACCTCTAATATAGGATGTGCATTACACCTACGACAAGCGCTCAATCTACGAAAACAACCCATTAAGGTTGTTCACCCGATTGTTTTATTGGCTATGTCACTAGGTTGGAAAGCAAAAAGCCGTTAAATCTTTAGAACTTGCTAAAAATTTGTGCTAAGGTTATAACGATCAATCAGCTATAGTGTTACAAGGAGAGGAACATGGCGGCCCGTAAAAAAACCACCACCAAAAAAGCAGCACCTAAGAAAAAAGTTACAGCCAAAAAGAAGTCTACAGCTAAGAAAAAAGTTGCTAAGAAGAAAACTGTAACTAAAAAGAAAGCAACCGCTAAAAAAGCAACCGTCCGCAAGACTGTTGCGAAGAAAAAAGCACCTGCTAAGAAGAAAACTGCAGCAAAGCGCAAAGCTCCAGCTAAGAAAAAGGCAACAGCTAAGAAAGCAGCTAGCTCAGCGCCTATTTCTGTTGGCAAAAAACCATTTACTAAGTCACAATTAGTTGGTAGCTTGTCTGAACAAACAGGCGTAAGCAAAAGTGAAGTAAGCTCTGTGTTGGATGCTCTTGGTGGCGTCATTAATAGTCATGTTATGAAGAAAGGACCAGGCGCATTCTCTATGCCAGGCCTTTTCAAAATAGTGATTAAAAACAAGCCTGCTGTCCCTTCACGTATGGGTACTAACCCATTCACTGGCGAAAAAATGAAGTTCAAAGCAAAACCAGCTTCTCGTCAAGTGAAAATCCGTCCATTGAAAAACTTAAAAGAGATGGCTGCCAAATAGTATTAGCAGCTGCTCAACTTAATAAGGCCCTTTTAGGGCCTTATTTTTTGGGAGTTTTATGAGATTCAAAGCTTTAGGCACATCAAACATTCAGGTAAGCGCGATTTGTCTTGGCACGATGACTTGGGGCGAGCAAAATACGCAAGCACAAGCTTTCGAGCAGATGGACTTGGCATTGGATCAAGGAATCAACTTCTTCGATACGGCAGAGTTATACCCAGTTTTGCCAAGCAAAGAGACTTACGGAAAGAGCGAAGAGATTATTGGAAATTGGTTATCCTTACATCAATGTAGAGATAAAATTGTTTTAGCTTCAAAAGCAGCAGGCCCTGGTCGCACTTATTCAGCTCTTAAATACATTCGTGGTGGCCCCAAATTTAGCGCTCAACAACTTCAACAGGCTCTAGATGCAAGTCTAAAGCGCCTTAAAACTGATTATATCGATCTATATCAACTCCATTGGCCAGAGCGAAACACCAATATTTTTGGCGTACTTGGATTCACGCCTTCTCACCATGAGTTTTATCATCCTTTTGATGAAGTGCTACAAGCGCTCCAATCTTTTGTACAACAGGGCAAGATAAGAGCTATCGGGGTTTCTAATGAAACGCCCTGGGGCATGATGCAGTATTTAAAGTCTGCTGATAGCAATCTACCAACCATTGCTAGCATTCAAAACCCTTACAATCTACTTAACCGAACTTTTGAAATAGGATTGGCAGAGATATCTCATCGAGAGCAAGTTGCTTTTTTAGCTTATTCCCCTCTAGCTTTTGGAACCCTGACCGGGAAGTACTTATATGAAAAAATGCCAGCCAAAGCTCGACTAGCTGTTTTCCCAGCTTACAAAAGGTACACCAGCGAAATCAGTCGTCGCTCTATTGAGAATTATGTGAGATTGGCTGATGAATTTAATTTATCCCCAGCTCAAATGGCTTTAAGTTTTGTTACTAGCCGGCCTTTTGTAACCAGTAGTATTATTGGCGCAACCACGATAGCTCAGCTTAAGGAGAATATAAACAGTATACATATTACCTTGCCTGAAGGTTTACTAGCAAAAATAGAAGCGATCCACTTAAGCAGCCCCAACCCTACCCCCTGAACAAAGAAAGCCCGCATATAGCGGGCTGCCTCGTTACTTTCAAGAGATTACGCTTCGGCGCTAAAATAGTTTATAGCCGTTTGAACGCCATAGTACCCTAAAGCTCCCAAAGCTGTACCTCCAGCACCCCATAGCAACGCTTGAGATGAAAGCCAACCAGCGCCTCGACTCCATTGGAGACCAGCTCCTAACAGCCCGCCGCCAGCTGATACTGGTAAAATTTTCCAGTCAAATTCGCCACCTGAAATTGTATTTAGTTCTTTTGATTGTAGTTGTCTCATGACACTCTCCTTGATTTGTTCTAACTTAATCTTTAGCTACCATGGCCTTCCATTGGCTCAATATTCACTAAAAACTAACTACTTGACACCATTATTGGCGTTGGAACCGGCTTACTGGGCTTATAGTGACGCATCAAGATGACAACGAAACCAAATATCACAGTTATACTCGCTAACCAACTTGTAGATTGTAGAGGATGATGCTCAATATTGGCAACTTGGTAAAAGATAACAGCACTGGCAT
>CAYGPI010000076.1:0-3873 GCA_964351745.1 uncultured Francisellaceae bacterium
TGGGCCTAAAGGAGACAGTAGCGTTTTTTCCCAGTCAGCCCTCTTGTCATCAGAATCAAGATCTTTACTCTTTGTTAGCATCTTCTGAAGTCGCTTTTTTAGGGGCAACTTCTTTTACTTTCTCAGCATTTCTACGTGTTAAATCTTCTTTAATACGCGCTTTACGGCCAGTTAAATCACGAAGATAATATAAACGAGACTGGCGAACATCACCGTGACGTTTGACTTCAATGCTATCAACAAGTGGGCTATGTGTTTGAAAAACTCTTTCAACACCTTCACCGTGTGAAATCTTACGAACAGTGAAAGATGAATGAAGACCTCTATTTTTAATAGCGATAACAACACCTTCAAAAGCCTGTAATCTTTCTCTTGTTCCTTCAATCACTTTCACAGAGACAACAACGGTATCTCCTGAGCGAAAACTTGGAATGTCAGTTTTGAGTTGTTCACTCTCAATCTGCTGAATCACTGTACTCATATTAATCTCCTCAACTTTCAATATCTTATGTGGTTATTGCGAATCAATTGACGCTTTAACCATAGTTTCATTTTCAAAGACGATGGCTCTGCTTTGCTCTTTAAGCAAATCTGGCCGAATATCTCTTGTACGCGAAGCTGCTTGTTTCATTCGCCATTGTTTAATGGCTTGATGATCACCGCTTAATAACACATCAGGGACACGCTGCCCCCCTACCGTTTCTGGCCTTGTATAATGAGGCCAATCTAAAAGATTCGCACTTGTGAAAGAGTCCTCAACAACTGATGCCTGTGTTGAAACCGCACCTGGCAAAAGGCGAGTGATCGCATCAATCACCACCATCGATGCAAGCTCTCCACCAGATAGAACATAATCACCAATAGACAGCTCTTCATCCACTTGGTCAACAAATCGTTGATCAATACCTTCATACCGCCCAGACACTAAAATCAAACTTTTCATTTGACTTAACTCTCTAGCCTTTTTCTGGGTTAAAGGGTTACCACTTGGCGATAAACATATCACTTTCGGTGGCTCTGGAGCTCTTAGCTTGGCGACACGCACTGCATGCATCAGAGGCTCAGCCTTTAGAACCATACCTGGACCGCCACCATAAGGTCTGTCATCAACCGTTTGATGAGCATCAAAAGCAAAATCCCGAGGATTAACTAAAGCCCAATCAACCAGGCCATTTTTCTTAGCTCGCTGGGTAATACCACCGACTTCCAAGCACTGGTACATTTCTGGAAATAAAGTGATAAGGCCAAACCACATCTCACTCACCAAGATCCCAGTCCACAATGATTTTTTTTGCTTGCAAATCTACCTTCATCACTGTTTTATCAATAACAAATGGGATATGAACAGAGTCTTTATCTTTTTTTACAATCATATTGTCGTGCACACCAGTTTCATACAAACTGTCAACACAACCAAAAATATGACCCTGAAGGTTAGTGACTTCTAACCCTATCAAGTCAAGCCAGTAGTATTCACCCTCTTCACAATCTGATAGATCATCTTTAGAAACAAACACCTGTGCATGAACTAACGCTTGAGCTTGATCTCTATCAACAACGCCCTCTAGCCTCGCGACCAAATGTTTTGGATGCTTATTTTTATCAACCACAACAACTGGCTTTGCTCTTTCATGCCCAACTTTAATATACCAAGTTGAATACTCAAGAATATCCGCCTCAGGCGAAGTAAAACTTTGTACTCGCGTATGCCCCTTGATTCCCCAAGGCGCACCGATACGACCAACTAAAATCATCGACTCGGTGGTTTTCTCAGATAAAGAGGCAACTGCAATATTCATCAGAAATTAAGCAGCAGCCGAGCTTTCAGCTAGAGCTTGAGGGGACGCATCCCAACTTTTAATAAGGGTAGCGACTCTTTGAGAAGCTTGTGCACCATTATCAATCCAATATTGGATTCTATCGCGAGTCAGACGCATCTTAGACTCTTTACCTTTAGCAACAGGATTAAAGAAACCCACGCGCTCAATAAAACGACCATCACGACTGCTGCGCTTATCAGACACAACAACATGATAAAAAGGCTTCTTTTTAGAGCCAGAGCGAGCTAAACGAATTACGACCATAGTATTCCTCGTACGTATTATGTATGTTAACTTTCTTTTTGTTTACATATAGGTCACTTTGACCTAATGGGAAAAGGGGTCTCATTGTACGCAATTTTTGCCTCGTTGGAAACTAGGCTTGCTTGTTTTTCAATGATTTACGCTAAATACAAAAAATCACATGCTTCCAGGAGGTAGCATCCCCTTCATTTGATTCATCATTTTAGCCATTCCACCCTTTTTGGACACTTTTTTCATCATTTTTTGCATCTGGTTATACTGCTTAAGAACTTTGTTAACAGACTGAATATCAGTACCAGATCCAAGGGCAATTCTCTTTTTCCTAGATCCTTGTATTAGATCTGGCTTCTTGCGCTCTTTTTTAGTCATGGAATTAATGACGGCTAGCATGTGACCCAAGGCTTTATCATTTGCTTTTTCTTTAGCTTCTTTGGGAAGGGAGCCAACCCCTGGCAACTTATCCATCATTGCGCTCATGCCACCCATATTCTGCATTTGTATCAGCTGGCCTCTAAAGTCTTCTAAATCAAAACCTTTACCCTTTTCAAGTTTCTTAGCCAACTTTTCAGCTTGCTCTTTATCAACATGACGCTCAATGTCTTCAACCAAAGATAAAACATCACCCATTCCTAAAATTCGAGAAGCTATGCGATCTGGATGGAAAGGCTCTAAGGCATCTAACTTCTCACCCATACCTATAAACTTAATAGGCTTGCCTGTGATGTGGCGAATAGACAAAATTGCCCCACCTCTGGCATCACCATCCAATTTCGTGACGATCACACCAGATAAGGGAAGGGCGTCATGAAAAACTTTGGCCGTGTTAGCAGCATCTTGCCCTGTCATACCATCAACAACAAATAAGGTCTCAGATGGGTTCAAAGTAGCATGCAGCTCTTTGATTTCATCCATCATCTCATGATCAACATGCAATCGACCTGCGGTATCAATGATTATCCAATCAACATGCTGATTTTTTGCTTCTTGCAACGCACGTTTAGCGATATCAACCGGTTTGCTTAACGATCTGTCTTCAAAGTACAGCGCCCCTACTTCTTGGGCCACGGTCTTTAACTGATCTATCGCAGCTGGGCGGTAAACATCGGTACTTGCAACCAAAACTTTTTTGTTGTCGCGCGCCATCATCCATTTAGCCAGCTTGGCTGTTGATGTGGTCTTACCTGATCCTTGCAAACCAGCCATAAGAATGACACCAGGCGGTTGAGTCTTAAGATCAAGTTTGCTTTGAACATCACCCATAATATGGATAAGTTCATCATTAACGATTTTAACTAGCTCTTGAGCTGGGTTTAACTTCTTAGAAACCTCAATCCCTTTGGCTTTGTCTTTTATCTCTTTTAAAAACAACTTAACGACAGGTAATGCCACATCAGCTTCAAGCAATGCTTTCTTAACATCCTTTAGCGTATCACGCATATTTTCGTCAGTTAGCTTACCCTTTCCAACCAAATTTTTAAATGTTTTATTTAATCTTTCTGACAAACTTTCAAACATAACTTGACCCTTAGAATTTTGTTGCCATCCTATCAGACGAGGGGCTATTTCTTCTATGCCTAAATGGTTGTTATCATCTGACAGAGGTGAAAAATGATGTTAATCGGCATAAGTTGCGGCTATATAATAGCTTCTGTACTACAATTAATAAATTTATTTGGAAAACTAAATTTTTCAAAATGGCTACTGCCTCTACTTTCTGTGGCTTTGCTTTTTGCCCATGGCTGCTTTCTTTATCAGCTCATAGAAACCGACAAAGGGCAAAACTTAGATG
>CAYGPI010000076.1:3883-12510 GCA_964351745.1 uncultured Francisellaceae bacterium
TTGGTGGGCTCGGATATTGTTATAAGAGACAGCCATGATTATGCTTTCTATGATTCTTTGGATTATGGGGCTGCTGATTTTCTTCTCCTTCAATCGTGCTTTAAGCAAGCTTAATCTTATTGTTTTTCTTTTGGCTGGCATCACTTTACCTATCGTGTCTAATCATCACGGCAACCATGTTATTCATCATATTCAACCCTTGATGCTGTTTCATGTTTTGATTTCTTTTATGGCAACTTCCGTTTTACTCTTGGCTTTCTTCCATGCTGGTCTTTTATCTTGCCAAAATTATTTGCTCAAACAAAACATGAATCACCCTGTGCTCAAAATACTTCCACCGCTTGTTCACATGGAGCGACTTCTTTTTGTTATTATTGCAACGGGCTTTGCGCTCTTAACCTTATCTCTCATCAGTGGTTACTCTAATCCTGAGTTACTTCTCTCCAGCAAAGCATGGCCTAAAATACTGCTAGCAACCTTAGCGTGGTGCATGTTTCTTTGCATCTTGCTTGCGAGAAGGCTTAAAGGTCTACGTGGCAAAAGCGCACACCGCCTAACTTTGATATCAGGCGCATTGCTTTTTCTTAGTTACTTTGGTACCAAATTATTTTTATAGGATAAATACATGGAAGCCCTTCCCTTAAATATTTTACTAGGCATCTTGGTTGGATTACTCGTCTTATCGGCTTTCTTTTCTAGCTCTGAAACTGGACTCATGGCCCTCAACCCTTACCGCCTAAGACATTTAGCTAAAGTCAAAAAATCTGCGGCTTTTGCACAGAAACGACTCAAAAGGCCTGATAGAATTTTAGGTGTTATTCTTTTGGGCAATAACTTAGTGAATATTTTAGCTGCATCCATCGCGACGGTGATAGCCATTCGCTTAGAATATAATCCTTTGCAGGCCAGCTTAGCGCTCACTGCCATTGTTTTAATCTTTGCTGAAGTCTCTCCTAAAACCTTAGCGGTCCTTTATCCTGAAAAAGTGGCCTTTAAAGCCATCTACATTCTCGAAGTATTATTGTGGATTTTTTACCCTTTTGTTTGGCTTATCAATGCTTTTTCTAGTCTGATGTTAAAATTACTCGGTGTCTCATCTCTCAAAAAAAGTACACAACACTTAAGTTCAGATGAGCTAAAAACGCTTATCCATGAAACGGCTGGTAAAGTTCCAGTATCTCATCGTGAAATGGTACTAGGGATCTTGGAGCTCGAAAATGTTTCTATTGATGAAATCATGGTTCCCACAGTAGAAGTGACTGGCTTAGATATTGATAACTCAGAAAAAGAGCTACAATCTCAGCTAGCAAGCACGCAGCATACATTTTTACCTATTTATCAAGGCTCTCTTAACCATATCATTGGCATTTTACATACTCGCACAGCGCTTAACTTGCTCGCAGATGGAAACTTTAACAAAGAGACCTTAAAGGCTCATCTCGTTGAGCCCTATTTTGTGCCTGAAGCCACATCTTTAACTCAACAGTTACTTGAGTTCAAAAAACATCGCAATCGCATAGCCCTTGTCGTCAATGAATACGGTGACATTCAAGGGCTCATTACCCTCGAGGACATCCTTGAAGAAGTCGTTGGTGAGTTCACAACCGATATGTCGACCACAAGCCCAGACATTCACCCACAAGAAGATGGTACATTTTTAGTCGATGCGAGTGTCACCATTCGAGAGCTTAACCGTGCGATGGATTGGCAGCTTCCAACCACTGGTCCAAAAACGCTAAGCGGTATGATTATTGATATTCTTGAAACTATTCCTAAAATTGGTACTTGCTGCCTCATTGAGCAAATTCCCATCGAAGTTGTGCAAGTCATTGAGAATAGAATTAAAACAGTTAGAATTTCAGCAAAAATTCAAATCGATAAGAAAGAGGATGACATATCATGAGGCGTTTATTGGCTTGTTTCATCCTATGCTTTTCATATCAGGCTTATGCGGTCACGCCACCGCCGTTAACGTTTCAGAATGATAAAGCCTTCTTAGTTGACTTTTCCGTATTCCCAATTTCTTCTGAGATGCAAATGGGGAAACTCATGCCCATGTTGCAAAAAGCTCCGCAAGGGATATATCTCACTGTCGGTGGAGAGCGCAGCTTTAAAGGGGCAAGTATGATGCCCAATGTCACTTATTTATTTCAAATGGATCTAGCCCAATCTATCGTCAAGTTTAATCTTATTAATAAAGAGCTTTTAAAGGCACCCAACAAAGAAATGTATAAAACTCTTAGATGGGACGCTTCCTTTTTAGATTGGAAAGCTTTTGTTGCACAATCCCACCATAAAAACATTAAGGTGCATTTAACGATCCAAGATTTTGAGTGGTGGGAAGACAATATAAGAGATTTGAATGAGATGAATTATCCTCTGCCAGAGCAGCTTAATCGCTATCATAAGTCTCTTCCTTGCGATGAAACTGATGATGCCTACGAAAAAAAAGTTAACTTGGCAACGATCCTTGATTATAAAAGCGGTAACTATCTATTTGATGACGTCCTCTATCAAAGACTTCATCAATTAGCGGTTGAAAACAGAATTTTAACCATGCAAATTAATCTTAGAGACGCCAGCCAAACAAAAAAGTTAACTCAGTATCTCAAAGATAACAAAATGACCATTGGCGTGATGGATTTTGATAATTTATATTATGAAGACTATCTAGGCGCTCAGAGTTATGAGCAGTTACTCCAGACTTTAAAGCCCGTCACAACCCCCCAAACGCTCTTAATTGTCATGGCCAATTATAAAGATTTCGCTTGTGGTCAATTTCAAATGTATTTTGGAATGAGATACCATCATGTGAATCAATGGACTACGTTTTTTGACATGCAAAAGTTTATTGATAACTTACCAAAACCTATTCATGACCTCATGGATGGCAAGCTATATGAAGATGATGACGCGCTGCCTCAATAACGTAACATCACTATCTATTACGTCTTTTCGCTAAAGCTGCAGCCAGCTCAGATCCATCATTTTCTAGTTGAGCACTTTGACCGTGACTGCTTAATTTTGGTTTATCACCAGAATTAGCTTGATCTCGCTTATAAGCGCCAGCGCCAACGATAGGGTTTCGACCTGACTCTGGTTTGTCTACTTCATGACCAAGAATCTGCCTGTCATAGATAACTGGAGGCTTTGCAGGCAACGCCGTGTAAAGAATGGGAGGTGCTGTCGAAGAGGGAGCTGCTTGCGTTTCTTCTGGGGTTTTCGGCAAAGGCCTTTTTCTTGCCGCCGCAGCATCCTGATTAGCTAGCTCAGATTGCTGTTGACGTGATTGCGCATTTTCCTGCTGTTGCGCTTGTAGATCTTCTACTGACGGCTTGCAACAGCTAGACACCAAATGTTCAAGGTTTTTATAATGTCTCCATTCTTCCCCGGGAACTTCGACAAATAGCCCTTGTGAAATATTTCTATCAGCTATAAAATGATTTATCTCGTTATCACTAATTTTCATACTGATAGCGCAAAAATTATCTCCAAGAGTTGATTTGCGCACAACGTAATCGCCAACGGCTCCTTTGGCTAATTCAGCTTCTGCCTGTTGGCGATCCATGAATTCATTCACACGAAGCCATTGCTGAGCGTTTTGATCATCCTCCACATGCCGCTGCGGGGGGTTACCGTCTGCCCCTGAGTATTGCTCTGCATACATATTATCAAACTCAGATTGCGGCTGTTGTTCATATAGCTGTTGTTGCGCATGTAAGTATTGCTGCTGTTGTGCATTTGGTTGTTGTTGCCAGTATTGCTGCGGTTGTGCATATGGCTGTTGTTGCGTATTTAATCCTGCCCTCTCATGAATATCGACAGATATATGCAAAGGTTTGTCTTTAAAAAATTTTCGCTTTATCTTTGAGAAAACCCCCCTCTTTTTACTAATAAAAAGGCTTAGCGCTTTAACATGCGAAGTGGCATTTGGATCTGGACTAACATCAACTGCGTTATACCCATGATTTCTCGCCACAATATTATTATTAACGGTATCATCAACTAAAGTAACTTTATGATTCTTTGTAACTCCAAAATGCGCTTTAGCTAAAGCAATATGCTGATTTTTTGCATCTGGACTGCCTGGATCCCCAATACCTGTCACCACAGATGTTCTTGGGTTTTTAGAAGTCCCGCACGGGAAACCTGCAACAATATGAATTTGACTAGGACTAAATTCTCCTAGATCCAAGCCTTGAACAACGCTTTGAATCGCCTGCGGAAAGTAACTAAAGGAAGTAATCGCAATATGATCGCCATTTTTCAGCGCTGCTTGATAAACTTCTTGCAACTGCGGCTGCGCTTTTATTTTCTTTGTAAAGTCTTGAACTACCTGATGATATGCTTGCCTGACTGGATGGTTTATATCTAATCTCAATACAGTCGCTTCCATACCTATGGTCTTGAAACCTTCTGTCATTTGACGATATAGATTAGGATTATTCTCTTTTTCAATAGCCAAGTTGATAGCCTCACGCATCTCTGAATGCATGTGTCCAGTCACAAAAGCCTTATCAAAATCTTGACAAATAAGCCTACCAGGCATAAAAATCTCCTGCTCTTAAATAGGTTGATATGCACCAAACAATACCAAGCTATATAAATAACTATAAATGGTTTTGCATGAAATTACTAGCTAGGATTTGTATGTCATTGCTCTATAAGGAAATATTTATTGGGGGGAGCATGATACTAAGGATATTTTAAGATGCTTAACCTAATTCAAGCATCAATTTTGATGTTGGCAGCCTATCAACTGAAATAATTCAGCTATCATTACACCGTTAGAACCAATCTCTTAGCTCTCTAACGCCTGCACTTCGAGGTTTATCCCTAAGAAATAGCTCATAAGACGTAGAGCGAGAGCTGAGACATGAGAGGCATGCCTCATTAAGCCTTCAAGTATTCTTCAAGGGACACAGAAACCCCCTTATCATTAATCACCCGAACATGTTTGCGCCTCATTTCTTGAGGTGTTTGTACCCCGCAACTGTGCGCAATCGCACCAACATCTTTAACCATATTTTTATGGTAATTGGCGACTCTGGTTGATTTTTTAGCTGGATTTAAGCCCCGTTGTAACTTCTTGTTATGGGTCGTGATGCCTGTAGGGCAAGTATCTTTGTTACATTGCATCGCTTGAATGCAACCTAGTGAAAACATAAAACCTCGAGCGCATTGTACAAAATCTGCGCCTACAGCTAACGCCCAAGCAACCCCTGAGGGGGTTAGCAACTTACCAGAAGCTATCACTTTAATGCGTTTTCGAAGATCATATTCAATCAGCGCATCAATAACTACTGGTAAACTTTCATGAATGGTGAGCCCCATATAATCCATTAAAGCTTGAGGCGCTGCGCCTGTCCCACCATCCGCACTATCAATGGTTATAAAATCAGGTGCATGCTCCATACCAAGCTCAATAATATCTTCACACAGCGTACGGATCCATTCACTGTCTCCCATGACTGCTTTAAAACCCACCGGCTTTCCGGTCACAGTTCGGATACGATTAATAAAAGCTAATAAATCTTGATTAGTTTTAATTTCAATATGGCGATTAGGACTGATAGAATCTTGCCATTCTCTTATCCCACGAATACCGGCTATTTCTAAATTAACTTTTATACCTGGCAACAAACCACCCTTACCTGGTTTTGCACCTTGCGACAGCTTAACTTCAAACATTTTAACTTGTGAAATAGCAGCGATTTCTTTGAGCTTAACATCACTAAGATTGCCATCTTGATCTCTAGCACCGTATTTAGCCGTGCCAATTTGAAAGACTATGTCACACCCACCCTCTAAATGATAAGAAGATAACCCCCCTTCACCAGTATTAAGCCAACACCCAGCTTGTTTAGCACCATGTGAAAGAGCTTGGATCGCTGGCTTAGAAAGAGCCCCATAACTCATGCCTGAAATATTAAAAACAGATTTAGTGGTATACGGTTTTTCACAGTAAGCCCCTATCGTAATAGGCCCAGCCTCCACGGCATCTGTTGATAATGTCGGAAATGGACAGTTGGCGAAGATAATGGTCCCTGGTTTGCTTAGATCTCTCGTAGAGCCAAAAGCTATCGTCGTATCTATGTTTTTAGCTGCCCGATAAACCCAGCTGCGCTCAGCTCGATTGAAAGGCATTTCTTCCCGATCCATCGCGAAGAAATACTGCCTAAAAAATTCTCCCATTTCCTCAAAAAAATATCTAAACCGCCCTACCAAAGGGTAGTTGTGCCTAATAGCGTGCTCGGTTTGTAATTTATCAGCTATGTACATAACCACTAAAGACAAGACACCTAAGATAATGCCTGCAACAAATAGCCCGGTAAGGATTTGAACCACCAAGTGAATAAATTGGGTAATATCGGCACTTATCATCATCTATCCTTTTACGATAATATTTTTTTAATAGGCCCAAGTGAGCGTTTCTTAAATACTTGAAGCATCACAGCTACAGTATAGCTTTTCGCTTAATTAGAAGCGCCACTAAAAATGATGGATAATGACAGTAAATTTATTCAATACGACCAAATCATAAGTGGCCAGAGCACTCCAAAATAACGAAAGATAGCCGCAAGCCAACAGATCAAGATCTAAGAATCAATCGTCATGACTATAGTTGGAAGCCAAGTGATTGGTGTATAATGCTTTTTTCTCTAGGGAAAATTTGAGGATGGGATGAAAAAAGAAAAATCAAAGCGTAAACCTATAACTATCATTGAGCTGAATGAGTTCAGCACTGAGTTAGTTAAACAGGCAATTAAAGAAGGCGATCTCCCGAACCTCAAGAAAGTTTTTGAATTCAAGCAATCAAGCTACAAAACTAACGATCGCTATAATTCTGGTTACCTAGAGCCTTGGGTACAATGGGTTTCTATCCATACAGGTCGCCAAGCTATCGACCATCAAATAAAGCATCTTGGCGATGTGCCAAACTGCTCCTACATACCCTTTTGGCAAACTTTAAGCGAGATGGGAATAAGCACAGGCATTTGGGGCGTGATGAATGGCTCAAGAAGCAACAGCCCTCGCAATCAATTTTTCTTCCCTGATCCATGGACGTTTAGCGAGCAAGCCTACCCCCCTTCATTAAATGATTATTTAGATCTTCCTAGATATGCCTCGAAAAATTATCAAAATTTAAGTAAGACAGTCCTCTTCAAGAAGGGCATAAGAATGCTTAAGGGCATCTTCTCTTCTGGTATAGCCTTACAAATAATCAAACTGCTCTTTGAGCTTCGCCGTGACATCAAAAAACATGGCAAACATCATTTTGTTTATATCTCATGGTTTGACAAGCTTGTCACTTTGATTTTTTGCAAACTTAAAGCAACACATCACCCTGAAGTCAATGTGCTTTTTTTAAACTCATTAGCCCATTTACAACACCATCACTGGACTCAAGGAGAGAAGCATGTCACGCCACAAATTTTGCATGGCTTGCAAAAAATAGACGAGTCACTAGGTCTGTTGTTTCGCCAATTTCCAAATGATAGCTATATTGTTCACAACGGTTTATCCCAAATGAACACCAATCATGAAAAGCCATGGGTTTTATATCGTCAAAAAGATCCCTTAAGCTGCTTAACAGCGCTTGGGGCCTCACCTTCGCATGTTGAGCAACATATGACGCATGATGGCCATGCTTTTTTTCATTCTGTTGAAGAGACAAACCATGCCTTTGAGCTTCTCAAAAATATTAAAATAAACCATCAGCCTCTTTTCAAAGTTGAAAAGAACAAACTCGATGACACCAAACTTTTTTACATGCTATTGTTCACAGACAAAATTGAAAAAGATACTTTGATTGACGTTGAAAACAAAAAAATTGCTTTTTTCGAACTTTTTGATGAA
Organism: uncultured Francisellaceae bacterium; assembly: GCA_964351745.1. GTDB lineage: Bacteria > Pseudomonadota > Gammaproteobacteria > Berkiellales > Berkiellaceae > CAYNJF01. The sequence goes on from CAYGPI010000076.1 coordinate 11,744, forward strand.
ATCGTCACTAGAACGGGACGCCACATCCCATTAGGCACTGTTTTTTCTAGCGATTTACATTTCCCTGACCATATTTTCAATCATGAGTTTAATCAATACATTTATCATTATTACTTGCCAACCAATTTTACTGTGGCGGCAGAATACCTAGAAGATGAGGAGCAAATATGCGCCCTTTAGTCCTTATTCCAGCTTATAAACCTGGTGATAAATTGCTGAGCTTAGTTGAGAAGCTTCATAAAACGTGCCATTTGATTGTTGTTAATGATGGCTCAGGGGCCTCTTTTGAAAATATCTTCAGGCAATGTGAAGCTCAATTTAAAGCTAAAGTTATCCATCATGCCGTCAACCTCGGCAAAGGAGAAGCCTTGAAAACAGGGTTTAACTATTGCTTAAACCATTACCCTGACTATAAAGGCGTTGTGACCGCCGATGCTGATGGCCAGCATCTTCCAGAAGATATTTTAAACATCAATCAAATGTTACAAAAAGATGCGACCAAACTTCACTTAGGCTCACGAGCGTTTGACAAAGATGTGCCTTTTCGAAGTCAATTTGGCAACATCATGACTCGACACATTTTTAGGCTACTTCTTGGCACAAAATTACAAGACACACAAACAGGACTGCGCGGGATCCCTTTAACCTTTTTACCAATGCTACTGCACACCAAATCTCGCGGCTATGATTTTGAATTAGATATGCTGGTCTTAGCCCAAAAGCAGAAAATAGCGATCCAAGAAACACGCATCACTACGGTGTATGAA
>CAYGPI010000077.1:0-12214 GCA_964351745.1 uncultured Francisellaceae bacterium
CTGATAGATCTGCTTTTTAATTTCTTTACCATCTTGATGCTCTTTTGCAATCGCTTTCACATCAACTTTTAGAGTCGCTTGAAATGCCTCAGTTAAAAACTCTAACTGTGGGTAATTGGCGTCTTCAAATCCTGTGCGACCAAGAGAATCTGCCTTACAAGCCAGTAAAAAGCCCTCTAAGCGCTCAGGCCTTCGATACAAATCTAAGCTCTCAAATAGTTTCACAATAGTGTCAGCCCTAAGCTCCAAAGCTCTATGCGCATGCGTATGAAACTTTGAGGCGTGTACTGCTAAATCTCTATAGTCATTTGGGATCTTTAAACGCTCACACACTTGCTTAACCAATGGTACGCCCTTATCTTCATGAGCAATGTGGCGAGGCCATAGCTCTTTCTTAGTCAGACCTTTACCAAGATCATGCATCAGGGCTGCAAAACGAACGACGGGATCTTCACTTAGCTTAGAGGCAGCCTCTAAAACCATTTCAATATGAATGCCAGTATCTATTTCAGGATGGTGCTTTTCAGGCTGGGGCACGCCATACAAGTTATCAAGCTCTGGCAAGATGACTTTTAGGGCATTCGCTTCTCTTAACGTCTTTATGAAGCTTACAGGTGAAGGTAATAAAAGACTCTTTTTTAACTCTGCCCAAACTCTCTCTGGTATAAGATTATCAATCTCACCTCTTTTGACCATCTCTTGCAACAAGCTCATGGTGTCTGGATGGATAGTAAAGCCTAAAGGCTCAAACCGAGCCATGAAACGAGCCACCCTAAGAAGGCGCACCGGATCTTCAACAAAGGCATCGGAAACATGCCTTAAGACTTTATTTTTTATGTCGTTAATGCCGCCATAGGGATCCACCAATGTGCCATCGCTGTCTTTCGCTATCGCGTTGATGGTTAAATCTCTTCTCTCTAGATCTTGCTCAAGTGTCACACTTGGAGAGAAATCACAGTCAAAGCCATAGTAACCTTGCCCTGTCTTCTTTTCAGTGCGCGCGAGAGCATATTCATCACCAGAATCTGGATGTAAAAAAACAGGAAAGGATTTGCCAACTTGTTTATATTTCTGGCTCAGTAGATCATCTGGTAAAGCGCCAACGACAACCCAATCAAATTCTGTGATCTCAAAACCTAACAGCTCATCACGAACTGCACCGCCTACTAAATAAACTTTCATGATTCACTCTTTTGCGCCAATAGATGATAGGCCACTTTACCTGCCTTTTGGGTTTTAATTGGCTCAAAATGCTTTAAAGTGGGCACAGGGCTATCAGAAGATAATTCTGTATAGATCATCGTCTGTGGGCCAAGCAGGGAGCTTTGAGAGAGTAAAGCAAGTGCTTCTTCAAGCAAAGAAGAATTAAAAGGTGGATCTAAAAAAATTAAATCTGCAGGCGCGGTTGAAAGCTGGCGCTGAATATAAGATAAAACATCCGATTGCTCAATGATGCATTGCTCTCGCTCTATCCCAAACTCAACTTGAGTCTTTTTCAAGCTATCACAAATGGCCCTGTTATTATCAACCATCACCACATGAGCCGCACCTCTAGAGATAGCCTCAAACCCTAAAACGCCTGTCCCCGCAAAGAAAACATAACATTTAGCATCTTGAATGTTCGTCTGAAGCCAATTAAAAAGCGTTTCTCTCACTCTGTCTGGGGTTGGTCTTAATCCATCTATCGGCAAAACAGGGACTTTACGTCCCCTTAAATGCCCAGCAATAATTCTTACTTTGCCAGGAGCGCTTTGTTTCATGAATCCCCAACCATCACTGTCACCATTTTATCTAGGCTAACTCGTCTTTGAAAAGCATCTTTAATAGAGACAAGCGTCACGTCTTCAACACTTTGTTTGAATTTATCAAAGTATTCTATGGGTAATTCATAAAAGCCCAAAACGGTTACATGACTAGCAATGGCGCGGTTACTATCAAATTTTAGGGGGAACCCACCTAAGATATTAAGCTTAGCATCAGCAAGCTCTTGTTCAGTCGGCCCTTGCTCAATAAAGGTTTTAACGGTCTCTTTCATAATTTTGAGCGCCTCATCAGCTGACTCTTTTTTGGTTTGCAGCCCAACCGTAAATGGACCTTCAGCGCGCATCGGTCTAAAAGAGCTATGAACACTATAAGCTAAACCTTTTTTCTCACGAACAGAATCAAATAACCGAGTGACCATGCCGCCACCACCAAGAATGTGGTTGCCAACATAGAGCGAGAAGTAATCTGGATCGAAACGAGTTAACATCGGCGCGCCCATCATGATGTGAGTTTGCTCAGAAGGATATGGGATCGTTTGACTACCCGCTTTTTCTAACAACTTAACTTTAGCAAAAGGCGCAGCCTTTTCTCCGGCCTTAAGCCCTTTCGTTATCGTTGTAGCAATAGCATTAGCGCCATCGAGATCGATTTGACCCACAATGGTTATCACAGCATTTTTAGCAACATAGTATTTTTCATGAAACGCTTTCAAGTCTTCTGGCGTAATCTGAACAATGCTTTCCTTGGTGCCATGTGGCCATGTTGCATAAGGTTGATCTTGATACATCGCGGCATAAAAAGCCTTTTGAGCAATTTGACTTGGCGATTGAGCTTCATGATCTAAAAGTTTAAGTGCCGTTTGTTGCTCTCTCTTAAAACCTTGCTCAGGAAACGCAGGTTGACTGATTAAAGCCCCAACCGTTTCAACCACATGAGGTAAGATATCAACATCAACTAAGCTTCGAACATGAATAGAAGACATATCCCTTTGTGTCTGGTTACTTAGCTGCGCCCCTAAGGAGTCAAGCTTTTCGGCTAAAGCATCGGCATCAAGCTCAGCGGTCCCTTCGCTTAATAAAGCATTCGTTAGAAAAGCAACGCCCGCTTTTTCTGTATCACGCGCACTACCCGCGTCGAAAGTAATATCAACATCAACCATAGGTAATTGAGGTGCATTCACAAAGTAAATTCTTGCGCCACTATCATGCACCCAATGCTGTATATCTATCACACCATCGGTTTGAATCATGGAATCTCTCATTGCTTCAGACATCTTTTTTGTTCCTAAGGCTTTTTTTAAGCCATCCATTCCTGAGCCCTTTAAATAAAATCCAGCCACCACAACTATCGCTAAAATCGAGGCTGCTAAAACACCAAATTTAATCCATTGCTTTCTTGTATCTAGCGCGCTGATCATAGAGAGGCTCCTTCTCCTTGAGTCTCAGACGAATCTTGGATCGCTTGGGGATCTAAGATTGCAACCGTTTTTTGATCTGAAACCAAATATTTTTCCACCACTTCTTTAATTTGCTCTGCTGTGACAGCTTTTATATTCTCAACATATTGCTCAGCATCTTTCCAAGAAAGGCCAATGCATTCAAAGGAGCCTATGGTAATGGCTTGCTCTGCGATAGAATCTTTTCCAAAAATTTCACTTGAAATAATTTGAGTTTTGATTTTATTTAATTCAGCATCGCCTATTAACTCTGTTTTTAATAACTCAATTTGAGAGAGAATACCCTTTTCAAGGTCTTCGACCGTATGCTTACCAGCAGGGATGCCCGTTAGCTTAAATTGAGAGCTATAACGCTGGAAAGGATCGTAGTAAGTCCCTAACCCTATGGCAAGTTCATCGCGACGAATCAGCGTCTTAGAGAAACGAGATGAATTACCGCCATCAAGAGCATAAGCCGCTAGCAGTAAGGCATAAGGGGCATAGCTTTCTTCTTTCGTAAACTCTGAAATAGCCGGCACGTTATATCCAAACATTAAATAAGGCAGCATGGCTTTCTTTTTAACAACAATGCGCGTTTCGCCTAAAGCACCTATTTCTTGGTAATTTTTTGTCTTTAAAAGAGCCTTCTTAGTAACTTTACCAAAATGTTTTTTAGCGAGCTCTATTACCTTATCAGCGTCGACATCACCAGCGACTACCAAAACGGCATTATTTGGGCCATACCAATTGTCATACCACATCTGTAGATCTTCAGCTGTCATCTGCTCGATATCATGCATCCAACCAATGACAGGATGATGATAAGGCCCAGAAATATTGGCCGCTGCCATAAAGCGCTCATAAGTCAACATTTGTGGGTTGTCATCTGTGCGCAAGCGACGCTCTTCTTTGATAACTTGCTTCTCTTTTGCAAATTCCTCAGCTGTAATAATAAGGTTTTGCATCCTATCGGCTTCTAGCTCGAAACTAAGTTCCAATTTAGAGGCATCAAGCTCTGCATAATAAGCTGTGAAATCATCTGTGGTAAAAGCATTATCTGTGCCACCATTTTTTGCAATGATGTCTGAATAACTACCATCTGGGAATTTTTTAGTGCCCTTGAACATCATATGCTCTAAGGCATGGCTAATGCCGGTGATGCCGGTGTATTCATCAGCACTCCCAACCTTAAACCAAACCTGAGAGACAATCACAGGCGCCCTGTGATCTTCTCGAACGACAATTTTAAGGCCATTGTCTAGCTTAGCTTCTTTTGTTGTCATATTTACCCCAAGTGCTGGGAGAGTGAATAAAAACAGACTGACGAACAATAATTTGACCAAAGTTTGTTTTAACATAAGTTTCTACCAAAACGGTTGTTCTTGACTCAACTAATGGTAGGATACATCAATTTTGTGAGCGAATGCAGGCCTTATGTTCAAATTTCTAAAACGTAAAAAGGACCAAAAACCCCAGGACACTAACGTAGAGCCCCAAAACCCACAAATCAATGAAGATGTATCCAACGTACCTTCTGAAGAAAATAGCATAGTCGAGAGCGCCTCTGCTGAAAAGGAAACGCCTACCACCGAAGAAGTTAGTAAGCATTCAAAAGAGCAGGAAGCCTTATCTTTAGAAACTCCCCCTCAAGAGAAGGAGGAGAAAAAACCTTCTTTATTCAAACGCTTAACAAACTCTCTAAGCAAAACAAGAAACAACTTAACGAGCGGTTTAGCCAATATCTTTCTTGGGAAGAAGGTTATTGACGATGAGTTGCTAGAAGACATAGAAAATTTATTAATCACATCAGACATTGGCGTTGACGCTGCCGAAGAATTGGTTCTGGAACTAACAAAAGGTGTTTCAAGAAAAGAGATTAAAGATCCTCAAGCCGTTCTTTCTCGTTTAAAATCAGGCTTGTTTGATATTATAAGACCTTGTGAGCATCCACTCGTTATCGATGACACTAAGCAGCCCTTCGTTATATTAATGATAGGTGTTAACGGCTCAGGAAAAACAACAACCATAGGCAAGCTTGCTAACAAATATATGCAAGAAGGCAAAAAAGTGATGCTTGCCGCTGGCGACACCTTTAGAGCTGCAGCTGTTGAGCAACTTCAAGTTTGGGGCACGCGCAGCCAAGTCCCTGTGATAGCCCAACACACCGGGGCAGATAGCGCCTCTGTCGCTTTTGACGCGCTGTCATCTGCTAAAGCAAAACAAATCGACGTTCTTATCATTGATACCGCAGGTAGATTGCATACACAAAGTAACCTGATGGAAGAGCTTAAGAAAGTGAAGCGTGTCCTTTCCAAGCAAGAAGGCAGTGCCCCTCATGAAGTTATGTTAGTGTTAGATGCTGGGATTGGCCAAAACGCTTTGGCCCAAGCTGAAAAATTTAATGAAGCCATTGGACTAGATTCTGTAACTATCACTAAATTAGATGGTACGGCTAAAGGCGGCATGCTATTTGCCATAGCCAAAAAATTAAAACTCCCAATACGCTTTATCGGGTGTGGAGAGAAAATAGAAGACTTGCGTGAATTCCATGCACAGGAATTTATAGATGCGCTATTTGTTAGCGAGGATAATGAGTGAGGTATTGTGATACAATTTCAAAAAGTCAGCAAGTCGTATGGCACAAAAAAAGCTCTAACTAACATCGATCTCTCAATTGAGCCTGGCGAACTAGTTTTTATCCAAGGCCATAGCGGTGCTGGGAAAAGTACTTTTCTGAGGCTCATTGCTTCTTTAGAGCCTGCCAGCACTGGGCAAATTATCATTAACAACCAACCCTTACACACCATGCACCGAAAAGCGCTGCCTTTTTACCGCAGACACTTAGGGCTTATCTTTCAGTCTCCGCTTCTTTTAGAAGACAGGACTATCTACGAAAATGTTATCCTTCCTTTGCAAATCGGCGGCTTCGATGAGCCAAGCATTCACAGGCGCGCTCAAGCAGCCCTAAACCGAGTTGGCCTCTTAGATAAAATCAATGACTACCCTAAAATGCTTTCTAGTGGTGAGCAACAACGCGTTAGCATCGCTAGAGCAGTCATCCACAAACCCAAAATTTTATTGGCCGATGAGCCAACAGGAAACTTAGATCCAAGGCTTTCTTTTGAGATTATGACTTTATTTCAACGTCTACAACAAGTTGGCGTTACTGTCGTCATAGCTTCCCACGATACATATTTGTTGGATCACTTCCCTTTTAGAAAAATAACGATTGAGCAAGGTGAAATAGTGCCTAATCAACCGAATCAAGAGGTTTTAAAGGACCATGGCTAAAGATTTTCTAAACCGACACAAAGCAGCGCGGCCTAAGCCTAAGCCTAAAGGCGCTAAAAGACTTAGCTTAAAAACAAGCAGTCAGTTTTTCCAACATTTAAAAGATCATAAAACAGCACTTAGAGTCAGTTTTAAAGTGCTCACACAAAACTCATTAAGTGCCTGGTTAACAATTTTAGCGATTGGCATTATTTTGGTGCTCCCTCTTAGTGGCTATCTTTTTTATCACCACATGAATCAACTTCACCATACGCTTGATAAAGGCAACCAACTGACCGCTTTTGTTCATGGTGATCTATCTACCAAAAAAGTAAATGAGCTTATTCAAAACCTAAAGGCCATTGAAGAAGTTCAAACCGTTACCCATCAAACACCGCAAAGCGCTCTAGAAGAATTTGAGCAAAAAACAAACCTTGGTGATTTGGTCGCCCTTTTACCAAGCAACCCTTTACCTCATGTGTTAATCATTACACCAAAAGATGCTTATCAAACCTTACCCAGTGTTGAAGCCTTAAAAGTTGTGCTCGAAGCTCATCCCGATATTGATCAAGTCATCATGGATCTCGATTGGGTTAAAAAAATTGAGGCTCTGAACCATCTCATCGCTAAAATTGTAAGCATGGTCATTATCTTTATTGGTATAGGCTGTGTTGTCATTTTAACGAATACAATTCGACTTAATTTAGAAAAACACCGCGAAGAGCTTTATATTTTTTCGTTGATGGGCGCCACTGATGCCTACATTAGAAGGCCGTTTGTTTATCGAGCTGTTATCTATGGTATTTTAGGGGCAACCACGGCTTATGGCTTAGTATTCCTTGGCCTGCGATTATTGCAGAAACCTACCGAGGCCTTAGCCGAGCTATATCGCCAAGTGGTTCAAATTGATACCATTCCGATAGAAGCTCTCTTTAGCCTGATAGTTTTTAGTGTTTTTCTTAGCGTTCTCAGTGCAAAGCTTGCTATTTGGCAGTATAATGAAAGGCTTCGCTGAAAATATAGGGTTAAATTATGTCGTTAAAGAACGCTGCAGGTGGTGTCTTGCTTATTGCAGGCACAACAATTGGCGCCGCCGTGATTGTTTTACCGGTCGATACGGCTCATCTTGGCTTTAATTTAGCGACTCTATATTTTATCACGTGCTGGTTTTTCATGACCGTTGGCGCGCTCTATGTCTTAGAGGCTAACCTCCAAATTGGCTATGGGGCCAATCTCATTTCAATGGCCAAACCAACGTTAGGCAAGCCTGGCCAGATCATTACTTGGATCATGTATTTATTATTACTCTACTCTCTCACCGCAGCCTATTTAACGGGTGCTGGGGCATGGGTTGCTAAGGGGCTTGCCACTTTTTCTGAGGCATCTACCGACACCATGATACCTATCGGAGCCTGCCTTGTTGCCATAGGGATGACTGGCTTTTTAATCTTAGGAACTCATACGATTGATTTAATTAATCGAGTTTTAATGACGGTTCTCTTTGCCGCTGTGTTTACAGTGTTCTTCATTGCCATTGGTCACACCAAAGCTTCTTTATTATTTGAGCAACCTTCTCTTTTTGACTTAAAGCCACTGCCATTGATTGTCACCGGATTTGGATTTGCCATTATTGTTCCCACCTTGACGGAATACCTGCATGGCAAAGATCGCCAACTCAAACGTGTCATCTTGATTGGAAGTTTATTCCCAATCGTGCTTTATCTTTTATGGGAAATGGTTATATTAGGCCTCATTCCACAAACAACACTACTTGACATGCAGCAATCTGGCCACCCTGCCATTGATTTACCATTGGCCATTAGCCAAGTCACTCATCATCCTCAGCTCACGATGGCTACCTCTATCTTTTCTATTTTTGCTTTAGCAACCTCTATCTTGGGGGTAACTCTTTCTCTGTTTGATTTCCTTGCCGATGGCTTAAAAATCAAAAAAACACCTCGTGATAAATTGGTGTTGAGCGCAGTAACCTTTATACCGCCTTTATTTTTTGTCTCTATTTATCCGGATGCTTTTGCTCATGTTCTTCGTTTTGCAGGGATCTACGTGTGCGTCATCTTAGGCGTCCTTCCGGCTTTAATGGTGTATGTTGGTCGATACAAAAAGCAATTTGACCATCACCAAATTGTATGGGGAGGCAAGCCGATGCTTTTTGTGACGTTGCTTTTCTTCTGTGCAACTATCATTGTTGAAATCGCACATCTTTGCGGTATGACTTTAATTATTTAATGTACGAGCTTGTTAGCACAGAGCAAGGGTTATGCTTAAGTCACACACAGGATAAAAAAGAATTACCTATTGTGGTTGATTTCTCGGACAAAGCATTAACGCATCGAAGGCTGTTTTTAAGACGAACCAGAGATGGGCTAGTTAAAGCAGTCCATAAAAATAATCAACAATTATCTATCTTAGATGTCACGGCAGGGCTCGGTCAAGACAGTTTCCTCTTGGCCTCGCTTGGTCACCATGTCACCTTGTTAGAGCGCAGCCCTAGCATTGCCGCGCTGCTTAAAGATGGCTTGGAGCGAGCCAAAAGGCAGGTTGAGCTAGCCCCTATTGTTGACCGCATGCATCTTATCCATGAGGATAGCTTTTGCTACTTACAGCAGACTAAGACAACTTACGATGTCATTTTTTGCGACCCCATGTTTCCTATCAGTAAAAAATCTCGAGCTGTGCGTAAAGAAATGCGTGCATTATCACAGATAGCCGGCTCAGATCTAGATGCAGCTCAGATTGTTGAGCTTGCTAAAAAGAAAGCCAAGCTTAAAGTTGTCGTCAAAAGACCAAGATTGGCCCTCCCATTAAGCCCAAATCCTTGTTATAGTTACATTTTTAAAGCTTGTCGATTTGACGTCTACGTGACGCTTTAATTTATTATCAAGTCTCCCCCTTTTTATCACCGATATGCTACCTTCGCCTTAGGGGAAAAATACACTCTGGAGATCATCATGCGTGCTATAAAAATAACAGGCCTACTTGTCATCACAGCCTTTGCAGCTTACTCAATGCTGTGGTATTACAACGGTAAAGCCAGCCTTAGACAAACAGAAACATGGCTAGAAAATTTAGCCAACCATCCTATGATAGAGTCTATGTCTTATGACTCCTTATCTCTTAAAGGATATCCCTTTTCGATAAAACTTGTTATCCATAAACCTAAAATGACCGTTGATCTCCTACCTCTCGTCAAAAGCGTCATGGCCATGCATCCAACATCAACTGAAAAACCACAGCAAACAAGCATGACTGTTTATTATGATGATGACTTCATCATTAAGACTAATGCGATCGGTAGCGCCTATACCATGATGTCAACTGGCGACATACACATCACTCAAAAAACAGCAGACGGTGAATTCCATCTTCGTGAGACCTCTGAAGATCGCTATGTAAAAATTCGTTTAAATTGGTTCGATGCCCTGGCTCATCATGGTAACCTCGAAAAAATTGCGCAGTATAAACCATCCATCTCTGACGCCAACTCTAAAGTGATCAAAGCCTTAGAAGCGAAAAATCTTGAAAATTTAAGTTTCTTATTTTATGAAGTCAATAAAATAAAGCTCTACAGCAAAAAAGTGACTGGGATTAACGAGCTTAATGATGAGGTGATGTATACCGCAGATGAAGTACGTTATGAAATCTCACACAAAGATTTAGGTGACAACAGAATGCATGCAGGGCTCTTGCTTGAAGCTATCAATTTTAATGCCACTCAAGAATACTTAAATGAAACCATGAATTTAACCAAAAGGCTTGGCTTTAAAACTGTTACCTCACCAGCTCTTGAAAGTTACCAAGATGCTAATATTTTACTTGATATCAATTACGACGGACCTAGTCATTTTAAAGAAACCATTGACGGGCTAATACACGCTGATGTCCAGGTGGCTTTCGACAATAAACTTTATCATTACGATAATAAAGGTGTCGTTGATGTTAATTATAAAGAAGGTGAACTTGTTGATGTCAATATTGATATTGGTGACAGCGCCAAATTCTCACCTAAAAGTTACAATTATTTCATGCAGGCCTATCAAAACATCTTAACGAACATAGAGAAGGAAACGCCTACGACCAATCGAGCCTCTGAAGTTGAAACTAAAAAAATGTTTGCGTTTCTTAGAGCCAACGCACAAGAGGTTGTCCCTAAACTTCATGAACTTGGACAAATGAATGGCGGTTTAAAGTTACATGCTCAACAACTTGGCGCTTCGCTCTTTGACTTCAATATTAACGATATCTCTTTCATCAACGAGCTCTATGGGCTAGCCATGTCAGGCCAATTAAAGCTTAGTACGGTCGTGCCTATACCGACAGGTAACCTTGATCTAGCGATGACAGGCTTTGAAGTGATGCTTGATAGGTTTAATCCTTATCTTAATTTTGCTGTGCGCTTTTTTGACGAGTATAATATGCCAAAACCTACTTATCTCGACAAACAATTCACGCCACGACTCAAAACATTCTTGAGAGCATTATCCAATGCCAATCAAGAAGATAAAGATATCGTCCTTAAAGCAAAATTCCAAGCCAAGCCACCGTTCGTCGATGTTGGTGGCAAATCTCAAGATGAGATCCTCATGTTGTTTATGGAAATTTTTCCACCACCACCACCGCCACCTGTTGTCGCATCGCCAACGGACATTGAATAGCGATATAACCTAAGGTAAAGTCTTTTACCTTAGGTTGCGGTTTGATAAGCCAACGTTTAGTATCTAAATATCTCTTTTTTTCGAGGCATTTTAATGATGAGACGTTGGCTTATCCTCTCTCTCAGTATCTTCACTGTCAATGGTTATGCCGTCACTGGCGATGAGTTAAGAGGCAACATGCATACACTTGGTAATCATTTGCAAACAATATTACCTCTCATTTTCGCCCCCGAAAAAGACCTTATGAAACATGAAGCTGAGATTAATCTTCAAGTTGCTGAGCTCATTCGTGATTTTAGCCGCTCAAAACAGCATTTTGAAAATGACAGTCTTACTTTTAAGGCTTCCTTCCAAATGACTCAAGATTACTTAAAGGACACTAAAGTCTACTTAGATCAAAAGAAACTTATCCTTGCTGTTGATAAGTTAAAAACATTACCGTCTTTATGCATTTCTTGCCATATACAAGATACAAAACAAAACAAGGATTTTTTTGGTTTACAAAGAAAGGCTTTTCAGTCTGATTTTCAATATGCTGAATTTAGTTTTGCGACACGAGACTATGGAGAGGCGATCCAATACTTTGATAAATTTTTAACGAAACCTGGCGCCTTTAAAAGTGAAGCTCAAACCGAAACAGCCCTTGAGCGACTACTCACCCTTTATGTGCAAATTGACCACCAACCTCAAATGGCAGCAACTTACTTAAATGAATATTTGCCCTTTATTGTTGACTTTCCCAACATCAAGCATACTTTAAACAGCTGGATTGAAGCTCTAAATCATTTACCAGAAAACCAAAGGGCGCTTTTAACTGGCGAATCAACCTTAACGTTTGAAAGACTGAAAGAGCTTTCTATCCCTTTAGAAGGCAATGTTCAGAGCACAAAAGATGATGATGTTACCTTCGTTATCATAAGAAGCCTTATCCATGCTTATCTCGATAAAAAGCCCGATGCTAAAGAGGTGCCGGCTTTACTCTATTGGCTGGCCTTATCAGAGAAGCATCTTAACTATTTGTACTTCAACCCAATATCAGAAGTTATTCTTACGGCGTTAGTCATCAGGTACC
>CAYGPI010000078.1:0-12085 GCA_964351745.1 uncultured Francisellaceae bacterium
GGGCTATTTTCTCCTTGCTTAGAAAGTTTTTTCCTTCGCTTTTCCAATTTAGCTTTTGCTAAAGATAATGAGGTTATTCGTTTCGGTGCTTGATAAACTTGTTTTTCAAATTTTTTACTCTCTAATTTTATCTCTATCTCTTGAAGTTGTTTCTTTAAGTCTACTTGCTCATCTTTAGGTGCAGTTTTAAGGCGCTCTTCAAGTGCCTCCTGCTCTTGTGTTAGCGCTATGATTTTATCTGCATTTCTTTTTATAATTTCGGATCGTCCGATATCATCTTGGATACTGTGGGAGCGACTAGCAGCAACATCTTCTAAATCACTTTCTGAAACTTTCCCGCTTTTTAACATAGCCAACGATACATCAATGTCTTGCTTACGAGCTTCAAGCTCTGCAATCTCACTCAGGGAACTTCGAATATCTTGTCGAAGCGTGTTGTTCCTTTCAAAATCCAACTTGTGTTTATCAAGCTTCGCTTGAAGCTCTTTCATATCTTGTTTAATTTTTCTTGTCTTTAATGCTTCTTTTCCGAGATCGCCAAGGTTCCTAAAAAGTGAAACACCACCAACAACCACAGCAATAACAGGAGATGCTATCAGTGTGACTCCAAGTGTCCCAACTAAGCCTATAGAGGCAACCGAGATATAGCCAATTTTCACGACAGATGAAGCGATTTTTACACCTAGATGAATGTTAGAGTCTTGCCATTCATCTTTTATATCTTTGAAGGCCATGGCGATACCAAAACCTTTAGCCAAGGCACTCCCTACCATGGCAACACCCTCGCCAAATCCTTGGAAGGATTGCCAAAATGAGGGACTCTTGACGACAGTACTCAAAGCTTTAGCTGTTTTACCAGCGAGTATAAGCGCTTGGGGATCAATGGGATCAGTTGGTAATGGCATGCGTGGCCCCTTTCATGGATGAAGATACACGATATTTAGGCTATCGGTATTTAACCAACATAACACTTTTATTGTTTTGAGTCTTACTTATTGGCTATCATTTTGTTGAGAGAGGATAGGCGGAAGTGGGCAGCCTAGTGCTTCACAAATGGCTCTTAGAAGCTCACCTTCTTGCGCAATAAGCTTGCCATCGTTCATGACGCATTGAATACAAGCTTTAATAACAAGCTCTTTGCCAATAGGTGTTACGAGATTCAGCCGATTAAGCGCTTTAGATAAAGTGGTATAGTTGAGCGTATCCAAACGCGGATAAGCAATATTTCGACTCGTTATTTTCTTTAATACCTGTTTAAAGCAGATCTGTTGCTCTGCCTGAGTTTGACCACTGTGAGCAAGAAGAACAGCAAGTACATAAGTTATTTCTTTGATAACAACTTCAATTTTAACAATGGATGGTTTGACATCCTTCGCTTTGATCTGATTTTCGATAATCGTCAATAATGCAAAATGAAATGGTGAGCCAGGACCCTTCTCTAAAAGTTGACAGCAATGATTAAAGATTTCTTTCTTTTTCTTGTCCTCCAGCCGATTAAAACTTTGCAGCGAAAGGTCGAGAATTGGTAAGAAGCTAACATGCTCCATCAGTGTCAACATAGCCTTATGTGCTTCCATTTGTTGAACAATGTCTACAGATGTCATCGATGCTAATGCTTTTTCTTGCTCATCATTGGATTGATATAAAAATAGACTATAAAGCAAAGCTTCTACTTGAGATGATTGACGAGCGGCCGCACGAATGGGATCTGGAATGGCAGCGGCAAGCGCTATGGCATAAGCGACATGCTCATCACCAGGAGCGGCTATGCTCGCCTCGATGGCTTGAGCATTGGTATTCAAAATACCAGCGCCCATCATAGGAAGAAATTTATCAAGGCCAATATGCCTATCTTCTTTCTTCGACTCATCGTCAACTTGCATATTAGTTCTAGGTAAAATGCCGTACATATCATTAGGATCAATGGCCTTTATTCTGGCTTCTAACGGAGGATGTGTTGCCAAAAGACTTCCAAACATAACCCACTGGGCTTCGCCAAAGCACATGTGAGAAATATCTTCAACATGTTTAGTTTTTAAGTGGGTCCCTTGTTCATGTGCCTGCATCACCCGAAAGGCAGAAGCCAAGCCGTGAGGATTTCTAGTGAACTGGACAGAGCATGCATCTGCCAAGAGTTCTCGTTGCCTTGAAACTGCCGCTTTCATCATGCGGCCAAAGAACAGCCCAACATAGCCAACGACTAGTAGGCCAATCCCTGCAATTAAAATAAATGCAAGGCCATTCCCTTTTTGGTTTGATGAGCGACTACCGGAGCTATACCATCTTGCCCTTAGTATCATATGGCCAATTTTGCCTATGATTAAAATGCCACCAAGCACACCCATAAGCTTTAAGCTTATTTTCATATCACCATTAAAAATATGACTAAACTCGTGACCTACAACAGCCTGTAATTCATCGCGGTTAAGTGCTTGAAGCGCTCCTGTCGTTACAACCATCACGGTATCTTCAGGCTTAGTCCCGGCTACAAAAGCATTGATTGACTCATCATCCATGATAAATAACTGGGGCACAGGCGTGCCCGAAGCAATTGCCATTTCTTCGACAACATTTTGGAATCGTTGCTCTTCTAAAGACTGAGGCCCTTCTTCTAGTGAACGAGCATTGACCATTTTAGCAATACTTAAACCACCACTTGAAATTTGAAGCATTTTGATGACGGTGCCCAAAAACATCACGACGATAAAAAGACATGAGATATACAACCAAATAGGCTCAGCCATCATAAACATGAGATTTGGGTTGTCTAAAGAGGCTACATATAAAGCACCGTAAATAACAGCATTCACGGCCAGTAGCGTGAAAAGCAACCCAAGGATAAATAAGAAAACTAATTGCTTAGTTTTCTTATTAGCTTTATCTTGATGCTCGAAGAAGTTCAAAAAATAACCTTATAGAATTTAGAAAGAAACTTTAATAGCTTTTTTAGCTTCTTGGTCTTCAACTTCAAAGAAGGTTGCTGGAGTAAAACCTGACATACCAGAAACAATCACATTCGGGAACTGAGCTCGATAGGTATTAAAAACCATCACAGCATCGTTAAAAGCTTGACGTGCGAAGGCCACTTTGTTTTCTGTCGTGGAAAGTTCTTCCATTAATTGTGTCATCGATTGATTGGCTTTGAGATCCGGGTAATTCTCAGCCAAGGCAAAAAATTGCCCCATAGAGCGATTTAAAGTCGCTTCCGCCTTCATGAGGCCTTCCATAGAGCTTTTGTCTCCTGGTTGGGCGGCAACTTTCTTTTCAATTTCATTAGCAGCATTTCTAGCTTCAATGACTTGAGTGAGAGTCTCTTGCTCATAGTTCATGTAGCTTTTTGCAGTTTCGACTAAATTGGGAATTAAGTCGTAACGACGTTGCAACTGCACATCAATTTGAGAGAACCCGTTCACATAACGGTTTTTTAGGGCTATCAATCGGTTATAGATACCGATGCCCCATAAGACTATTAGGAGTAAACAGCCGCCAACGACTGCTAATACAATCAAACCTGTAGACATAGCTATGTCTCCTATAAAAGGTATTAAGTACTCAATTATAGATCGATCGGGATTTTTTATCTAGTTAACATATTGATGCCCTACATGGTCTTTTTGTAAGACGCTGTATGTTTGAGCAGCACCTTTACATCGTGCTTGATTCATGGCGTGGTAAGGTTTGACTCAATTGAGATAAAGCATGATCGTGGCTTGGCTTCTTTGAAAAATAATCTTTCCATGTTGCAACCAAATGACGATTGTCATGCTGCCAAGGATGAAACCAAGGACTGAAATACTGACACATTGGCCACAAAAGCTTTGAGAAAACACCTGGCTTAAAAAAACAATACTTCAAAGTGTCTACCCAAAATTTTGGCTTTGTAAGAAGCTTGTCATGTTTGGCCATCGCTAACCAATTGCGTCCCCACATCATGCCTATTACAGAAATAACAACTACGTAAGCCAATATTTTTCGCCAATATTGATTACAAACGCGGTGATAAACATCAAAAGCAACAGACTTATGCTCAACTTCTTCAATCGCATGCCATCGCCAAAGGGCTGCGACTTCTTTATCAGCACCTGCAAACCAAATGGGATCTTTTAAGTTTAAATCAGACACTAAAGAAATTAGGTGCTCAGCACCCATTGTAAAAGCTAATTGCGTTTTAGCGCTACATCGATTGTTTAATTTTTTGCAAAGAGCCAAATTAGAACTTTCAAGATCTTCTATCGGATAACCTAGTTGCTTTAAATGCTGATTGAAACGCCTAATTTGATGATCATGCTGAGCTTCTTGCCCCAAAAAAGCTCGAATAGGCTTTTCTAGATCGGTTCCCTTCAATGCTTTCCTAAAATTAAGAACACTTAGAATAAAGAGGCGCTCAAAACTTGGCGCTAAAATACCTAAAGCATTGAAGAAATAAGTCCGATTATAAGAGCCTGCACACCAAAAGCGTGATAATTTACTCGAAAAATTAAATTGTATAATCTTTGGCTTAAAATCGTCAGGTCCTTTAATGCTCTCTTGTTGCATGAAATTCTATTTCCGGCCATCGCTCCTTGGTTAAAGTCAAATTAACCATGGTTGGAGCAATATAAGTTAGATTATTGCCTGCATCGAGCGCTAAGTGTATTTCAAGCTTATTCTTAAAGTCTTGAAGTTTCTTATGGCTGTCTGAAGCAACCCATCGGGCTGTTGTCACCGCAATATTATCATAGACACATTCAACGTTATACTCACTCATTAATCGGTGCGCTACAACATCGAACTGCAAAACACCAACCGCGCCCAAGATCACCTGGTTTGTAGTTAGAGGCCTAAACACTTGTGTTGCCCCCTCTTCTGATAACTGAATCAACCCTTTGGTCAAAGCTTTCATCTTTAATGGATCTTTAGGGCGCACTGCTCTAAATAATTCAGGTGCAAAATTTGGGATACCAGTATATTTTAAATCTTCACCTTGAGTGAATGCATCACCAATTTGAATATTGCCACGGTTGTATAATCCAATGATATCACCAGGAAAGGCTGTATCCACTTGCTCTCTGTTGCCCGCCATAAAGGTCATCACATTCGAAATAAGTACATGCTTACCTTGTCTCACATGATAGAATTTTTGACCTCTTGTATATTGCCCAGAGCAAACACGCATAAAAGCAATTCTGTCACGATGTTGTGGATCCATGTTCGCCTGAATCTTAAAAACAAAACCAGAGAATTTAGGCTCAGTGGGTAAAACCTCTCTATCGTTAGTCTCTCTTGCTAGCGGCGGTGGGGCATATTTTGAAAAAGCTTTTAAAATTTCTTGAACCCCAAAGTTATTAATGGCTGAGCCAAAATAAACTGGCGTTAACTCACCCCTGAGATATGCGTCATGATCAAATTCGTGACCTGCCTCTTGAATTAACTGTAATTGCTCTCTAAATTCATTAATCAAAGGGCCAACTCGCTTATCTAACTCAGGATTATCTAAGCCTTTAATGATTTCACCATCTTGTACTTTGTCGCCCTGACCTGGCTCAAATAAGATGACTTCATCACGAAGTAAATGATAAACACCTCTAAATAACTTACCCATACCAATAGGCCAAGTCATCGCGGAGACTTTAATCCCTAAAATATTTTCAACTTCATCTAATAAATCAACCGGGTCGCGCCCGTCTCTATCCATTTTATTGATAAAAGTAATAATAGGTGTTGTACGTAGCCGACATACTTCCATCAGCTTAATTGTTCGAGGCTCCACACCTTTCACAGCATCAATGACCATTAAAGCGGAATCCACTGCCGTTAAGGTTCTGTAAGTATCTTCTGAGAAATCTTCATGCCCTGGCGTGTCAAGTAAATTCATCATGCAATTATCATAAGGAAACTGCATCACTGAAGTTGTGACAGAAATACCACGTTGCTTTTCTAGCTCCATCCAATCAGACGTGGCATGCCTATCAGCTTTACGGCCTTTGACTGTACCTGCCAACTGAATAGCGCCCCCAAATAACAATAGCTTTTCAGTTAAGGTCGTCTTACCAGCATCCGGGTGAGAAATAATAGCAAAAGTTCTTCGCTTACTGATTTCATTAATAAAATTGCTACCACTCATGCAATAAAACCCTTATTTTCACCTAAATTTAAACTCATTTATGACACCACCTTCAACCCACGAATTGATGGTGACTTCTATTCTGGAGATTGATAGTAAATTATCAATCTCCAGCTATTTTATTGCGCGCGGACAAACTTTAACAAAACTCTAAAAGCATAACCATCAGCAGATCGAAGTGCGTCAATGCATTCATGGCAGCGTTCATTCATGGTTTCCAGCCTATCATGACCAACCCCAATTAATAGCCCCCATTGCGGGAGTTAGACAAAATCTGATTCAAGCTTTGTCATAGGCTTAGCGCTCACTCGTCGTTCCAAAAGTCTGATGGCATTTTATTAACCATTTGTACAGCAACTCGTTCAATTTCAAATTCAAGTTGCTCTTTATTCAATGACTGCGCTTCAAGCGCCATATGTGTTGAAGCTGCTTTTACCTGTAATCGCGCCTTTTCGCGCGCGCGTTGCTTAATGATGGCTTCAACATCCTTATTTGGCACAACGGCATATACAAACTTACAATCCATGGCTTGAGCCATGCTTTGCATGGTCTTTAATGTAATACTGCCTGACGGCTCGTCTTGCTCTGCTTTTGACACCCTAGCCTTTGTAACGCCAAGTCGTTTTGCCAATTGCGTACCAGACATGCCAAGCGCATTTCTAACGGTTCTGAGCCAGCCCTCTTGAGGATGCATAAACAAACCACCAAACCGCTTTACAGCTTGGTTAACTTTATCTCGACATTGCTTAGCAACCATCTTTTCTATACTCATTGTCAACCTTTATGTTTACGATGGCGCCAATCTAGTCAACATATTTGTATACGAACAATACAGATTTGTCAACATAAATGTATACATATATGTTGACTTAAAACAACATGACTTTATCAGTAGCTAGGATTTCAATTTATTGCTTATTTTATTAAAACCCCATAAAAGAAGTATGTTTGAAAGCGAAGATCACATGTTTTGACAAAACTCAAACAGGGAAGGCCACCCAGCCTGCACAAGCCCAAACTTGAGCAGCTAGAAAAGGGCCAGGGGAAGATTGGGAAACATGATATGTGTTTTTTTTGCGCATCCGCAACAGCCGGTGTGAACACGAACCTCGCTTTGCCATCTCTCAGCGCACTGAAACTTTTCTTTAGCAAAAACCGCAGCGCTTAGTCTCAAAGAGCTTAGGATGAAACGAAGTTAATCTTTATCATCAAGCTCTTTACACTTAAAATTCAATGCTAGGAATGTTCCTCAATAACATCTAAGCCACCAGCATATCCCAAAATAGCCCCAGCCGATATAGCTATAGGCATCATTGCATCTTGGGCTCGCAAAGGAAAAAGTAGAAGGCTAGCCATCAGACCAACCGTTGCCCCAGCAATTGTGTAAGACAATACAAGAGCCGTATCCTTTATATTGCTACCACCGGTAACTTGAGCTATTTCAAAGTTTGTTAGTAATTTCATAGGTCTGTCCTTCAATTAAATTGAGCCAATAAATTAACATAATAATAAAGATTATCAAATTTTCGGCTTAAAAAGTAATTAAATTAACTCTTCACTTGTATCCCTAGGATTTGCTACACCAAACTTTAGATTTAGCAAAAGTTAGTTTAAAGTATGATAATTCACGCTATCCTTACCTAGGCACCCTTATGACTGAAGTTTCTGAGAAAAATGAAACACCATCAAATAGCATCCGCTATACACCACTTCTGATATGTCTTATTGTTGCTTTAGCCCTTTGGTTCTCCCCAAAACCTGAGGAGTTAAGTTATGAGGCTTGGCACTTACTTGCCATCTTTATTACAACCATTTTAGGACTAGTCATCAAACCGATGCCTATGGGTGGCGTGGCGCTTATCTCAATCACTACAGTCATACTCACTCAAACTTTGTCTGTGCAAACAACTTTTAGTGGTTTTCATTCAACAACTGTATGGCTAGTTATCTTTGCTCTTTTTATTGCTCGAGGCTTTGCCGTCACAGGCCTTGGGAAAAGGCTTGCCTACTTCTTTAGTTACCGACTTGGCAAAAGCTCTCTTGGCTTAAGTTATGGCCTTATTGCGACCGATCTAATGATTGCTCCTGCAACACCTAGTGTCACCGGACGGATTGCAGGTATTGTTTTTCCTATCCTTAAAGGACTAGCAAACTCTTATAAAAGCTACCCCAATTGCCCATCGAGTAAAAAAATTGGAGGTTTTTTAACACTGGTGGCTTTTCAAGGCTCTGTCGTGACATCAAGTATGTTTTTAACCGCTATGGCAGCGAATCCTATTTTATTTGATCTAACGACCAAAGAAGGCCTTGAGCTTTCATGGGTCAAATGGGCGCTCGCAGCGATTGTCCCTGGCATCATTAATCTCATCATGATTCCAATTGTTATCTATTTTATCTACCCCCCAGAAATCAAACGAACGCCTGATGCTCCTCAGATTGCCTACGAGCACTTAAAACAAATGGGTAAGATATCCTCTAAAGAGTGGATCATGGTTGCGACCATCTGTTTGCTTTTAATTCTTTGGATCTTTGGTGGCGCAATCCATGAGTACGCAGGCATAGAAATGCATAATGCTGTTGTGGCAGCCATGATTGGATTAGTCGTTCTGCTGATTACAGGCGTGCTAAATTGGAAGAGTCTGGTGAAAATGGATGGGGCCTGGGAAACGTTTGTTTGGTTTTGCGTCTTAATTATGCTTGCTGGGAGTCTTAAAGATCTAGGCGTTGTATCTTGGTTTAGCAATACGGTTGGCCAACAATTTAACGGGGTTAATTGGAAAATTGCCTTTCCAGTATTAGCTCTAATTTACTTTTACTCGCATTACTTTTTTGCCAGCTCTACAGCTCACGTCTACTCAATGTACACGCCGTTTCTACTCGTTAGTATTGGATTAGGCGCCCCACCTATGCTTGCCGCTTTTATTTTAATATTCTTTAGTAATTTATTTGGTGGTATTACACATTACAGTTTAGCGCCAGCTCCCCTATTATATGGTGAAGGCTATGTTGATATTAAGGATTGGTGGCGCGTAGGCTTCATCGTTAGCTTACTTAATATTTTGATTTGGTCGACCATTGGGATAGGATGGTGGAAGTTACTTGGGTTCTGGTAGAAGCCATGCGTTTAGTATAAGATGTGTGACTGATATGGTTGAAAAACAAACAAAACGAGGAATGATATGACAAGCTTAACAATTGAGCTACCTGATGATGTTTATGAAGATTTAGGTGAAGTAGCAAAAAGATTGAATCAAACATCCGAAGAAACAACTCAAATGGCATTAAGTTTACTCATGCAATTTGATTCTTTAGATTTTGCTTTAGTTGCAACTGCACGTATCAATGACGAGCTTGAAACTATCCCATTGCCAGCGTTGGCTGATGAAGCTGATCTAGCTTTAGAATTCCATCCTGCTGCTCTAGAAGAATTACAAGCTCTTGAAGAAGATGATCAAGTAGAGGTCTTATCTGCCTTTATTGAGAGGATTGTTGCTGAAGAAGAAGAATTGGATGACACATTAGATCTAGTTATCACCGAGAATGAAACTGATCAAGTTGTTCTATCTAGCTTTGATTTTGGTGATATTGTCTACAAGATTGGCGAGAAAGTCGTTGTTTATCTTATAGGCTTACCTCAAGAAGATGAATTTGAGGAATTTGATATTGAAGAAGAAGAAGAGCTTCACTAAGCCCTAACCTTCATCATTTGTGTGTGAGTATCGTATATACCCACACACAAATTAGTTAGCCGGCTAAATTAAAAAAGATAGACAACTTACCGCCTATCTACCAAATCCTACCTTTCGTCCCCTTTCTCTTGCCACTTATCGAGTAAGTTAGCATAATCACCCCATCGCAAATAGCCCGAGTCAGAACACTATGTCCTTACCTTTAAAAAAGACTAATCCCTCTATGTCTAATGCTATGGTTATCAATGGACATGGCGCAAAGACTAGCAAGACATTCTTGCTTAACGGGCACACTGTGATTACCCCTGAAAGTCTCACTACGCCTTACGTATTTAGTGTAAAACCAGATTTTAATGTTGAAAACTCATTACGCTCAGGTCAGTTATACCCTGTCTTAAATGGACATTGGCATCGATATCAACCTGGTGTCGAAATACCAGAAGTATTACTGGCTCCATGGAAAGAAAACGAAGCTCAAGAATTTTCTAAACGTCTATTAACAGATCAAAGTCTATGGTCAAAGATTGACAACACAATGGGCCTTTTAACACAAAGAGATCCAAACGCTTGTTTAGTGGTTAGACTTAAATCTGGGACCAAAAACTACACGGGTAAAGAGCTTGTTGATTATTGCGAAAAGCTTAAATCTAACTCTCCTGTTAATGGCACACCTATTGCCTTTATGAGCCCGAGACTTGGGAAAATCAAAATATTAAAGCCAACGAGTTTAAGTGAAATTCTTGAAGCTCAAAAGCAACAATATGGCGTTGAAATTATCATGCTAGCTACCTGCAATGCTGATGGATTAAAATCTAAATCAGTGCATCTTGAAACAGCTCAACCACCCAAGCCTATCAGCTCAGTATTTCACAGCAACCCCATTCTTAATGCGTGGAAAGCAGCGAAAAGCCTCAAGCTGGAGCCTAAAAAAATCCTCGAAGATAAAGAAAATGCTAGCCTCAATAGCATGTTTAAAAAGTTAACAATTTAAACAACCTAGGTTTTTTAACTAAAGTTTACTCTTTAACTTGAAATATCTGGTTCCGGTAAGATAGTTTATAAAAACCACAAGTATTCATACTCCTTTCTGTTTATCTTGTGCATGACAATTAGATATGCTAATTTTCCTGCGCATTCTAATAATAAGTATAAAAAGGGAGTATAATAACTATGATGCATCCATATGCAAAATATGCCATTGCCGCCGCTACTGCTGCTGGCGCTTATCTACTAGCCCCCATGGTTGTTCCGGCAGCTGTACTGGGTGTTGCTCTACCATCATGGCTTGTATCAGGTGCTGCTATTTTAGGCGGTGGGTATTTAGGCTTAAACCCTTTATCAAGCTTTCTAGAAAAAACATTTTTCTCAAAAGTAAAAACACCAGCATCTACTCCTGACCAATCTCATTCATCATCCCATGATAGTGACGATGCACAAAACAGCGACGATCTTAAAGCAAGATTAAGTCAAGCTCTAAGCAGCTCACCTGCCCCTTCTGCCAATGATGAATCAGATCATAGCGTACATGTTGAATCAGAAGAAGAAGCAGAAGTTGCCCCAGCCGTTCTACACGCTGCGCCTGTTGCTTTAGCTGATGATGATGCTGTTGCAGCTTCACTAGAAGCTGAAAAGCCTAGACGTAGAAGAAAGAAAAGACGCTCTTAATTCTCTTAAAAAGCACCGATTTCGGTGCTTTTTTAATTCTGGTCTTTTTATCCTTTCGAAAATGGTTTTAATTGAGTCCATGTTGCTTTTTTAGATGTTGGAGAACTCAGCATTTCCTCCAAAGAAGATACAACCAACACCTCGCTCGTTTTAAATGGAGAGCTATCAATCTCTGCGCCAAATAAAACAACTTGATTAGCCTCAAATGTTTTTATATTCATCGTTGTGACCACTTTGACTTTAGGCCTTGACCAACCTAAAGCACCCATAATTTTGACAAATAAGGCTTTACAAGCTTCTTGCTGCCATTGTTGATGGTCAACAACGCATAGCGTTTCAACCACTGATTTAGGCTGCTTTAAGATCTTTAAGTCTCTATCTGCTGATAACCATACAGGGACATCTAAATATTCAAGATATGCTAACTGCTGATAATTCATGAATTTCCTGACATTAGTTCTATTTAATTCTGTTTTTTAAAAGCTTGGAGTAAATCACTATCCATGATTTCATGCTTCTCATCTGCTAACGCTTTAAAGACATCAAAGCTGTGACGAAAGTCTTCTGGAGAATCAAATGAGATTTCAAGCTTATCGCACCGGCTTTTAAAAGCTGCTCGACCTGAGTG
>CAYGPI010000079.1:0-11544 GCA_964351745.1 uncultured Francisellaceae bacterium
TCAACGCATATTTTAGCGGTTGAAAGAATGAAATTTGTTTTCCCGCTGGTATTTTGCAATCCCCTGTCTTTGATTTGAATAGACCTGATGTCGAAAATTATGGTGCGGCGGCGGCTATCATTGGGCATGAGATAAGTCACGGGTTTGATGATCAAGGTAGAAAATATGATGCCAAAGGGCAGTTGGTTGATTGGTGGACCGAAGAAGATGCTAAAGCTTTTGAGATGCGCACACAAAAATTGATTGCTCAATATGATGCTTTTGAGCCATTTGATGGTACTCATGTTAATGGACAATTGACCTTGGGTGAAAACATTGCGGATTTGACAGGGTTGCACGTGTCTTATAGGGCTTATCAACTCGCATACCCAGAACAAAATGAAGCGATGCCTGCTGGAGTGACGCCTACTCAATTATTCTTTATGAGTTGGGCTAGCACTTGGCGAACAAAATATCGTGAGGATGCTTTGCGTTCATTGTTATTGATTGATCCACATTCCCCAGGTGCTTACCGCTGCAATGGCGTGGTAAGTCATTTAACACCTTTTTATGAAGCTTTTCATGTAACAGAAAAGGATAAAATGTATATTGAACCTTCAAAAAGAGTCAAAATTTGGTTTTAAAGGCTCTTGGGCAAAGGAAACTCTGTCTAAGTGACAGAGCTTCCTTTTAGGAAATATCGAAGGTTAGTCTAAATGTTTAAAAACATCGTCATAATCTGGCTCATTCGTTATTTCTGAGACAAGTTGAGTGTAGGCAACAATACCATCTTTGATAATAATGACAGCTCTTGCTTGCAACCCTTGCAAAGGACCATCAGCTAAAGTTGTTCCATAAGCTTCGCCAAAGGATTGATCTCTAAAGGTGGATAAGCTGATGACATTCTCGATGCCTTCAGCGGCACAAAATCTGCTTTGAGCAAACGGCAAGTCTGCAGAAATGCATAGGACTTTAACGCTTGGGTGTTTGACGGCTTCTTCGTTGAATTTTCTAACTGACATGGCACAAGTGCCA
The DNA here is from genome assembly GCA_964351745.1 of uncultured Francisellaceae bacterium. Classification (GTDB taxonomy): domain Bacteria; phylum Pseudomonadota; class Gammaproteobacteria; order Berkiellales; family Berkiellaceae; genus CAYNJF01. Next base: position 1,015 of record CAYGPI010000079.1, read on the forward strand.
GTATCCATACTAGGGAATATATTGAGAATTAGAGTTTGATCTTGAAAGTCTTTTAGTGATACTTGACTTAAATCGGTTTTAACTAGAGTGACATCAGCCACGCTGCTACCAACTGGAGGTAAGATGCCAACCGTTTGGCATGGATTATTTTTTAATGTAACTTGAGTCATGGTTTATCCTTTATGATTTATTGATGATGCATTTAGGTTTGAGTTGCCGTTGGTTTTAAGTCGATCCACAAAAGAGCGCTACCAGCCACACTGGCAGGTACAGAAAGCAAATTAAGCAGAGGTATGCTTGATAGAAGCATGCTAGAGGCGCCAAAACTTAGCGTTATTTTTTTATTTCTTTTGATCCAAGTTTTGTATTGGCTTAAAGGCCATCCTTGCGTTTCAGCCGCATAGTCTATGTATTCAAAGCTAAGCATCCATGTGCTAAATAAAAATAGCAATGCTGCACCAAGCATATTGATAATTGGGATAAAATAAAGCAGCGCAAAAATGAAATAAGTGAGTATCAGTTTTGGCAAAAGGTGCCATAACTTTCCTGTTTCTCTTAGGATAGCTTCTTTCATCATGGCTCCAAAAGGCGCTGATGTATGAATGACACCGTTTCTCTCCAATATTTTCTCAGCCAATAGGCTATTAAATGGAGAAGCTATGACACTAGCTATGATACTAGAAATATTACCTAGGGCTAGCAGCATTGCCAAACCAACCCCAATAAAACCTAGCCAAAAGAACAGAGGACCGAGCCAGGTTAAGGCGCTTTCTAGCCAGCCAAATCCGTAGGGTAATTGGATCGTTGCACCTGAGAACGTCATCCAAAACCAGCGAAGGCCAAGCGTATATAGGCCTAAAAAAACTGACATGTTAATGGCGATCGGGATTGCGGCGTAGCGTCTATATCCTTTTGAAAAAAGAAGTTTAAGTCCTTTTAGAGGGTACATGCTATAGGCTGTCATCTTAAATAACTTCTAAGAGAGCATTGTTTTTTGCGTCATGCCAATCTAACCATTTAACAATGGTCGTATCCATCCAAAATCTCGATGCTTTGCTTAAAGAAGATCCAAACCAAGCAATATGGCCTCCTTCTTCAGTCATCAGGCAATCGATATTTGGTTTATTACTAATTTTATGTAAAAACCGCTCAATGGTGATGAATGGATCGTCTTTAGCATATAAGATAAAGGTAGGAATGGAAATCCTATCAAGTAGCATGCCTGATGAGCATTGCGTGTAATAGTCAATGGCGTCCGCATAGCCTGAATAGGGAGCTGTGAATGTATTATCAAAGTCTAAGACAGACATCTCAGGCGTTAATCCCAATTCTGGGATATCAGGGAAATGTTCACGTCTACTTTTGACGTCTTCGATTAAGCGCCCAACGAAATATTTCTCAAAAATTCTATTCTCAGATTTATGAAGTAGAGCAGAGCAAGCATGAAGATCAACAGGAGGAGAAACCGCAATAACACTATCAAGATTGCCAGTTGGCTTCTCGCCATCTTCTGCAGCCATTTTGAGCGTAATATTGCCTCCGAGTGAAAATCCTACTTGAGTCACAGGAGAAGTAGGATATTTATCATATAACCACTCAATGAAGGCTCTTGTATCTTCGCTACGACCACTGTGATAAGGATGACGAGCTAATCCAGCGCCAGGACCACAGCCTCTTAGATTAATTCTATATACGGCATAACCCTTTTTAAGCCACTCACGTGTTAATCTGATGTTGTATTTTGACTTGTACGAACCGGTTAGACCATGAACTAGAACAAGGATCCGATCGCCTGGTTGCCACTGCTTCGGTGTATACTCCATGACCACAATTTTGTCTTGATCTGGTAGAGTGATTTGGTGAGTGGCCGTTGGCGCAACATCGAACCCAGCAGGGTACAAGGAAGTTAGTAAGGTTTGGCCTTTGCCTGAAGAGCAAAAGAGGATGGGCTTAAAGTTAGTGTGGTCTAGTTTTTCTAGTAAATCGTACATTTTTTGTCATGAAGTCAGCTTTTTTTAAATTGTATCATTAATTGATCGATTGTTCCTCCATTTCAACAACGTTTTAAACACATTTTTCTGTTAATGGGCTAACCATTTTTAAAATATAATAGTTAGTATTTTAGCTATCGATCGATGTTTGCACTCATTTCAAGTTTCTGGCACATTCAAAAGGCATCTTTTAGAAGTCATTAATAAGGTTAGAGAGGCGCATTGGTTGCTTTTTTCTATGTCACACAGGAAGTGTTTTATGAATCCAAATCCATATACCATATATTTTGCAGGTGAGCTCTTTGATCATAAGCATTTAATTGGTAATAAGCTTTTAGCGACGCATATTGAAAAGGTTTGCCACGGTGAGTTTAGGTGTTTCTTGCCACAAGAGTTTGAGCAAACAACAAACCGCTCTATCGATATTCGTGATCAAGATCTTTTTTTGCTATTGACCTCAGACTTGGCTATTTTCAATTTTGATGGTCAGGATCTTGATTCAGGTACGGTCGTCGAGTTTATGTTGGCAAAAATGCTGGATATCCCTTCTGTGATTATTAGAACTGATATGCGTTTGGCTGGCGATCAGAGAGACGGTGACCCATGGAATTTGATGTGCTCTCAGTACCCAAGAACAGAAGTTATTTTAAAAAATGGTATCGAGTGGTACCAAAGATTTCAAAAACTTCATGATAGTGCTCAGGGTATGATAGATGCGATGTATCATGAGCTAGCCAATGAAGTGGTTGAGGGGCTCGTTGCAACCAAGGCGCAACCTTCTTTATTTGAGGGTGATCTTGATAAGGCTTATAAGTTATACCAGTGGGCTGTTCATTTTCCAGGACAAAGTTTTGTCCAAAAATGTGCAGGTTTAGATTTAAAAGCCTTGCTTGCAGCAAAACACAAGAAGTCCCTATTCCTTTGAGTCTCTTGATCTAACCTTTGGTCTTGATTTTACTGGTGGTTTCTAGCGGATGTTAGTCAAATGATAGGACTCTTGACTTTGTTGGTCAACTTATATTAGGATAGCTCATTTTATGGTAGTTCTATGCTTTCTTCACCATCAAGTATACTCAATAAGATCCAAGATAAATTATATAGCTTTACTCGCGAAGACGGTATCTTAGATAGCGAAGACGCAGAAACGGTTCAGTATAAGTTGTTAACCATCTTATCTTTAGCTAAAAAGCTTTCCTTTGAGCAATATACCCACGTCAAGGATCTCAATTTTGAACAGTGGCGCCAAAGCATTTTAGCGAATTTGAAACAATCAAAAAAAATCCTGTCACTGGGCGAGATAGATTTTAGATCACAAGAAAATATCCGACAAATTTTAAAAAACACGCGTCGTCTTGTGAAGGGATTAGGTTTGCTCATGGAGCTACTTGCTCTTGAAAAGGATGACGATATCCCAGAGCATATATACGAGAGTTTAGAGCCTTTTGTTGATGTTGATTCCGGTGAGATTTTTGAGTCAGAGTGTGCTGATATAGAAAGTGCCATCTTGAGTCTCCTTCATGGGTGCCGTGCTGAGGTCCCTCGTAAACAAGCTAAAAAGATTAAAAGTGAATTTGACTTGCTTATCAGTAGAATGAGTCAACTTAAATTAGAGGTAGACGGTAGTCTCATGGTTGAGCTTGATGATGGTCTGACTGCTTACGCTAACCCAGCAGCAGGGCGCAAAACTCAGGCAAGCCACATTCAATCGGCAACTAGTTTTTATTTTGAGCCTACCCATCAAGCTAGAACGGATGAAATATCTCGCGCGGCTCAAGCCTTGTATCGTGCGAAGGTTAGTGGTCAGTCGACTTTGCAGCCGGTTTCTTCTGGTGAGCTTATTATTGCCTCAGCTGAAGCTTTGAGAAGCGTTTTATTGCTGGGTGAGTCGCTAGAAGACTATGAAGAGAAACTCTCATGGGGTCATGTTGCGATCAGCATAAGAAGAAAACCATCAGCTAAGAATAGAGGTAATCTGATTATACGAAACGTCGGTCGATATGGTTACAGAGATGAAAGAAAGGGGGGGAGAAGAGACATTCTGAATGATTTCGATGCGATCATTGAGTATAGTGGCGAAGATAAATTCATTGATGTCTTTATGCGGTATGGTCCAAAGCCCCATTTGATAACGTGTGAGATGTTGGATCTTCCAGATAACATCCTAGGTAAAAAATTGTTGCTAAAGGTTCAGCAGAATATGTTTCTTATATTCTGTGCTGAAATTTCAAGATATTTTCCCATCGAGGGGATCAGTGCCTGTACAGATTCAAAAAAAATGCCTTATGCTATTGCTTTGGGATTAGGGATCGAGCTCTTGGAAGCAGGCCACATATCGCTTCAGGATTTATTTGATAAGGATGCCGAGCTAGGACTTCCTACAGGCGAAAAAATCTTGGATAGCTCAGATAGAGTTGCAGATAAGGCCTCAGCAATCTTAGATACATATCAAGGTTTGCTTAGAGAGTCCTGTCACGGTGCAGATTCTTTTCTTGCCTTATATCCACAGGGGCACCTTGTTCAGGCTAAAGAAGCGTATGTGACATTGCTGGCAAGTACGTTTGGGGATAATTTAAGTGCTACGAAAAAAAGAATGGTACCTATGTAAGCAGCCCGTAGAGGGCATCGAATGTAAGTTTAAGCAAACCCAGCTCCAAAGAGCTGGATTCAATGATAGATCTCTAGTAAGTTGCTTCAATACCAATAATGGGTGGATGATTCAAAAAAGTTCTCCAGTAATCCAAGCTATATTTCTCCTTAGATTTTTCTGAAATTTTTAACGTCGTCCACTGGAAAGATGAAAACCCTACTTCGAGAAAAACTTCCTCATAGGTTTCTAAACTCAGATAATAATTATCCAATGAAAATGAAGTACCACTTTCGTTAAAGAATGTATAAGTAATTGAATCGCCTTCTTTGCGCTGTTTGGGTCCTTCCTTGAGGAAGCCATATTTCTTGTATTTTTTATAATATTCTGGAGCATTGCCAGGATTGTCATTAATCCCAATAAATTGACCGCCTGGCCCTAGATTGTTATAGATAGATTGTACGTAACGTTTTAGCTCATCTCTACTTTTTGCATGATTTAGTAAGTAAGCCCCTAAGACAAAGTCAAACTCACCAATTTTTGGAAGATCCCTGGCGTCATGGGTCACATATTGAATATTAGGGATCTCTTGACTATTGGCCTTGGCAAGCTCGATAGATTTTTCAGAGATATCAACGCCAACAGATTGATGGGCGCCTTTTTTAATGGCTTCTCGGGTATAAAGCCCTCCGCCACAAGCCAAATCAAGCACGGCCTTATCTTGAAGGCTCCCACACATTCTAAATAATGAGAATTGTTCAATGTAGACTCTAAAAGGGAGTTTTTTCGATTCTAAGTAAAGCTCTACGATATCGTCATATGACATTGGCTAGATCCTTTTAGCAAGCACTAGATCCTGATCATGCATCCATCTTTAAGGCGTCTAGTTTGTTATATTATCTTTCTAGCATAATTTATGCTTAGGATACCTACAAGCATTAGAAGCAAATTAGATGGTAAAGGGACTGGTACTGGCTCCGGCTCTGATGTTGTCTCAATGCGATCATAGCCAATGACATCAAATGCTAAAAAATCATTTTCAGTAAAACTGCCAATCGAGCCTCTGGAGATTGTGGGCTTTAAGATGCCTATATCACTAATATTTTTCCAGTGGCTGGCTTGTTTGCCATCGCCGTTGTAACTACCAGTTGAAAATAAAGCAGTATTGGTTAAACCATCATCGATTGAAAAGTACTGTGTAGCATCTTTAAAAGCTAGATCTCTAGTAGAGGGTCCTTGATCAAGCGAACGATCCGAGAACCTAAACAAATCTAAGACAGAATAAATGCTTCTATTGTCAAAACTGGTAAGAATACCGTTGCCTGGACCATCGCCACTGTAATAATCAAGAAAGTCAACGCCGGAGACAAAACCAAGGGCATGTCCAATTTCATGCGTTGCAATACCTATAAAATCAAATAAATGTGAAGCAACGCCATCAGATTGGTCAAAGTCAAAGCCAAAATCACTACTAAAGGTGATCTCTGCGTCAGGCAATGAGCTTGGTTGTGCTAAGCCGAGCGCTTTAAGGTTTGCACGGTTAACATTTAAGAATGAATTGTTTTTGCTTCCATTATCATCAAGAAAAATGTTGCCATTAGGATCATTGCTTAAAAAGCTTAGAGCCTCAGATATGGGTAAATGGGTCGCTGCAACTTGATCTGTGTTTGTTGTGATGTCTTGAATGATGGCATTACGAATATCAGCATAAGAGGTTGATTGTGAAAAAGATCTTGCTTGGCCTAGGATGTTGCTGCCTAATGAGGTGAAACCGACATCAAGATGAACGGCAATATTATCAGAGAAGTTACTTTCCCAAAATTGGCTAGCGGCCCTGAAAGCGATCCCTGCTTGAGAGTTGGGATCGGCCCCACCAACATCATTTAAAATAATTTGAAGTGCCAGACTCTGTGATGAAAGCGTGACCAGTGGTAATGTTGTTAGTATATGCAATAGAGTACGTTTATTCACAGCTATTCCTTTAGCCCTAATGCGTTGTTTCTTTACTAACTATAGGATTGGATTTCTGTTTAATCAATCTTGTGCATACCAGCTACAAAAGTGGTGTTGCGCTCACTTAAGATGAAAGGGAGAGAAATGATTTCACGGTGGGATAAAGGCTGGATGTTTGTCAAAACATTTTGGCTGCAAGGCTTGAAAATTAGAAAAATACAAAAGGATTTAGCTCTGCTCTATCGTGATGTGGCTACTTATTCAATATCAAAACAGTACCGCCTGGAATACGAGCCTGACACACCAGATTTAATCTATGGAGAGCTTGCTATCTCGGACTTTATCTATTTATTAGGTCTCATACCTATTCAAAAAAATTGCCTATGTTTTGATTTGGGTTGTGGCGATAGTCAATTGCTAATTTCAGCCATGTTATTTTATAAACAAATGAAGTTTTATGGTATTGAAAAAATTCCAGCCTTATATGATATTGGCATGACGATGATAAAGCAGGCTCAGGATCGATTCTCCGTAAGTGATCAAAGGGTCTATTTAGAGTTAAAGGATTTTCTAACCATTGATATGTCTAGAGCTGATATCATTTATGTGAATGCAGCAGCTTTGACCGATAAGACTTGGATAACCCTAAATCGTAGGTTTGAAACTTTAGAGCCCAATACTTACATCATCGTGGTCGAGCGCAAAGTAATAAGTCCAAATTTTAAGTGTCTCTATTCGGCTAAACACAAAGCGAGCTGGGGCAATGCTCTAGTTCATATTTATGTCAAAGATTAAATTGATTGGATATTAGACGCCATCGTGCAGATTCTTGTTTTGGCGCTCAATTGAGTTGTGGTTATAACTATTTTTTAGGTTAAGCCAACTTTTTAATTTAATTTTGTAAGAAAGCCGAATAGTGATTTGTCCAACAAAAATCTGATGATTACACTAATTATATTAGCCAAGTAAAGGAATGATACATGAACAGTGCTGCAAAAGTTATATTGAAAATATTTATTGGGATAGTTTCCCTGATTGCGCTTTGCACAATAGTGTTTGTCATTATGTTCATGACTTCTGATCCAAATGATTTTAAACAGACCATTGCTGAAAGAATTAAGGAGTCCACAGGGGCAGAGCTTCAGTTGAACGGAAATCTCAGCATATCAGCGCTACCACCTGGCGTGAGCATGGAAAATGTCACGCTAATGTTGCCTTCTGATAAAGGGACAAACACCAGTGCTCATGCTCAGAGTTTAAGAATGGATTTAGACTTTCTGTCTCTCTTTACCACAGAATATAAGCTTAAACACTTTTCTGCCCAAAAATTATCTTTGACGATGCAGGAGAAGGGCAAAAAAACACATAGTTTTTTTGCGTCGAAAGCTTCTGGTGCGCTTTCAAGAACCTGTTGTGGTTTAAAGCTATCTACTTTAGAGCTTGTTCAAGGTAACACAGTCCTTAGTGGTGATATTAATATTCAAACAGATCTTAAAAAACCTGTGGTGACAGGGCAGCTTCATTTAAGTGGGGGGGCGCCTTCCGATTTTATGCAACAGATTGATTCCAGCTCCCCACCAAGTCCAAAACTAATTCCAAAAACACCATTGCCTTTTGAACTGTTTGAACAGGTTAACTTTGATGTCCATGTCAAGCTTTCTAAAGTTGAATGGCAGCCCAAATCTAGATTGGATGGGCATTTTAAATTAGTGAGCAAGGAGGGTAAGGCTGATTTTTTCCCATTGTCCCTTGATATCGCCGGCGGTAAACTTGAGGGGCATGTCATGATACATAGAACCCATCATGAAAAAGGCCTTTTAGAAGTTAATCTTGATCTTAAGCAAGGCTCTCTCCAAACTCTAGTTGGTGATCCTTCAGAGGTTTCTGGTGGTCATTTTGATTTACATTTAGATGGCCAAGGTCACGGTAAGGATTTACAAGAAATTTTAAGTAGCTGGAGTGGTCAAGCGCTTTGGAATTTAAAAGATGCTCAAATTAAGCAGGGTATTGCAGGGGAAGACTTTACGGCAGCCTTCGTTAATTTTTTAAATCCATTTCATAAGAAAGAGCAGCATACAAAGATTGAATGTGCGGTGGTACGTCTGGACATTAAAAAGGGCACAGCTTTTGCTCTCAAGCATATCGGAGTAGAGACTGGTCGATTCGATATATTGGGATCAGGTCAGGTGGACTTAGGGACAGAAGCAGTAGATATTGACTTTAACCTAAGAAGCAAAAGTGGTATTGACTTAAAAATAGGGAATTTCGATAAATACATCAGAGTTGGTGGCAGTTTGAAAGAGCCTAAAGTCTTACTTAAGCCTAAGGGGGTGCTGGAAGATGGCTTATCCATATTGTCTGCTGTCACAACTGGTGGTTTGAGTTTGGTTGCTGAGCAAATTTTTGATAAGATGGGAGATAATGAGGCTCCTTGTGTTTTTGTGATGAAAGGCAAGTAGATATATCATTTAAAATCAAACACTTAGTGGTTTTCGATGTTTTGGTTTATGATATAAGAGTAGGTCAGGGGAATTCGTAACTAAATTTATGTGTAAGGGTGTGACTTAACCAATATGGCTAGCAAGAAAGAATCGGACGTTAAACAGGCTGAGCATGAAGCTGAAATAGCCCGTCTTCAAAATCAATTTCTAACTGTGCCTTTGATACCCAAAGGCTTAGCTGATCCCATTGATTTGCCAATAAGTCCAGCTGTGCATATTGATGAGTCTGCGGAGCCTTTAGAGCGAAAACCTAAAGTTCTTGAGCCAATATTGCGAGATGAACGAGTCGAGCCTTTTGTTGAGAAGACAGGCTCCAGACCAGGCTCAGCGGGAGATTTTAAAAAGCAAGAAATTGATGCCGCCTCGTCATTATTAAGTGGTATGTTTGGCGTTAGCTCGTCGCCGCCAAAACCAAAACCAGAGGTTACTGAGCCTCAACTAGAGCAAGAGGCTAAACCAGCATCCTCGGCTCCAATAGCCCCACAAGCCCCAGCCGTTTCTACTGTGAAAGAGTCAGAAGCCCCTGCAGAGAAGGTGGATGACAAACTTTTTTCCTCTAGCGCCGATCTGTCTTCGCCAAAGCCAACTCAAGAAATTCTTGCCCCTTTAGATGTGAATGATGATCATCATAAGTCTGAGGCACAACAACAGAAGCGAGATGATGAAAGCCAGCCTTTATCTGAGCCGACCAAAGAGGTTAAGGCAGGTATTTTTTCTAGAGCCCGCTCCTTATTCTCAAATAGCTCTAAAAAAGACAAAAAAGATTAATAGCTTGTTCTTCAGCTATGTTACTGTTTAGCCATTAAAAAATTATTTGGTTATTGTCATGGATACTGTAGTCCCCACACGTCAAGTTATCGTTCCAACACACGCAAAAGAAAACCCTAAGAAGACGCTACGCTTAGAAAAAAAGTTACAGCATTATCTTTCTAAGGGGTTAGCTTCTTTTGATATGATTAAACAAGGGGATAGGGTTTTGGCTTGTGTCAGTGGAGGCAAAGACTCTTTGACGATGCTTTGGTTGCTAAAAAAATTAAAACTTCGTTCAAAAATTAAGTTTGATCTCTTTGCTTTTGTCTTAGATCAATCTCAGCCGGGTTGGAATGATGCGGCTTTAAAAATTTTCTTTGAAGATTTAGGTGTTGATTACAAAATCATGACCAAAGATACTTATTCAGTTGTCAAAGAGAAGGTTCCAGAAGGAAAAACATATTGCTCGTTATGCTCAAGGCTAAGGCGTGGTAATATCTATCAGTATGCTAGAGATCATGGTTTTAACAAAGTGGCCCTTGGGCATCACAGAGATGATCTGATACAAACATTCTTAATGTCAGTGATGTTTAATGGACGGATACGTACCATGCCGCCAAAATTACTAACTGATTCAAAAGATCTGATTGTAATCAGGCCAATGTGCTATATACAAGAGCAGGATATTAAAGATTTTGCGTCGCAAAAGAAATTTCCGATTATTCCATGTACTTTATGTGGGAGTCAGCCA
>CAYGPI010000079.1:11554-11959 GCA_964351745.1 uncultured Francisellaceae bacterium
TTATGCGTCAACAAGTTAAAAATTTATTAAACGATTGGTCTAAAGAAAACCCAAAGATTCCAAGCAATATGCTTAGGGCTTTGAGTCAAGTGAATACGAGTCACTTGATGGATAAAAATTTATGGGATTTTTCTCATTTAGAGGATCAAATGGACCAAATGGACTAAGGGACAATCATGGCAAATTATCCTGTTGAAGGTGAAAAGCGACTTTCTGAATCATCGATTTGGAGCATTCAGGAAAACTATTTTAATCACAAAGGGGTGCAAGCCTGGAATGATGAGATACCTTTTTTTATTTCAAGTAATGCTTTTATTTCAACACCCTATGCTCATTTGGTTATTCAATAAGTGATGCATAACAACAAAGACACAAACATCCCAATAAAAATACGAGACGAGGGGG
>CAYGPI010000080.1:0-11485 GCA_964351745.1 uncultured Francisellaceae bacterium
CTGTAACCGCATCGCTTGTTTTAAAATCGATTTAGGAATTGAGAATTCTGCTGATGCTATCACTGACTTAACAATATTTTCTGGTTTTAAAACATTGCTCGCTTGCTTACCACCAACAGCAAAACTAGCCTTACCTAACAGCGCACCATCAGGCGTATTCACGTAGATTCTATTAAAAACTATCTCTGGACGATTTTCTAAAACTCTAGGCAGCGACATTAAAACTTGAGTATTTGAAAGGAGCTTTTCAATAACTTTATCGACTGAGCTCGATGTATACAAAATATGTTTTACTAAATAAAAAATGTCCATAGGCACACGATTTAACGTGAAATCAACATTAAGAGGACCAAGTTTTGACAAATGTGTATTTAGCTTTTCAAGGCGCACAAAAGTAGAAGAGCTTATGAGTTCTTTTTGAAGTTGCATAGACGTGCTAGCTTGCAGCCCTTGTGCTTCAACCTGAGTATTATCATCAGGATCATCAATATTTAGTTTTTGAACTTTAACAAGACCTTTACCTTCCCAGATCCCCGATTCGATACGATGCTTGCTTGTCTCAAAATACAAATCTTCAGCCTGATAATTAGCGTCAAAAATATCTAAGTTAAAGCCCTTAACTATTAACTTTGCTTTTAGCTTATTTAAATCGCTGTTCATGTTCCAATAGCCAGAAATGCCCCCCCAAGCAAAAGGTTCATTTTTAGGCTGGTCTTTAGTGCGAAAAGGCTCCCCAGATAGTTCAATATTAATATCGCCCTCGACCAAGGTCATTTCACTGATGATGCTAATTAATTCAGATTTTCCTAATTCTGCTTCAATGGCTTCACGCGCTTCAGGTGTCAAAAATAATTTTGAGACAATGACAACACGAGCCAATTGCCAAGGCTTGTCTTTATCCACTCTTATTAATGGACCATGATGCAATTGATGCTCAAGAACAAAAGTAAGTGTAGGCAGTTTATCTAACGATGTAGTCGAAGACTTTAATTGAGCAGATAATTGAATCAACCCAGCTTTAGTGAGCGTGACTCTCGTTCTGGCGATTGAATGACGCCAGTGACGCTCATATGATACTGGTGTAAATTCCACCCCTTCGAACTCTGAAACTCTATCCATAAACTCTTCGTACTTTGTTTCAACATACTGACCAGTAAAAAAAGGAAATGCTGCAACAAGCAAACCGATCAAAAGACCGTATAGCAATAATTTTCTTTTACTCATAAATCACCAAAAGTTGAAACCCGAAACTATGTATTTTACTCAGAAAGAGTTTAGAATGTTAGATAGTCTATATTATAGATCTTTATGCCAATTAACCATGAATCTTGGCTCTTGACATATAATCTTTTTACCTTAAATAAAGCAGGAGTATCAAATGGAAACCCTAGGTTGGTTTATTCTATGGGCAATTGGATTAGGCGCCCTCGCTTACCATAAAAGAAATTTACAGTTCTCTAGCGCAGCTATTGCCTTAGGATTGGTTCTAACAACTTTCCTTAGTTCAGCTGCTTGGTATATTCTGATACCGACCTGGTTAATACTAGGTGGCGCAATGACTCTTCTTAATTTGCCAGATTTGCGCAAGCAATACATCACTGGCCCTATTTTCAAGATATTCAAAAGCTCTATACCGACGATATCGAAAACAGAGCAAGAAGCACTTGACTCTGGAACTGTTGGCTGGGACGGTGAATTATTTTCAGGGAATCCTAACTGGAAAAAAATGACCCAAGTAAGCCCACCGCAATTCACTAGTGAAGAGCTTACATTTTTAGAAGGCCCTCTCGCACAAGTATGTGAAATGACTAATGATTGGGACTGTAGCGAAAAAGCAAAAGATCTACCTCCACAAGTTTGGGAGTTTTTAAAGAAGCATGGCTTCTTTGCTCTTATCATTCCTAAACAGTATGGCGGTAAAGAGTTCTCTGCTTATGCCCATGCTGAAATTGTTGCTCGGCTATCAGGAAGAAGCATCTTATTATCTTCAACGGTTGCAGTACCAAACTCCTTAGGCCCTTCAGAGCTTTTAATGCACTATGGTACAGAGCAACAAAAAAATTATTACCTTCCTCGCTTGGCTAAAGGCGAAGAAATCCCATGTTTTGCCTTAACAGGTCCAGACGCTGGCTCTGATGCTGGTTCAATTCCAGATACTGGTATTATTTGCAAAGGAAACTTTGAAGGCAAAGAAGTTATAGGTATTCGACTAAATTGGGACAAGAGATATATTACGCTAGCTCCAGTTGCAACACTCTTAGGATTAGCTTTTAAACTTTATGATCCAGATCATTTAATTGGTGAGCAAAAAGACATAGGCATCACTTGCGCCTTAATACCAACTAAAACTCAAGGGATTACTATTGGTCGTAGGCACTCACCAAGCAATACACCTTTTCAAAACGGTCCAACTCAAGGCAAGGACGTCTTTATCCCCCTTGATTGGATCATAGGCGGGCTTCCAATGGCAGGCTGTGGTTGGAAAATGCTTGTTGAGTGTTTGTCTGTTGGACGAGCCGTATCTCTTCCTTCAACAAGTGCGGGCGCCGCAAGAGTTGCAACCTATGCAACAGGGGCTTATACCGCCATTAGACGCCAGTTTAATACGACCATATCTTCCTTTGAAGGCATTCAAGAAGCATTAGCTCGCATTGGAGCCTTCACTTACATTGCAAATGCAACAAGCCGTTTTACTGTTAACTTCATAGATCATGGTGAGAAGCCTTCTGTACCAGGCGCGATTGCTAAATATCATGTGACAGAGTTTGGCAGAAAAATTGCTTTAGATATGACAGATATTCATGGTGGCAAAGCCATTATGCAAGGCCCCAATAATTATATTGCCCGTGGCTATCAATCTGCTCCTATTGGTATCACCGTTGAAGGCGCTAACATATTAACTCGATGCATGATCATTTTTGGACAAGGCGCTGTGCGCTGCCATCCACATATCCTTAACGAAATGGAGGCTGTTAAAGCTGACGACTTCTCTGCTTTTGAAAAGCATTTTGGTCAGCATACCAGTTACTTGCTCTCTAACATGGCTCGTTCCTTTTTCCATGCTGTCACTTTCTCAAAAATGGCGAGCAGTCCAACCAATTCTCCTGATTCAAAATATTATCGACAGATCTCACGTGCCAGCTCCGCTTTTGCCTTAGTTGCAGACGCTAGCATGATCATGTTGGGTGGAAAACTAAAATTCAAAGAGTCTTTGTCGGCTAGGCTTGGTGACTGTTTATCCATGATGTATTTAGGAAGCGCAGTTTTAAAACAATACGCAGATGATGGAAAACCAGAAGAAGATTATCCATTTGTTGAATGGTCCATGGCTTGGTGTCTTAACCAATATTGGTTAAGCATGGATAGTATATTTAGAAATCTCCCTAACAAATGGTCTGGCTATGCTCTTAGAGTTTTAACCATGCCACTTGGCCGAGGTTTTAAACCACCCAAAGACATTCTTAACAAACAAATCTCTCGCCTTTTGAGTCATGAAACAAGTGCACGAGATCGTTTAACAAGAGGTATTTTTATTTCAAAAAACCAAGATGATCCAATCACTGTTCTCAAACAAGCTTTTGAAGCTTCATTAGGTGTTTCTGCTCTTCGAAAACGTATTCTTGAAGCAGTTAAAAATAATGAGCTCAAAGAAGGCCCCCTTGAAACGAATATCAATGACGCCGTTAAAGCTAATATCATCTCTTCAGAAGAAGCCTCAGCTCTCCTTCATGCTGAAATGTTATGTAAAAAAGTGACAGCGGTTGATGATTTTAGTAACGAAGAGTTTACAAATGGCTTTGTAAACAAGAAAGCAACGATTATAAAAAGCCATCCTCAACCTGTTAGAAAAGTGGATACGCATCCATCATCAGCGAAATAGAAGTAGATCCCTTATAATCATTTAACTGGTAAGTATTTAACTCACTTGCCAGTTAAAGCACCCAAATCCGCAACCAACCACACCTTGCTGATATGATTTAGGCATGGTAGCCTTCAGGCTAATTGTGGATAATTATATCTATTACATCATAAGAGTTTAGCTTTATGACTACAGCCGAAGCAGTACCTAAAACAAAAGAAGCCTTTGCTTTAAAAGGTGGTGTCTTTACCCTAACAACGATTGTTTTATATTCAGCCGATCCCAAAGGACTAAAAGCGCTTCTCATTGATAAAATCAATATCGCTCCTAAGTTCTTTTACTACGCTCCTATCGTTGTGGATTGCTCCCAACTTAAGCAAGATGCTCCAATTAATTTTAAAGAAATAGGAGCAATCCTTCGAGAGAACAAACTAATTCCTATTGGTGTTCGAGGGGTCAATCAAGACTATCAAGAAGATGTTATTACAAGTGGTTTAGCCATTATGCCTGAATCAAGGCATGCCCGTGAGAAAAACATTTCTGTCAACTCATCTGATAAATCTAACCCACCTACGAAAACTGATAATCTTGTTGCTCAACCAGAGGTTATTGTTGGTTCACCAACCAAATTAATCACACAGCCAGTTCGATCTGGACAACAAATTTATGCCCCGGGCGGTGATCTATTAGTGATAGCACCTGTAAGCCATGGCGCAGAATTACTTGCAGATGGGAATATCTATGTGTTTGGCCCTTTACGAGGCAGAGCTTTAGCGGGCATTACAGGCGATCAAACTGCGATGGTTTTTTGCAAAAGTTTAGAGGCTGAGTTAGTCTCTATCGCTGGCCAATATAAGATAAGCGAAGATTTAAAAGAAACTGGTTGGAAGCAATCAACCCGTATTCAGCTCATAGAAGGCAAACTGCATTTTTCTGATTTATAACGATCATACAAAAAGTAATACAACGTATTATACTGTAAATGGTGCTGCTCACTTGATAACAAGTAAGCGCAAATTAGTTACCTCAACAATTGGATGGATAGAGCCTTGAGTGAGACCAAATCTAAAGTTATTGTCGTCACCTCTGGTAAAGGTGGTGTAGGGAAAACCACCTCCAGTGCAGCTTTAGCTGCCGGCATTGCCGCGCGTGGGCATAAAACCGCCGTCATTGATTTTGATATTGGCTTAAGAAACCTTGATCTTGTGATGGGATGTGAGCGTCGAGTCGTTTATGACTTTGTTAACGTCATCAACGGAGATGCAAACCTTACCCAAGCTTTAATTAAGGATAGACGCCAAGAAAATTTATATATTCTCCCTGCTTCACAAACTCGAGATAAAGATGCCTTAAATCGTGAAGGTGTTGAAAAAGTTCTTAACGAACTTCGCAAAGAATTTGAATACATTATTTGCGACTCTCCTGCGGGGATTGAAAAAGGTGCTTTAATGGCTTTGTATTATGCTGACGAAGCTGTGATTGTAACAAACCCTGAAGTATCGAGCGTTAGAGATTCTGATAGAATACTTGGTGTTTTATCCAGCAAATCTCACCGTGCTGAAAAGGGTCTATCACCCATTAAAGAACATTTGCTTGTCACGCGCTATGCACCAGCACGAGTCAAACGGGGTGAAATGCTTGGCATTGAAGATATCACTGAAATTTTATCCATACCACTGTTAGGTATTATTCCTGAATCCACCGCAGTCTTGAGTTCCTCAAACCGAGGTGTTCCTGTGACATTGGATGAGCCGAGTGATGCCGCTAACGCCTACGGAAAAGCTATTTCTAAACTTCTAGGAGAAGAAGTCTCTGATGATGAAGGAAATAACTGGACGCGTAAACTCATGAAAAAACTCTCGCTATTCAGGAGCCCTGCATGAAATTTCTAGACTTTTTCAAAACACCTAAGCGCTCAGCTGCTTTAGTGGCCAAAGAAAGATTACAAATTATTGTTTCTCACGAAAGCACTCGTAAAAACAAAGACTTTATTAAAGACTTACAAAATGAAATCCTTGAAGTCATTAGTAAATATGTCAAGATTGATCCCGAGCTTATCAAAGTGCAGCTTGAGCAGCATGGCGATCAATCTGTTTTAGAGCTTAATGTGACGCTCCCAGAGCATCTCAAAAAAGCAACCACCCAGTCAACACAAGCCCCAAAAGCACCTAAACCTAAAGCTCAAAAGAAAGAAGATCCCGAATCTAAAGAAAAAGCACCTGAAAAAGCTTAATCCTTTTGATGTGTGCTTCTGTCAAGAAGCACACTTATCCTTCCAAAAACCAACCTTTCTTAGTCTTAAGCATCTCTGCCCTCAAATTTAGCGATTAAACCATAAAAGCAAGTGGACTTCATGACCGTTAGTGTTGCAAGATCAAACTAATGGATACTAAAAGGAACGAGTATGGCAACTAACAGCAAAATGGACAAGTCATCGGATTCAGTTTCTAATCAACATTATTTGGATGATGAAGAATCTCCTATCACCATGGCTGATGCCGGCCCGGATCCAATTGAAACCGCCTATTCAACCCTACAATCATCAGCGCCTCCCATATCAATCGATTATGAAGATCCTGATCTCAAACCTGCTAGAGGTGGGTTTAAGCTACCAACTTTGATTGACTATGGTCAAGCTGGCGAAGTCATTAGCATTCCAAGATCAATTGAATTTGGCTCAGAGATCTCAGCTCTGTCCTTCTCAAGGATTTTAGCTGAAAACAGTCATAGCCCAATTAATTTATTTGAAATTTTTGATACGAATAACCCGCCAACAGAGATTTTTCCTCCGCCTCTGACCATTGAAGTCGAGCCAACGCCGATAGTCAGCATTAATGATACCCAAATGAACACTCAAGATCTCAGTGTCTTCACTGTCTCTATCCCCTATCCACACTCTGGTCAGGTAAGCGTGGCATTTCAATATCCATCTGATGTTGAGATCCTTGGTGGAACAGGGCTTGTATCGCATGATCCAACTTCTCTCTCTGGTGTCATCAATATCCCTGCGGGAGATACTGCTGTTTCACTCATTGTTAGATTACTACCTACTAGCACCCTTGAGCCTGGCGAAAATTTTCAAATTGAGATTTCAGATGATGCTCAAGGCATTGTCCCCATTTTCGCAAAGCCAATAGGCACGTCCATGCTCCCAGCTGATCCAAACATATCTATCTCTGCGACCGATGATATCTTTTGGACCGCGCTCAACGAAAATAAAAATTACAACGTCACTTTTGTCATTGACATCTCTGGCAGTATGAATTTTGGCATCGCAACCGGCGACGACTCTCGGCTTGATAAAGCCAAAAATGAATTAGTTGATTTTATAGAGTTGTATGATGATGCTGCTGAAAACCTAATGATTCATATCATTCCGTTTAGCTCAAATGCTAATAATCAAGGCGCCTTTGTATATTCAACGACCGATATCAATGATGCAAAAGACTACGTCTTGAAACAAGGCGCCCACCAACATGATGGTTTAAGCATTGGTATGATAAATCCTAACACTGGTGAAGCTATGGGGCGTGGCACACAATACAACGACGCCCTATACCACACCAGGCTGATCCTTGAGAATGATATCATCGATCCTCATTTGGCCGATTTTGCACCAAAAGTATATTTTTTCTCCGACGGTCGACCTAACCCAGATCATGGAGCAACAGACAATCAGAATTGGCCTGCCAGTTGGAGCCCATGGCAGACTTTTATTGACGCACCCCAAGCCCAAGTGCCCAATAGCTTTGTTAATAAAATTGACGTTTTTGCTATAAGTCTTGGCTTAAATCCAAGCATAGCGGCCGCTTTACAAGCGGTCGCATCAACACAAGAAAATGTCTTTGCTGTCGACGAAGACTTGGCACAACTTAACCAGAAACTGTTAAAAACAGTACCTGAATATCTCCAGGGGAATATTCTAGACAACGATCATATCAACATAACTAACGTTAAAGTCACCGAGTTAATTTTTCAGGTGCCCAACGCATCTCAATTTATTATCGATAATCATTTAGAGATGCTTCAAGCAAGTTCGTTGCCTAATAACAATGCTATATCAATTCCGCTGCCGCTAAATGGCGACTTTATAAAATTTCCAACACCACTTGAAGGTATCATGCAAATTAATGCTGAGGGTGAATTTTTCTATTTGCCTCCTAAACTTACGCACAGTGCCCATGAGTCCTTTAACTATCAGGTTGTAGACTCCGTCACGCAAGCTAAAGATACCGCCATGTTTGAAATTAACACGGTCGCTGATAGTGAGGGATTTCATACCTTAGTAGGTGATTTGGGCGATAACGTTTTATCAACCACGGGCCTTCAAGGGGCTATCACTATGTCTGGTGCTGGAGGTCATAATACTTTCGTCATTGATCTAAACTCAACACCAAATACACTAGTCATTCATGATTTATTTGAAAACCCTAATAACGTTTTAAAATTTATTGGCGTGACAGATGAAAATGGTGATGGGCAATTAACATTAGATGATATATTCACGGGCGTTCAACAGTCTGGCACAAACGCAACACTGCATTTAGACTTAAATACCCACGGTGAGACCATGGCCTTATATTTAGATAATCCTGGAGATTTTGCAGCTTTGAATCTACAAGATACTTTTCAATATCTTGAGCAACACGTTATCATTGATTTTGCTTAGTTTGATGGATTTTTAGTCGTGTGAATGATGGTTGACAATTATCTACATCATAATTGTCAACCATGAGTTCAGCAACCTAGATTAGGATAAAGGCTCTGCATTCTCACGAAGGTTTCGACGCAAAACTTTCCCAACATTTGTTTTTGGTAACTGATCTTTGAAAACAACTTCTTTAGGAACTTTATATTTTGTAAGATGCTCACGACAAGCATCAATAATTAATTTCTCTGTGGTCACTTTTTTATTAGTCACAACGACATAGGCTCGAACACGCTCGCCACTTTCTTCATCTGGGACGCCGATAACCGCGACCTCAACCACACCTTCAACTTGTGAAATCACGTCTTCGACTTCGTTCGGGTAAACTTTAAAACCAGAAATTGAAATCATGTCCTTGATTCTGTCCACAATTCGAATAAAGCCATTCTCATCCATGGTGGCAACATCACCTGTACGCAACCAACCATCTTCAGTAAAAGCTTCTTTTGTTTTTTCTTCGTCATGCCAGTAACCACGCATCACTTGAGGACCTTTCACGCATAACTCACCGCGCTCTCCAAGGGCTACTTCTTGATTATTTTCATCTTTAAGTACGACGTCTGTGGAAGAAACTGGTAACCCAATACTGCCACTAAACTCTGTTTGGTTAACAGGATTCAAAGTCACTAATGGTGAAGTTTCAGTTAAGCCATAACCTTCAAGCAAATGAATGCCCGTGACTTTTTTCCACCTAGCTGCCACGGCCTTTTGAACAGCCATCCCGCCACCCAAGGCAAAGTTAAATTGTGAGAAATCTAGTTTACAAAACTCTTCATTTCTTAAAAGAGCATTATATAAAGTATTCACACCCGTCATAAACTGAAAAGGTTGACGTTTAAGCTCCTTAACAAACCCAGGAATATCTCTCGGGTTAGTGATTAGGATATTTGGAACCCCTATCGCTAGAAAAGTGATGCAGTTAGCAGTCAATGAAAAAATATGATACAACGGCAGGGCAGTTATGATTCCCCCTGTTAATTTATGACTTGTGAATGGTCTTATCCACTCAAGGGCTTGTAAGACATTAGCCACCATGTTTCTATGAGTTAAGATCGTGCCTTTGGCAACGCCTGTTGTACCACCTGTATATTGCAGAAAAGCAACATCATCATGCGTTAAGCTAACTTTAGAATATGGATGCTTTGCTCCTAAAGATAAAGCCTTTTTAAAGGAAACAGCTGTAGGTAACTTAAACTTTGGGACCATTTTTTTAACGTATTTCACAACAAGATTAATGATTTGTCCTTTAAGACCACCAATCATGTCACCAATTTTGAAGGTAATAATATGTTTAACTTTCGTTTTAGGCAGAGCTTTTTCTAAAATTGAGGCAAAATTCTCTAAAACAACAATCGCTTGAGTTTCACTATCACTTAAAACATGCTCTAATTCCGTTGCGGTATACAATGGATTTAAGTTGACGACAATCATACCTGCACGATGGATCCCATACATCGCAATGGGATACTGCAAAAGGTTGGGCGACATGATTGCAACCCTATCCCCTTTTAACAATTTTAAGTCATGCACCAAATAATTTGCAAAAGCCTTACTCGCGTCATCTAATTGCTTATATGTTATTTCCTTTCCCATATTGGAATAAGCAACTTTAGAGCTATGTTTAAGCATGCACTCATCGGCAAATTCATTGAGAGAAGGATATTGATTGGGATCAATTTCAGCTCTGACACCTTCCTGGTAACTTTTTAACCAAATTTTCTCCACAATGTATCTCCGAAATAAATTTATCCATTAAGCTCAATCATTATAACCAATATTTGTTAAAGAAATCAGCTGCTTGCTACAAAAAAAATAGTTACCCAAACAACTATTTGTAAAACAAAAAGGCTCAAAGAAGCTTGAGCCTTTCATACTAAATGAAGATCTATTTAGCACTGAGATTAAATTCAATCCCTTGAGCTAATGGCAGTTTGCGTCCCCAATTGATGGTATTGGTTTGTCTGCGCATATAAGCTTTCCAACTATCAGATCCAGCCTCACGGCCACCACCGGTTTCTTTCTCACCACCAAAGGCGCCACCAATCTCAGCGCCACTTGTCCCAATATTAATGTTGGCTATACCGCAATCACTACCATGGGCAGATAAGAATTCTTCAGCATGTCGTAAATCATTCGTAAACAATGCTGATGACAAACCTTGCACAACAGAGTTCTGTTGAGTAATGGCATCTTCTAGATCTTTAAAACGCATCACATATAAAATAGGTGAAAATGTTTCTGTTTGCACAACAGACCAACTATTCTCTGCAAGAATCAATGCTGGCTCCACAAAAAAACCATCTTGGTTGAGTCGCTTACCTCCAAAAAGGATCTCTCCCCCTTGAGAAGAAGCCAGCTCAATCGATCGAAGATATCGCTCAACAGACGTCTCATCGATTAAAGGTCCCATTAAATGTTTAGGATCTAATGGGTCGCCTATCGTCACTTGCTTATAAGCGTGCTTTAACTTTGTTGTGACCTCATCAAATAATGATTCTTGCACAAAAAGTCTTCTGGTGGTGGTACAACGCTGGCCAGCCGTCCCGACGGCACCAAACACAATACCTGGGATCGCAAGATTCAAGTCAGCACTTTCATCGACAATAATCGCGTTATTGCCACCTAGCTCTAACAATGATCGACCCATGCGGCTAGCCACTTTTTCACCAACTTGTTTGCCAACCGCGCACGATCCAGTAAACGAGATAAGTGGCACTCTTTTATCTAAAACAAAACGCTCAGCAAGTGCTTTATTCTCTGGCTTTGGAATAAAAAGAGAAAAAACGCCTGTAAATCCATTCTCTTTCATCACTTGATTACAAATGTTTTGAACCGCAATCGAGCATAAAGGCGTTTTCTCTGAAGGTTTCCAAACCACTGTATTACCACAAATCGCAGCAATGAAAGCATTCCAAGCC
>CAYGPI010000081.1:0-11476 GCA_964351745.1 uncultured Francisellaceae bacterium
ACGGCGCAACAGTTAACTTGCATGAATCCTTCGTAGAGAGAGATGGGCAGGTAGCGATTGAAACAGAGGCTGGCTGCAAAACGCCAGTTGAAGTTTCAGCAGCCATCTTGAAATCACTCTATGATCGGGCTATGTCTCAATTATCTGGTGTGATAAAGGGCGCAGTGATTACAGTCCCAGCTTATTTTGATGATGCACAGCGAACGGCAACCAAACAAGCAGCTCAATTAGCAGGTATAGAAGTCCTTAGGCTTATTAACGAGCCTACAGCCGCAGCTATTGCATATGGTTTAGAACAAAAGACAAGTGGTTTATGTTTAATCTACGATCTTGGCGGCGGTACTTTTGATGTCACAGTGCTTAAGATTGAACAAGGTGTGTTTCACGTTTTAGCCACGGGTGGCGACACTCAACTTGGCGGCGATGACATGGATGCTTTGATTGCTGATTGGCTCATTGAGCAGCATGGTCAACCTAAAGATCAATACGAAGCTTTGACATGGGCTAGGCAAGCCAAAGAAGCTTTGTCTAGTGAGGAGAGTTTATCTAAAGACTGGCTCGGCAAAGAGATTCATTTAACAAAAGAGAAGTTAAATCAGTTAATTGATCCAATCGTGAGACGAACGGTATCCATTACCTCAAATGTTTTAAAAGACGCAGGTATTGAAGCCCAGGATTTAAATGAATTGATTCTTGTTGGTGGCTCTACAAAAAATCCTTATATTCAGACATGCCTAAAAGATAAATATAAAAAAAATCCCTTATGTTCGTTAGATCCTGAGCAAGTTGTTGTTCAGGGGGCAGCGTTACATGCTGCTAGTTTATTGGGCTTACACGACAAAAAATCCTTACTGATTGATGTTCTCCCACTTTCCTTAGGTGTTGAAACGATGGGAGGGATTGTTGAAAAAATATTGATGCGAAATACACCAATTCCATCGATTGCCAAGCAAAGTTTTACAACGTATGAAAACAATCAGACAGGCATGATTTTTCACATTGTACAAGGGGAGAGAGAGCTTGCTAAAGACAATCGCTCACTGGCAACCTTCACCTTGAAAGATCTGCCTCAATTACCAAAGGGATATGCAAAAATCGAAGTGACTTTTCAAATTAATGAAGAGGGCCTTTTGCATGTTTCAGCAAAGGAATTAACGACACAAGCTGTTGCTCAAATTGAGGTGAGGCCGAGCTATGGTTTGAGTGATGAGGCTATTACTTTGATGCTTGAAGATGCGCTATCATCTGCAGGAGAAGACGTAAGAGTGAGACTCTTAGAGCAAAAGCGCTTAGATGGGCAGCAGTTGTACGATGCGATTGATATGGCTTATAAGCAAGATAGTAAGCTATTGAGCGAAAAGGATATGATGTCAATTAAAACTGGCTTGGCATCTTTGAAAGAAACACTACAACAGAATAATGAGCAAGCTATTGCTGGCGCAATACAGCACTTAGAGTCACTCACGGATGAGTTTATGCGAAATCGTCTTGATAATACTTTAAAAAATATGATCAAGGGTAAATCAATAAACCAGATGAATGATGTAATATGCCAAAAGTAACTTTTTTGCCCCATGAAGAGCTGTGTAAGCTTGGTAAAACGATAGAGCTCAGTGTAGGTGACTCCTTGTGTGAACAGGCTCTAGAGCATGATATTGAACTTGAGCATGCTTGTGGTATGGTTAGTGCCTGTACGACTTGTCACGTGATTATAAGGGAAGGTTACGATTCGATAGAGCCTCCTGAAGAGCAAGAAGAGGATATGTTAGATAAAGCTTGGGGGCTAGAGCCTGAATCAAGGCTTAGTTGCCAAGTTAAAATGGCTAATGAAGATTTAGTCGTAGAAATTCCAAAGTACTCAGTAAACCAAGTTAAGGAAGGTTAGTTGTGGATCTAAAATGGACAGATGTACAAATCATTGCGGAAATGCTCTATGATTCAAAGCCTGATACTGATCCAACCTTAATTCGTTTTACTGATCTTCACCGATGGGTTTGCGAGCTAGAAGGCTTTTCAGACGAACCAAATCGCTCCAATGAAAAAATATTAGAAGCTATTCAAGCTATTTGGATTGAAGAAGCTCAGTAATGTTTGATATTTGAAATAGCCCTGATTATAAAACTAGTATTCCCTCTGTTTATAAATCCCTATGAGTAAGCTATCTTTAAGTTAGGTCGTGCATGCTTGAATGGAAGTTAATGGACTAATAAATTTTTGACAGAGGTAATCACATGTCTGAGCATATTGTTGATTTAAATTGGGTTTTGGAAGGCGATGATTTTGATTATAAGGCTTATAATCGGGAGCATACTTGGACTTTCAAGAATGGTGAATCTGTCCGGGCCTCTGCTTCAGTGGATTATCTAGGAAAGGCCGAATGTGTTGATCCTGAAGAAGCTTTTGTAGCTAGTTTTGCGAGCTGCCATATGCTTACCTTTTTAGCCATTGCCTCAATGCAAGGTTTTTCTGTTGTCTCTTATAGAGATTCAGCCAAAGGCATTCTAGAAAAGAATAATCAAGGCAAACTCTGCATTACCAATGTTTTGCTAAGCCCAGAAATAGAATTCTCTGGGGACAAGCATCCAACCAAAGACGAACTCCAATTGATGCATGATAAAGCGCATAAAGAATGCTTCATTGCTAACTCTGTTTCCTCAAATTTTCAGGTCAACTAGCCAACAAGAACGTTGGCATGTTGATCTCACAACTAATCATCTTGTGTTTCTTTGTTGTCAAGTTGCATCAGGTTATTTGTAGCTAAAATGGCAAAGTCATCCACCCTCTGTACATAATAGAATGAAACTGCCCCCTACAATCCTGCTTCATAGGCATCATGTTGACTTATATTAAGTTGGTCTTTAATAAGGATCTGTGTATTTGAAGCTTTAAAAATAAACAAGATTACCTTAAAATATAGACCATCAAAAAATTTACTAGTCCTCAAACTTTTTCGTTTTTAGGGCCGTATCATCTACTTTCAATAAGAGGTTTATGAGTCAATCTGGCCCGGCATTGCTCTCTTATAAAATGGCTCTCATGAAACCAAGGGTTGGCTGGTCTATCATCGATACAAGCGGTCCTATAGTTTTTAGATCAAATCTAAATCAGCATCTAATCGATACTCTTAGAGCCCGAAAGCCACATATTCAAGAAAAGTTACTCGAAGTCGTTCTCTATGTTTTGAAAAATAAACCTTATTTAAAAGCGACCGATTACTCTCATGATGACATGCTTGAGGTGATTGAGTTGCTATTAAAAGCCACGGGCAAGCAGATCCTTTCAAGACGCAAAGCATTTTTTTCAGTCTTACATAAGCATTCATTTTTTGCCTATGCCCAAAATCTTAAGGGCGTTTTTGACATGGCACTTTTTGCATGTGATCGAATTGCTTTTCAGGATTTTCTTGCACATGTAGATCTAATCCCGAATGGACTATTAATGTATTATAGCCATCAATTTAATCCGGCAACAATTGCAAGTATCCAATCTTTAGATTTGTTTACAAGATTAGAGCCTTCTCAGTATGTAGATAAACCATGGAATGCTCTAACAAGCTATGAAAAGCTCTATCATATTGTTTTTAACAAAATCTTTACAAAGGCTCTTTCTCACCGACTCTCTCTTGTTGGTTCATTGATTAAAGGGTGGCAAGGCCGAACGTACTCAGAGTTGGGGTTGACACAAAAATACTCAAAAGAAAACAGTTTAGATTTAGAAGCTAATCAAGATATATATTCTTTGATTCAATTTAAAAAAGCCATACTGCTTTTTCAACTTCAATACAAAGGTCCGCATAGTGATATTTTAAATCAAGCGATTCAAGAGATACTCGAGATGCCTCTTCCAAAAGTAATGAGTTATCGTTATTCTAAGTATGATAAAAAAAATCATCCCTATATTTTTTCACTCATGGATGAGCATACGGTCACTGGATATCATTCAACAGAGGGCTATTATTATCAGATAAATATGGGTTATTTATCTGGTAAGAAACCAGGTGTTAAAATTTTTAAAGTATCATCTGAGCAACTTGACAGATTGCATAGCGAGCTAGATAATCTGCAATATGCAAGCACAACAAACCACTTTGTCCAGTTGCCCGATTTGTGTCAGTTGAAACAAGTAGGCTATCTTCGATTACCATCTCAGTACTCAGGAAACTGTACTTATGAAAGCTTAAAGGGACTTCTTCTAGCTTTGCTATATGATAGACTTCAAAAGGAACATTTTCCAAGTTTAGCTGCTCAGCATGCCTTTCGAATATATAAGCCCTTTTTGATGTATGATGCACTCGCCTCGATTGATGAGTATAAGGCTTATGCATTGTCTCCTAGCCCTTATATACTTGCCAAAGCTAAGCGTGTTTTACCCTTATATATACGCCATCAAGTGAAAAATGGTCGAGATTTTACATATGAACCACATGCCAGGCAAGAAAATAATAAACCATCCCGACATAAAAGAAAAAGAAAGCAATCAAGTGACACTATATAAGATACTTGGTCGATCATTGACAATGAAGAGTGTGATGTTATGTCTCAAAATTTATACTTTAAACAATTATTTGATGAGCAATCGTCAACGTATACTTATCTTTTGGCCGATCTATCTTTAGGCCATGCCATTATCATCGATCCAGTTTATGAACAAGCTTATCGAGATATCTCACTTATAAAGTCACTAGGATTAGATTTAAAGTATTGTATTGAGACTCATATTCATGCCGATCATGTGACAAGTGCGCACTTATTGATGGAAACTTTTGCTTGCAAGAAAGTTGTCCCTGAGCAATGTGGCGCCTTATATGCTGATGTTGAGATCAAGCATGGTCAAAAATTATCTGTAGGTTGCTTGACGCTAGAAGCTATTCACACACCAGGTCACACAAGCCATCATATGAGCTATTTATGCGGTAGTATGATTTTTACAGGAGACGCTTTATTAATTAATGGCTGCGGGCGTTGTGATTTTCAAGGAGGGGATGCGCAAGTATTGTATGATTCAGTCTTAGAAAGATTGTTTACCTTGCCACTAGAAACCACAGTTTATCCTGCTCATGACTACAAAGGACTCACCTCGTCAACGATTGGTAAGCAAAAAGAGCATAATCCTCGGTTTAAAGATAAGTCGAAGGCGGAGTTTAAACAGCTCATGGCTGAGCTTGATTTAAGTTACCCTAAGCAGATGATCCAAGCTGTGCCGAAAAACCTAATGAATGCAAATATGGATCCATTAATAGATGCTCTTAAGGTGCTCACTAAGCCTAGTTTCAAGATCTTAAACATTGGCACTAACTTGCCATATACAACGATAGAGCTGGCTAAAGAGTTGAAGTATGACCTGTGGCAGATCATAGTTCCAGTGCCCTATCATGATGATATGTTGGACTTAGTGAAAGACTCGATGGTGCCTTTAGAGCCTATCAAAACCTATGAACCAATTGGTCATGTTTTTGGATCGTTGACCATGACTTATGATCTTGTCATTGTTGAGAGTTTATTCGACCAGATCATAGAATCTGATCTCCAGTCTATTGTCATCAGCCTTTCAAAGACGCTTCATGCCGAAGGTCGCTTCTGTTTGTATAGTCAATTTCAAGACAAATCGTTTGATACTCATGAAGACATCAATCGTTGTCTTGCAGCTATCAACGGTCAGTTTTCGTTGAGAACTTTTGAGAAGATCGACTCAATGATATCGCCTTGTTTCTTGCTTGAATCTAATCTTTCATTAGAGGCAGGGTTCTATTTGACGACTTGGGTTAAAAGATAGTTTTAGATTTTTATGAGTCTATTACCAAGATGACTTTGTTGTCGTTGTTGATGACTTGGCTGGTGCTACGTCTTGAACTTGAGCTTTGTCAAGGTATTGATCGTCTATATAGACTCTAACCATAGGATTCTGGCGTGCTGCAGATATAATTGATTCATACGCTGTGCCTGGAAGATCGTGCTGCCTATTCATTCTTAATACGAAGGGTTGTTTACGTTGCCATAGAAAGTTAGCGATGGCAAGAACACTATCCTTATGGAGTGGGTTATCCTCAATACATAGTTGCTCAACTGCGGATGATGGCATGCAGATGGCTCTTAGAATAGGTGTGATGTCATGGATACGATTGTGGCTTAAACCTAGCATTTTAATGTTGGAGCTTATTATTATCTTGATGACCATGTTTATGAGATCGCATGGCTCTTGAGCTAAGTACTCAAATTTAAGCATGCGACATGAGAATAGAGGATTAGCAAACAACCCTGCTATTTCTTCAAGCAAAGAAAGTCTAGCTATTCCTAAAGCTCTGCAGATCAGTCCTGTTTTCCTTAAGTCAAAGTGCATATAGTTATGATGGGTAGGTTTTTTAAAATGTAACCATGATTTAAACGTTTCGGTTTGATTTACTTTTCTTAGCGAACTGAGCTTATCACGGACTAAATTCATTTGAAGAGAGGTGAACCCCGTTTGATAATCACAAGGTACAAACGGATTGGGCATTCTTAAGGAAAAATCAGAGTGATCGTCGTCTATCGCGACCCATTTATTGACCCGATAGTGATTTTCGATCAACCAAGATTCAATGTTTCGTGCACGGTGTTCGTATTGCGTTGGTGTGTGATCAATGATTAACGGGCCAAGGCCGCAAATGTCAAACAACCTTTTAAGTATGTTGAGTGGTCGTGGCTTGTCTGTTTGATGTGGATTTCTTCTCCAGTTTGAGGACAAAACAATTTTAGCGGCGGTCTGCTCACAGAGCTCTTGTATCATTTTTATTGATTGCGAATTAAAAGATAGGATTTGAGCAATTTCATAAATACTACTATGATACTGGTCCTCAAGTATGCTTTGGGCTTCATGGTCTGCTTTGAGAGACTCAAGGTTAACTTTTCTTATGGCTGTTTCATAGGCTTTAAAGTCTTGTCCACTAAAGATCACACCATCTACATCTAAGAAGATAATATTGAATTTCTGAGTCATTGGGTTATGAGGATCATGGGCAATCAAAGTGCTATTAGAGGCCGTAGGGTTATTTTTACTGATTGTTAAAGTACATAGCTCTTTAATGATATGATTTAGTTTTGCAACTAATAAAGGTTTGTTGCTAGTAGGGCAGGGTGATTCGTTCACATGATACCTTAGGGCTTCAAACTTATGATTTCTTTTTGATTTATCTTAATTTAGCGCGCCATTCTATGATAATCAAGCAGCTATCATGATTAGGTTTTAACCCAGATCTTTAGATATCTTTAGGACAGACAGATAATTGTATGGGTTAGATAGATTGATTAGGGCGTTAAAATTAGTAATTACGTGAATTCATTAGTATTATCCGCTTAATTAAAATTTAAAAGGCGAGATCACATGTTACAATTTGACTCTAAGAAAACTGCATCCAACTTTAGATCTGCCATGCAGCTTGATTTTATGGGATTTCAAGTTAAGCTTGGAGAAGATTCAGACTTTGATTTTAAAAAAAATGTGCTTGAGTGCTGTGAGCTGATTTCTCAAGTATTAACGCATGCCGTTAGAGAAAAAATTGACTTAGATGCTGTTGATATCTCATCATTTTTGAAAACTCTTTTTAATGTCTCATTTCATTATCCTCATAATAGGGTAAAGAATCTGTGTATCTCTAAGCATGAAAAGCTCTTGAGTGATCCCATGGCTTTAAGAATCGTTCTGCTTGCATTGGGTTTACTGTCTAAGTATTTTGAACAGTGCTACCCCATAGACTCACTAGATTCTGAGCATGCCCTGCAAACATTATCTCCTGCGATGTCGCGAACTAGAATGATTACATCAGTGCTTCACCATGCTGTTTTGATTCAAAAGACTGATTTAAGCGATGTTTCCCAAGCTTTGGTGTCGATGATGGTACCAGGCCTTCATCAACTTAATGTCGTCTTGCAAGATGGCTTGAAAGCGCGCAAATTGACTGGGTCACACAGGCAATGTCTTATATATAGCTCTGAAATCATTGAGCATTTTACTGCGATGTTACAGATTATTCGCTTAGGACAATTCACTACTTTGCAAATGGAGCAGCTATGGCCAGACTTAGAGCAGTGTTTGGTTTCTATGGTTTCATACTATGAATTTGAGTTAGTAGCGCTTGGCTCTTATAGTTTAGGTGTGAATGTCCTTAAAACATATCGAGATGAATGTGTGCTCTTGAAATCATTTCTCATGTCGATGAAGAAGAATGATGAAGGTTTTCCTTTTGTTGAGAATTTTGAGCGTTTATCATCTGCTCTTAACCGTAAACTTCATGATTTAGAATCTAGTCATGAATCAAAAGAAGAATCCCTTTTACTTGCACAGTTAAATAATTCGATCGCAGAATACACTCCGAGACTACCAGACGAAAGTAAGCTTGAAGCAACTCTTCCTCTTTTAGCCAAGGGAAAATCTGTGCCTGATAGCACACAAAAAGATATTGTCAAAGCTTGCAGTACTTTGATTCAAGTCGCCATTTGGGAAAATTTTGGCGTGGTGGAAAGAACCAGGGCAGCCGTTCGAGCGGCTCAAGCTTTGAAGAAGTTTACATCGACAGAAACATTGATTGGCACGATGATTCATGAAGATCTGGATACATTCATAAATTTAGCGGTTCCACATATTCTAAGACCAAATACAGAAGCAGACAGTGTGAGCAAGACTAATGAGGTTGAGAGTCTCACTCAGCAGATGGAAGCTGTGACCATCAGCCAAGCCCCTAGACCACCAAATCGCAGTGAATCATTACCTAAAACATTGACGCCAGAAACTCAAGAGGCGGATCCAATTCAATCATATCAAGATCACATCAATGAACTTGCACAAGAACAACATAAGGCCATCCTAAAGTTAAAACGTCAACACGAAGTTGAGCTTGAAGATCTTCACGAACAAAGATCAAAGCTGGCTACCACTGTTCTTGAGCTAGAAGGGGCCGCTCAAAAATCATCCACTTTGATAAAATCATTAAAAGCTCAAGTGCGCACTCTGACAGCAACTTCTGAAAAAGCAAAGAGCCAGTCTTTAGAACTAAGAGCTCAAAGTGAGCGCCTTGTAAAGTTGAAAGCGGCGATGACCTCTACCAAGTTAGAAATAGGTAAAACTGAGAAGCTGACTAAAGATAAAGAGAGGGAAGTTGAGCAATTGCATAGGCAGTTACAAGAGCAGCGTGAAGAGAGTCAAACGAAGCTTGATCAGATGAGGTTGCAGGCAAAAGAGCAAGCTCAAGTAAGCCATGATAAAATTGAGCAATTACAGGCGCAACTGGAAGAGCAATCTGTAAATGATTCGGTAACAATCACAAGATTAAAAGCTGAGCTAGAGCAGGCCCAGGTTGAAAATAGTCATTGGCAGCAGCGAGTCGCAATCCTTGAGCAAGCTCATCGACAAAAGGATTCTCAGCTTCACAGCATGGTTAAGGACTTTAGTGAGAAAGAAGCTTTAAGGGCCACCTTAAGTAAGCAAGAAATCGCAGACCTTGAGGGAAGGACAGCCTATCTTTTAAGAGAGCGTTATGATCGAGAACTTTTATTATCTAATATGTCATCACAGTTAGCTGTTTTATCACACCGGGTTTCTGCTGCCTCAGAAGAGGGACTCAGGTTACTGAGTGAAACTAATATGAAATTGCAAGCGCATAATAGTGCACTTGTACAAGAGCATGAACAGATGGAGCAAGACATCACTCGGCGTGCGAAGATCCATGGTAGAACCTATGCCGAAAATAGAGAGCTGCATGTGCAGGTTAGAGCAGCTCAACAAAGAGCTTATAGGTTTGAGCAGTTAGTTCTGCAAGGCCAGCAGGCCAACGCCACCCGAGAGCAAGATCAACATCAATCTGAACAGGCTTTGTCGAGTCCTTTTGATGTTTCTAGTCTAGAAAAAATTGGTCAAGACGAGGCGCGATACCTTGTTCGTGCAGCGCCTCTTAGCCTTAAACAATCTGATTTGAAAGAGAGAATTGTAACTTGTTCAGGCTTTGATCTTTTAGATCTTATGTCGAGTATTGAAGATAATCAAGCTCGTGTGTTTCTTTTTGGAAACATGCTGAATTTAATTTTTCCAGGTGAGCATGGTTTTTTTAAGTTTAATATAATTGTCTGTGGAGACAGTCAGCGTATTGCTTTAGCTTTAAATTTAAAAGGTTTTCAACCTTGCGGTCCACAAGAGTGGATGAATACAGACAGAAACTGTGTCGTCACAATTATGCCAACGCTTGATATACAAGCCTTTTCAAAAGATCAACCTTGCTTAGCTAGTAGTCTACTTGTCAATACTCAGGGGCAAATCATTGATCCATGTGGGGGTTGGGGTAAAATAGATCGACTAAAAATGAAAGTTATGGAGGATTTTAATGACAAGGTTAATGAGCCAATCTATGCGTTGAGAGTGCTTCATACGGCATTGAGCCAAAATAGGATGTTGGAGGTGGATGAGCTAGAGAGTATCGCTTATACTTTGGAGAAGTGCCATAGACTTCCTTACGCTTCTTACATGAAGGTCTTGCCTTATATTTTGGAAAATAATAGCTACAGCGCTCAGTTAGATTGCATCAATTCTATGCTTAGCAGAGCATGTCCTTTCATTCGCCATCCTATGTTAAGAGATCTTTGTGTGAATGATAAATTCATGATGCACCTCTTCAAGATCGAAGAGTTTGATAAAGGTTGCTCTTATGGTCATTCACCAGAGTCTATGCTTAGTGTCATGCTCTTGCCTCACTACTTGGTTGCTCTCAAAACACAGAGTCATGTTGATGCTAGTGCACGTGTCCTAAATTTATTTTGTGACATGTTGGTTACACCACCACAAGATGCAGCAAAGCGAGTTTTAGCTCGCCGCTTAGAGGCGTTGCTTCCTGCGAATAAAGAGAAATTTGATCGATTAGTTCTTTCGAGGCAAGCAAGTCAACAATTTCTTCCGAGCTATCAAGGTGGTGGTCAGCCAGTTGTCGTTGCGCAATCTAACGCGTTAAGCTCTAGACTAGTTGAAGGTGACGTCATGCCTCAAAACCCATGCCGGTATTAGATGAAGGCCTGAGAAGAAACTGTATTGATATGGTATGAGTGTTTTTTAATTTAAAGAATAAAATTATTTATTTTTAGACACACTCGGCTTACTTAGATTTTCTTTGCATAAGTCATTTAGAATATCCATGTCAAGTTCTTTGGCCTCTATTAAATCTTCTTCTGTGAACGAGAGGCCAGATGCATCATTGTCTGAACTGCTTGTATGAGGCCAGAGCCATGAACGAAGCCACACGATAGGTGCTTCTTTAAATAAAACTTGCTCAGAGCTTAAATCTTCTTCGCTAGAGCTATCTTCAAAGATTTCCTTAAGCCAAGTAGCGTCATCTTTGGTTATTTCAGACGGATTGATCACGTCATTGTCGTCTAGAGGCTTTTTAAAGGGTAGCCAATCACCTTTTTTTACTTTCTTAACAAGCGTTTTAAATTGGATCACAGCTGACAACCCTTATCGTGAT
>CAYGPI010000082.1:0-11169 GCA_964351745.1 uncultured Francisellaceae bacterium
ATTAGAAAAAATGGATGATGTTGTTGTGCCACTCGGTGAATCTATCCCGTATCGCGTCATGATGGTCGAGGACTCTAAAATTCAAGCGAGCATCATCGTCAACCAACTTGAAGAAGCTGGGATGATTGTTGATTCAATCACTAATCCGCTCCAGCTCAATAACCAATTACAAACTTTTCAACCTGAGCTCATACTCATGGATTTATATATGCCTCAATGCACCGGCGTTGAGCTTGCGGCCGTCATTCGCCAACAGGAAAATTATGTTGGTATTCCTATTGTTTTTCTATCTTCCGAATCTGATCTAACCAAGCAATTAGATGCCCTAAGACTAGGCGGCGATGACTTTCTAACCAAACCCATTGAAAAAAATCACTTGATTGCCTCTATCTCCTCACGGATCGAGCGCTCGCGAGATCTTCGCTCGGAAATGATTCAAGATAGTCTCACAGGTCTTCTTAATCACACTCGCGTTCTAGAGCAGTTGGACTTAGAAATCGCCAGAGCCCAGCGAGACAAAACGTCGCTTAGTTTTGTGATGCTAGATATCGATCATTTTAAGCAAATCAATGATCGATACGGCCACCCCACAGGTGATAGAGTCATTAAAAATATCGCAAGATTATTTAAACAAAGATTTAGGAAAAGTGATAGCGTAGGGCGATATGGCGGAGAAGAGTTTGCTGCTATTTTGCCTCACTCAGATGCCAATAATATTCTACCTTTACTCAACGATATTCGAGAACTATTTAAGCAAATAGTCTTCACGTCTGATGACGGCAAAACCTTTAGTGTGACTCTAAGTGGTGGTGTTGCAAGCCTGACGCCTGAAACAAATTCGGTGGATAGTCTAGTTCAGGCTGCTGACAGGGCCTTATACACCGCTAAGCATGCCGGTCGTAATCAAATTTGTGCGGCTAAAGTTCAAAAAGATTAATCTTTCACTGAGTCTACAATCCAGCTCAAATAGGTTTGCTCACCATCAATCATTGGTACGACAATCACCTCAGGCAAATCATAGCTATGATTTTCATGGATCCATGCTTTGATGTCGTCCACTTTCTTTTTAGTCGTTTTTAGAACAAGCTGAACCTCTTCTGACTCTTCAATCTTCCCTTGCCAAACATACAAGGATGTCATCTTAGGTAAAATATTAGCGCAAGCAACCCACCGCTTCTCTAAAAGCTTTTGAGCGCAGACTTTTGCCTGCGATTCCTCTGAAAAAGTCGTTAGCAACAAACAACATGACTCGAAAGACATAAGCGCATTCCAAAGTTAGTTTAAAAACATTGAGCTTCAATCCACAGTAAAAAAACCTTAAATGACGCAAAAATGTGGTCATTTGTTTATAAATGTAGACAAATAATTGCAAATTGGGCAAAATGAGGCATCAGAAATATACACTTGTTAGTTTTATGGCTAAAATATTAGTAATTCATGGCCCAAATTTAGATCGGCTAGGGCAGCGTGAACCCAACATTTATGGTAACACGACCTTAGAAAGTATCAACAAAGAATTGACTAATAAAGCGATATCTTTAGGCGTTGAACTTGAATGCTTTCAAAGCAACCAAGAAAGTAAGATCATTGAAAAGCTACACCAAGCAGCAGGCCACTTTGATTTTTTAATCATCAACCCTGCCGCCTTAACTCATACGAGTATTGCTTTAAGAGATGCCGTCTTGCTAATCAATGCGCCTTTTGTAGAAGTGCATATTTCAAACATATTCGCCCGCGAAACTTTTAGAAAACATTCCTTTTTCTCAGACATAGCCGTAGGATTATGCTCAGGTCTTGGTCCTCAAGGTTATTTGTTTGCTTTAGACTTCGCGGCCCACCAATTAACAAAAAAGTAGGACGCCATGGACATTCGTAAAATTAAGAAATTAATTGAGCTCATTGAAGAAACGGGTGTTTCAGAAATTGAGATCAAAGAAGGTGAAGAGTCTGTTCGCATCTCTCGCAAACTCGAACAAACAACGATGACGCATATGCCGATACAAAATATGGTACCAACCAATTTTGGGCATGCCTCTCCAACACCATCAAAAAATCTTACAGAAGAAAGCCAAGAAGCAGATCTACCTGCTGGGCATCAAGTATGCTCTCCTATGGTAGGCACGCTTTATAAAGCTTCTTCACCTGAAGCCGCACCTTTTGTTAAAATTGGAGACTCTGTCAAAGTCGGTGACACACTTTGCATTGTGGAAGCGATGAAGATGATGAATCAAATTGAATCTGACGCTTCCGGCACCATTGTGGCTATTCTTTCTGAAAATGGTCAACCTGTTGAATTTGGCCAACCTTTGTATATCATAAAAGAAGATTGATTATGTTAGAGAAAGTTGTTATTGCTAATCGTGGTGAAATCGCCCTTCGCATCTTGCGAGCTTGTAAAGAGCTTGGTATCAAAACCGTTGCGGTCCATTCAACGATAGATAGAGATCTCTTACCAGTACAGCTTGCAGACGAAGCCATATGTATTGGGCCTGCGCCCTCTAGCGAAAGTTATCTTAACATTCCTGCCATTATCAGTGCTGCTGAAATCACAGACTCTGTTGCCATTCATCCAGGTTATGGTTTTCTATCAGAAAATGCTGATTTTGCTGAAAGAGTTGAAAAAAGCGGATTTATCTTTATTGGACCCAAGCCTGAAACCATTCGGTTAATGGGTGACAAAGTCAGCGCCATTAAAACGATGAAAGCCGCAGGGATCCCTTGCGTGCCTGGCTCTGATGGCCCACTCGATGATTCACCTGAAACCAATTTAAGACTAGCGAAAAAAATTGGGTATCCTGTGATCATTAAAGCTGCAGGTGGGGGTGGGGGGCGCGGTATGCGTGTTGTCCATTCTGAAGCTGCTTTGCTTAATGCCATCGCACTCACCAAAAGCGAAGCTGGCGCCGCTTTTGGAAATCCCGTTGTTTACATGGAGAAATTTCTTGAAACCCCTCGTCATATTGAGGTTCAAGTCCTTGCTGATGGCCAAGGCCAAGCTATCCACTTAGGGGAACGTGATTGCTCCATGCAACGACGCCACCAAAAAATTCTAGAAGAAGCCACAGCGCCTGGCATCACTGACAAAGAGCGCGCTGACATTGGTGAGTGCTGTGTTCAAGCTTGTCTTACGATTGGATATCGCGGTGCCGGTACTTTTGAGTTTCTCTATGAAAAGGGAGCTTTCTATTTCATTGAAATGAATACACGCATTCAAGTCGAACACCCTGTCACTGAAATGATCACCGGTGTTGATCTCGTCAAAGAGCAGTTGCGTATAGCATCCAATTTACCTTTATCCTTTAAACAGGAAGATATTCAAATCAAAGGCCATGCCATTGAATGTCGGATCAATGCAGAAGATCCTAAAACCTTTATGCCTTGCCCTGGCACCATAACTTGGGTCCATGCGCCTGGTGGCCCGGGCATTCGTTTTGACACTCATATTTATAATTCATACAAAGTACCTCCAACCTATGATTCCTTAATAGGAAAACTCATTAGTTTTGGCGCGACCCGAGCAGAAGCCATCGCACGTATGAAAAATGCTTTAGATGAAATTGTCATTGATGGCATTAAAACCAATATCCCTTTACACCAAGAACTCATTCGTGATGCAAACTTCATCGCGGGTGGCACGAACATCCATTACCTTGAGCAGAAAATGAGCTAATATGAGTTGGTTAGAAGTTGCCTTTGAATTAAAATCCAATCAAGTCTCCCATGGTACAGAATTACTAGAGCGCTTAGGCGCTCTAGCTGTCACCTGCTACGACGCTAAGGATGAGCCTATTTTTGAGCCGCCTCCCTTAAGTGAACCGATCGTCTGGGAAGATTCTATTCTGGTAGGGCTCATGGAAGAAAACTGCGCCATTGAAACCATCAAAGCGCAGCTTCTCAAAGAATTCCCTAGAACTCAAATTAGCGCAAAATCGCTTGAAGATAAAAATTGGATAACCTTTGTCCAATCTAAATTTCCCGTACAACAATATGGAAACCTGTGGGTTTGCCCTAGCTGGGAAACACCGCCTGAAAGTGAGCAAGCTATTTGCATGCACTTAGATCCCGGCATGGCTTTTGGTACAGGCACACACGCCACCACGCATCTTTGCCTTGACTGGATTTCTACAGCCTCTCTCAACAAAAAAATGATTATTGATTTTGGATGTGGCTCAGGGATTTTAGGGGTTGCAACAGCTCTTTTGGGCGCCCAAA
Organism: uncultured Francisellaceae bacterium; assembly: GCA_964351745.1. Classification (GTDB taxonomy): domain Bacteria; phylum Pseudomonadota; class Gammaproteobacteria; order Berkiellales; family Berkiellaceae; genus CAYNJF01. Next base: position 4,213 of record CAYGPI010000082.1, read on the forward strand.
GAGTCTTTGCTATTGATCATTGTGAGCAAGCTTTGCAGGCCACGCAAGAGAACTCGTTAAAAAACAATATTTCATCTGAGATCCTGTCAACCCACTTGCCAAATGATCCCATCATTCAAGAGATTAAGGCAGATACTTTAATAGCCAACATTCTTGCTGGCCCAATTTTGACCCTTAAAAACACTTTTATTTCCTTATTAAAACCCAATGGGGAATTAATCCTATCTGGGCTATTAGAAGACCAAATTGATCAAATCATGGATGACTATCGAACCCACTTTACTTTTGAGCCTCCCAAGGTACTCGACGGTTGGTGTTGTCTTTACGCACATCGCAGAGATTTAGCATCATGAGCTCCCTACTAAAGCCAATGAAACTTGGTAAACATCTTATTGAAAACCCTGTCATTTTAGCGCCCATGGCTGGCGTGACAGACAGACCCTTTAGAATGCTATGCAAAAAAATGGGCGCAGGCCTTGCTGTCACAGAAATGGTTGGTGCTAATTCATTTCTACATGGCTCGGATAAAACCAAACGCAGGGCCAATCATGATGGCGAAACACGCCCATGCTCTGTCCAAATTGTTGGCGCAGATCCCAAAATGCTGGCCTTAACCGCCAAAGGGAATGTTGACCTAGGCGCTGATTTTATTGACATCAATATGGGTTGTCCTGCTAAAAAAATCTGTAACACCGCTTCTGGTTCAGCCCTTATGCGCAACGAAGCCTTAGTCGCTGAAATTCTGGAAAGCGTGGTCAATGCTGTTGACGTACCTGTCACCTTAAAAATACGGACAGGCTGGGATAAGCAAAATAAAAATGGTTTAACGATTGCAAAAATTGCTGAGAATTCTGGCATCCAAGCACTATCAGTCCACGGCAGAACTCGCAATTGCATGTTTAAAGGAGAGGCCGAATACGATACCATTAGAATCATTAAAGAAAGTGTTTCAATCCCTGTTATCGCCAATGGTGACATCAAGTCACCTGAAAAAGCGAAAGAAGTTCTAGAGCAAACCGGCGCTGATGGTATTATGATTGGCCGCGCAGCCCAAGGAACCCCTTGGATCTTCTCTCAAATGATTGAGTACTTAAAAACCGGTATCATCCCAGCGCCACCAGGGGTGGCACAGGTCAGAGCTATTTTAACCAATCATGTCCAAGAGCTTTACGAATTTTATGGCCCTGAGCGTGGCGTCCTGATTGCTCGAAAACATGTTTCATGGTACAGCAAAGGGCAAAAAAATGGTGCGCAATTTAGACAAAGTTTTAACCGTCTCTTGACACCACTAGAGCAATTACAATCCATTAATGAATTTTTTGATGAGCTAATGAGTCATGTCTGAAGTCTTAGAAGAAAAAAAAACATTTGAAGAATATCAGACTCTGCCTTTATCAGAGTTTGTGGTCCGAACCTTAGAAAACTATTTTGACCATTTAGAAGGCGAACCTGCTTCAAATTTGTACAATATGGTTTTGCGTGAAGTTGAAAAAGGATTCTTTAAAGTGATCATGCAAAAAGCCAAAGGCAATCAAAGTCTAGCCAGCGACATGTGTGGACTTGCCCGAGGCACTTTGAGGAAGAAACTTAAAGAAAATAATCTATAAAAAAGAGTCTCACCCAAAAGGAGAAAGGCATGCCTACCGCTATCCAACGAGCACTCATCAGCGTTTCAGATAAAACAGGACTCATCCCTTTCTCCCAAGCCTTAACCTCTCGAGGCATCGAGATCTACTCTACAGGCGGCACCTATCAGGCTCTACGACATGCCAACATACCAGCTATTGAGATAAGTGAATACACTCAATTCCCTGAAATGATGGACGGGCGAGTTAAAACGTTACATCCTAAAATATTTGGTGGTATCCTTGGGCGCCGAGATATCGATGGCGACGTCATGCAAGCAAATGGTATTTTGAATTTTGATCTCATCGTCATTAATTTATATCCTTTTGAGAAAACCATCCAAAAAGAGCACTGCTCCTTGGAAGAAGCGATTGAAAACATAGATATTGGTGGTCCAAGTTTAATAAGAGCCGCTGCAAAAAACCATCATTGGACAGCGGTTGTTGTCGACATCAATGATTATGATAAAATTTTGACTAACATGTGTGAACATCAAAACAGTGTCACGAGTGAATACCGACTTGAACTCGCTGCTAAAGCTTTTGCTCATACAGCTCGCTATGATGGCATCATTGCCGATCATCTTGGCCACTATCAATCACCCCAAGATAAGAAAGCACACAGCCAGTATATGCATTGTCAATTTGAATTAGACAGAGCTCTTCGATACGGTGAAAACCCGCAACAAGCTTCTGCCTTTTATAAAGAAAAAACTGATAACCAAACGATCCTTTCTCAAGCAGAGCTTATTCAGGGAAAACCACTTTCTTTCAATAATATCGTTGATGTTAGCTGCGCTATGGAGTGCTGTTACCCTTTGAAAGAGCCTAGTTGTGTTATCGTCAAGCATGCTAATCCTTGCGCAGTGGCTAGCGCCGATCATTTGACAAAGGCTTATCAAAAGGCCTTTGCTTGTGACTCGACCTCAAGTTTTGGTGGCATCATTGCTTTTAATAAAACCGTCGATCACTTAACCATCGAAGCTATTTTAAATAACCAATTTGTTGAAGCCATTTGTGCGCCAGGTTACACCACACAAGCTATCCAGACCATGCAGCGCAAACCCAATGTCCGGCTGCTTTCAACTGGATCAAATGAACTCCATCACCACAACATCATGCCTGACTTTAAGCGGATCCGTGGCGGCCTGCTAACCCAAACGTGGGATGAGATCAATGTCGAAACTAAAGATTGCGAAGTGGTTACGAAAGTAGCGCCCAGTGAAGAGCAATGGCAAGATCTCATGTTTGCCTGGTCAGTGGCTAAATGGGTTAAGTCTAATGCCATTGTGATGGCCAAAGACAATCAAACCATCGCGATTGGAGCTGGCCAAATGTCTAGAGTTTTTAGTGTTGAGATTGCAGCTCTCAAAGCGAAACAAGCTGATTTATCCTTAAAAGGGTGTGCCCTTGCGAGTGATGGCTTTTTCCCTTTTAAAGATAATATTGAGCTTTGTTATCAGATGGGCGTCAAAGCGATTATTCAACCCGGTGGCTCTATGCGAGACACAGAAGTTATTCAAGCATGCAACAACTATGGCATCGCCATGGTTTTTACAGGCATTCGTCATTTTAGACATTAGAGGCTCTATGAAATTATTAATTATTGGTTCTGGCGGAAGAGAGCATGCTTTAGCTTGGAAGGCCCAAGCAAGTAAAAAGGTCGAAAGCATCTATGTGGCACCAGGCAATGCTGGTACAGCTCGCGAACCCAAAACTGAGAACATCGATATTGATCCCTTAGATTTTGAGGCTCTCATTCAATTTGCAAAAAACAACAGCATTGATTTAACCATTGTTGGCCCTGAAGCCCCCTTAGCTGCTGGCATTAAGGACGCTTTTGAAAAACAAGGGTTAAGCTGTTTTGCTCCAAGTCAAAAAGCAGCACAACTAGAAAGCTCAAAAAGTTTTGCGAAAGAATTTTTAATAAAGAACCATATTCCTACAGCACTCGCTCAAACATTTGATGATTTTGAAGAAGCTAAAACCTATCTTGAGACACAAACTTATCCTGTTGTGATTAAAGCTGATGGATTGTGTGCAGGTAAAGGCGTGGTGATTGCTCAAAACCAAGATCAAGCTATCGAAACATTAGATATGATGCTTAATGATCGTTTATATCAGGAGGCATCTTCTAAAGTCGTCATTGAAGAATTTATGATGGGAGAAGAAGCGAGCTACATCATACTCACAGATGGAGAAAATTTTGCTCCTTTTGATACCTCACAAGATCACAAGGCACGTGATAACCATGATCAAGGCCCGAATACGGGTGGTATGGGCGCTTATTCACCAGCACCTGTCGTAGATAAAGCCCTTCATCAAGAAATTATAAACATCATCGTTGAGCCAACTCTAAGCGGCTTAAAACAAGAAGGTATTTCTTACAATGGCTTTCTCTATATTGGACTGATGATCACATCTGCTGGCCCTAAAGTACTGGAGTTCAACTGTAGACTTGGTGATCCTGAAGCCCAAGTTTTGCTGATGCGTTTAGAAAGCGATCTCATCACATTGATTGATGATTGTCTGAATCAACGGTTAGCTGAATCACAGTTATCTTGGTATCAAGGATCAGCCCTTGGCGTGGTGATGGCTGCTCATGGTTATCCAGCCAATGTTCGAACAGGCGATCTCATCTCTGGTTTAAATGATCTCCCAGGTACAAGCAATCAAAAAATATTTCATGCCGGCGTTCAACATCAAGAAGGTCAAATGGTGACACATGGCGGCCGAATTCTTTGTGTCTGCGCTAGAGCTAGCACCATTGTTAGCGCCCAAGAGCAAGCTTATCAATGGGTGAAGAAAGTACAAATCCCTGGATCATTTTTTAGAGATGATATTGGCTATAAAGCTATTCAAAGGGCTCTGTCTCATGCCTGAGTTACCTGAAGTTGAAACCACTCGCTTAGGGCTACTGCCCTTTGTGAAAAATAAGAAAATACAAGAAGTTGTAGTGAATAATCCCAATATGCGCTGGCCTATTGATGATGATCTGCACATCAAACTCGAAGATCAAACTATCATAGATATCAAGCGACGTGCCAAATATCTTATTTTTGAGTTAAAACAGGCTGCATTTATTGTGCATCTTGGCATGTCTGGTCATATCAAAGTTGTCGATAGCTCATGCGAATGGCTTAAGCACGACCATGTTGGATTTAGAATAGGGAAACATTGGTTAAGACTCAATGATCCAAGACGCTTTGGCGCCGTTTTGTATACACCGAACCCTTGGCAAGACTATAGTAAACTGCAGCATTTAGGACCAGAGCCATTAGAGCCAGATTTTCATGCAAAAGCACTTTATCAAAAACTTCAAAAACGCCAAATCGCGATTAAAACAGCCATCATGGATAACAAAGTTGTGGTAGGGGTTGGCAACATTTATGCTTGTGAAGCTTTGTTTAAGTCTAAAATAAGCCCGCTTACCCAAGCGAATGCTTTGTCTTTAGAGGATTGTAAGCGCCTTGTCAGTTGCATTAAGAGTATTCTTAAGCTTGCTATTCAGTCGGGCGGGACAACTCTCAAAGATTTTCAGCATGGTGAAGGAAAATTAGGCTTCTTTCAACAAAAACTTAAAGTCTACGGCAAGTTTCAAGAGCCTTGTCAGCAATGCCATGAGCCTATTGCCAAAATAACTCAGAGCCAACGCTCGACTTTTTATTGTGAGAACTGTCAGAAATAACTCAATCTCATGGTCATTCTCTAACCCGAAGACTTATACTTTAATATATACATCCTATGCCAAAGAATTATTGAAAGATTTGCTACAGCCTTAGGATGTACTGGTTGCCCTTATCAGAGACTTCAAGTCAATCTCTTTAATCACACTTAAAGTCTCAGCATCTCCATCAAACCATCGTTTCGCTGAATCCATAGCATTACCAATTTTATCTTTTAAGACAAGAGCATCATGGGCTTCATCATCAGTCACGTAAATAGGCTTATCAAAGTATACGACTGCTCTTGAAAAAGGTTTAGGGAGCTTAAATTTGTCCCATGCTTTATGAAATTGCCAAAACCGATCCACATGAACCCCCACAGGGATGATTGGTAAATTAGTCTTTTTCGCTAAAAACATAAGACCTTCTCGCACCTCGTGGCGAGGCCCTCGTGGACCATCTGGAGAGATCCCTAAAGAATATCCTTGCCTAGCACACCGAACGAGTTTCACCATGCCACCAATGGCTCGATGGGATGTTGAGCCTCGAACAACTTCGTAACCAAAACCATCTAAAAGACTTGCTAAAATATCACCATCTTTAGATGTGCTCACGAAACCTGCAACTTTGTGATCAAATAAAACGCGAACGGCCATAATAGGCACAAACAGATCACCGTGCCAGAAAGCATAAATGCATGGTTTTTTTGGATCAAAATCAGGATGGCGAACTCTTTTAATCCGAAGAGTTGCCCTCAATGACTTTGCAATGTGGCCTGCAAGCCAACCAATTTTTTGAGGTGAAAAAAGCCGCATGAATACGTTACCTATTTAGAAAATCGACAATCTGGTGCGTGTGCCTGCCTAACTTTGTGGGATGCCGTATCATGAACTCTATCATGAAGATTTAATAAAACACCGTCCCAGGTCTGAGGTTTAACGGCAGCCCTAAGTGGAACAAGCTCTCGCCCAGCTCTGAAATTAGTCAAAATGGCATCTAAAAAATTAGCATCCTGGAGATCTTTATTCTCTGACAATCTGAAATTCAAAGATTTAAGCAGTCTTTCACAATCAGTGCGTTTTGCTTGAGAAATATCTTGCTTTGCAATTAAATTAATCAATGAATCCTTTGCCCAAGTCAACACCGACACAACCATGCTTTGCTCTGGAGCGACAAGATAAGATAATTTATTTTTTTGTTCTTGCACAACGCTACTAATAAAATACTTGCCAGCTTGTATATGAGAATAAATCATGGTATCTGTTATTGACTGCTGGTGATGCCTTGGTAACATATCTCTAAATGCATATTTAGAACTTGGATCTCGAGGAAACTGCGCATCCGTATCCATTCTTTCTAAAAAACTACTCACTTCTTTAAAAATATGACTCACTGCCTCCATCAGCTGGCCTGTCGTTCCTGAACCATGCTTGACAGAAATAACGCTCGAGGTATCCGTTCTTAGTCTTCTAATTTGAACTTCAATCGCGGCTAGACCCTTGATTTCTTCCTCTAAATTTTGGGAAAGAATTTTGTCTATGCAAACCATAGCATCAACTTTGGCAGCATCAGCTTCGACAGCATCAGCTTCGACAGCATCAAGGTCTGCGTCCATGGCCACCGCAGCTGCTGATGCTGATGCTACTTCAACGACCATGTCCCATGGT
>CAYGPI010000083.1:0-10796 GCA_964351745.1 uncultured Francisellaceae bacterium
CATTCCTTCACAATATAATCACCTTACCTAGCATCAGTTGCCTTTTTGAGCTTCAATTTGTCTCCAAATTGATATCGAGTAATCCCTTCCAAATGACCACCCACGTATAGTTTTCTTATATGAACAAAATCATCACCATCTCTTAACCAGGTCCCATGAGAGGTTCGTAGTGCTTGTCCACCACTCATCGCTGTTGCTTTAACCTGATGTGATAATTTATCAAGATAGGGGGCTATCCCTTCTCCAAAGCCCCAAACAAACATGGCTAGAGCTAAGGCTACCATCACAATCGATAGTGTAATTTTACGCACTGAAATACCTGCGGCTTGCATCACGACTAACTCGCTATTTGATGCAAGAACGCCTAGCCCCATCAACGTCCCAATTAAGGCTGACATAGGAAACATTTGATATATCTTTTGTGGGATGGACAGTCCTAAAACCATAGCAGCATGAATGAAACCATAGTCTCCCGTGCCTATATCTCGAACTTCATTGACTAGGGTAAAAACCAAATCTAGACCTAGCAATAGCAGCATCACCATAGCAATCGTCTTAATAATGGTTTGACCAAGATATAGAGACAATCTATTAAACATGGTCCAGATCCCTTTTACGGTAGAAAATCCTAGCCCAAACACCTGACACATGGCCAATCATCACAAGACCAATCATGAACACACTGGCATGTACCCACCAAACACCAAGCCAGGGTTCCAAAACCCCTTGGGCAACCCAACGTTTGCACATAGTCAGTAAATTGTAATAAATAATAAAAATAATAATCGCGGGCAACATACGATGAAATCTCCCTTTACGAGGGGGAATACGGCTTAAAGGCATCGCAACTAAAGCTAAAATAGGAGCTGATAAAGGGATAGATATTCGCCATTGTAGTTCAGATATAAAGCTCTTATTGGTTGAGCCCCAAAGCATGCTTGTTGGCATAGAGCGATACATATACAACCCTTCTTCTGGCGCTTTTCGCTCCATTAAACGCCCGTACTTATCAAAACCTACCATGAAATAATCTTGCAGCCCTGGCGTGCCTTCATATCGATACCCATCATTAAGCTCAAGGTATATGCGGCCATCTTCGGGATGAATTAAAATTTGCCCCTTTTGTGCACTAATAACGGTCCAATCATCATCTTCAGAGGGTGATGAGCGAGGCTGCTCAGCAATAAATACCTCTTTCATTTCCTTTTTGTCATCAGACAATTGCTCAACATAAAAGACTAAACTATCATCTTGGAAAGAATAGAAACGACCTTGGTTAAGCATTTGCAAAAGCGCAACGGGCTCTTCAGAGGCAAGTAAGTTATCCTTTTGATGCTCCAGTCCCGGCACAATAACAAGCGTCATATAACCTGTTAATATCATGAGAGCAAGGCTCATACCGAAACCGATAGTCAAAATTCTTCGCCATGAAACACCGAGCGCCATAAAGGCTGTGAATTCATGATCCACACAATACCGACCAAAAGTTAGAATAATAGACAAAAATAGAGCTAACGGGATCAAAAAAGCAAACAGCTCTGGCAATTGCAATCCAATCATTTGCAGCAATAAGTTTGGTGACAAGTCACCTGAGGCTGCTTTGCTAATTAAGCGGACAAGCTTGTGGCTAGTGGCTATGAGCAGTAACACCGCAAAAACTGCTAACCAAGTTTTGGTTAAGTCTCTTAGTAAATACCGATTAATTATCATTTAGTGTTATTACTCACATCTTTGCTAGGGATTGATTAGTGCCTAAATACATTAAAACTATTGTTTTATGCAAAATGATAAAGGAACTGGGTAAAAAGGACCAGTTTAGTCTCGAGATTTGATGGCTAAATGCTAAAGCTTAGGTAGAATAGTCATCATAGCTATAAAACGGGCTAGCATTTAATTGGCCAGTTTGTTTTGCGATATAAAAATATATTTAACTGACATTGAGGCTTGCCATGGAACTGAGTATAAAAAGCGGTCATCCTGAGAAGCAAAGAACGGCTTGTGTGGTTGCTGGGGTCTATGAACCAAGACGCTTAAGTGCTGTTGCAGAAAAGATCGATAAAGCGAGTGATGGGTATTTAAGTAATTTACTTAGACGCGGCGATATTGAAGGAAAACTTGGCCAAGTTTTACTGCTACATAATATACCCGGCTCTCTTGCTGATCGAGTTCTTCTTATAGGCTGCGGCCGAGAAAGAGATCTCAGTGATCAGCAATATCATACGATTATCACGAAAGCTGTGCAGACACTTAACGAAACAGGCTCTATGGAGGCTGTGTCCTTTTTAACTGAGTTAAATGTTAAAGGGAGAGACATTGCTTGGCGTGTCCGCCATGCTGTCCAAATTAGCTTAAGTTGCTTATATACTTTTACTTCATTCAAATCATCTAAAGACAACTTAAGACGACCACTTCGAAAAATTGTATTTAACGTTCCAACTCGCAAAGAGCTCACTCTTGGCGAAAAGGCTATGCAAGAAGGTATGGCGATTGCTAAAGGTACCTCTTTAACACGCGATTTAGGTAACACGCCACCAAATATTTGTACACCATCCTATTTAGCAGAACAAGCTTTAGAACTTTCAAAAAGTTATAACAAAATAAGCACAGTCATCTTGGATGAGGATGAAATTCAGAAGCTGAACATGAACTTGTTCCTAAGTGTCACTGCTGGTTCAAAACAGCCAGCCAAGCTTATTACGATGACTTATAAAGGGAACTCTAAAAAGACCAAACCTATCGTTATCGTTGGGAAGGGCATCACCTTCGACACTGGCGGGAACAGCCTTAAAGCTCCCAAAAGCATGGTCGGCATGAAATATGATATGTGTGGTGCTGCAGCTGTGTTTGGTACACTTAAAGCGATTGCAGAGCTTGATTTACCAGTTTCAGTCATTGGCGTTATCCCAACTTGTGAAAATATGATTGGCGGCAATGCGACAAGGCCGGATGACGTTATCACGAGTATGTCTGGCCAAACCGTTGAAATTGCTAACACCGATGCTGAAGGCCGCCTTATCCTCGCAGATGCTTTGACTTATGTTGAGAGATTTGATCCAGAGGCTGTTGTTGACATTGCAACCTTAACAGGAGCGTGTCTTATCGCACTAGGCCATCACGCATCAGGCCTCATGAGCAATCATCAGCCTCTTGCTCATGAGCTATTAAACGCTGGCACTATTTCTGGTGATAAAGCGTGGCAACTTCCTCTCTGGGACGAATATGCAGATTATTTAAAAAGCGCTGTTGCTGACATGAGTAATGCGGCATCGCCACCTGTGGCAGGCACCATTGCAGCCGGTATGTTTTTGTCTAAGTTTTCAAAAAAATACCATTGGGCTCATTTAGACGTGGCTGGAACTGCGCTTGATTTTATCAATCCACAATCAGGAGCCAGTGGTAGGCCTGTGCCCTTACTAGTTCAATTCATTATTAACAAAATAGAATCAAATAAAGGTTAATCGTATCATGGAAAAAGTTTACAACCCCCAAGCCATTGAAACCAAATGGTACGCTTTTTGGGAGTCTAATGACCAATTTAAACCTTCGGGACAAGGGGATCCATATTGTATTATGCTCCCACCACCCAATGTCACAGGTTCACTTCACATGGGTCATGCTTTTCAGGATACGATCATGGATACGCTTATTCGGTATCATAGAATGAGCGGTTACAATACCCTTTGGCAGCCAGGCACGGACCATGCTGGCATTGCAACGCAGATGGTTGTTGAAAGACAACTACTCCAAAAAGAAACATCTCGTTACGATTTGGGACGCGAAGCTTTTGTAGAAAAAATTTGGGAGTGGAAAGCAGAATCAGGCAATACCATTCAAAACCAAATGAAAAGGCTTGGTGCTTCCTGTGATTGGAGTAAAGAGCGCTTCACCATGGATGATGGTCTTTCTGATGCGGTCAAAGAAGTTTTTGTAAAGCTTTATGAGGAAGATCTCATCTATAAGGGTAAACGTCTTGTCAACTGGGACCCTAAGCTTAAAACGGCAGTTTCTGACTTAGAAGTCATTTCTCAAGAAGAACAAGGCCATATGTGGCATATACGCTACCCCCTGGCAAATTCTGATCAAAGCATCACTGTGGCAACGACACGACCAGAAACAATGCTAGGTGACATGGCTGTTGCAGTTCACCCGGAAGATCAACGTTATAAGAGTTTAATTGGCCAAAACATCGCGCTGCCATTAACGCAGCGTTTAATCCCCATCATTGCAGATGATTATGTTGATCCTGATTTTGGGACTGGCTGCGTTAAGATAACCCCTGCCCATGACTTTAATGACTATGAAATGGGCAAAAGACATCAATTAGAGCCTCTCAATATCTTAGATCATGATGCCCATCTCAACGAGCACGTGCCTCTTGCATACCAAGGGCTTGAGCGTTTTGCTGCTCGCAAAAAGGTACTAGCCGACCTCTTAGAGCAAGAGCTCTTAGTGAAAGAAGAGCCACACACCTTAAAAATCCCACGTGGGGATAGAAGTGGCGTTATTGTCGAGCCATTACTTACCGATCAGTGGTTCGTCAAAGCGAAACCTCTTGCTCAAAAAGCGATTGAAGCTGTTGAGTCAGGGGATATCAAATTTGTCCCAGAAAATTGGCAAAAAACTTACTATGAGTGGATGAACAATATCCAAGACTGGTGTATCAGTCGCCAGTTATGGTGGGGTCACCAAATCCCAGCATGGTCCGATCTCGACGGAAAAATTTATGTTGCCACCTCAGAGCAAGAGGCTCGAGCGAAGTATGACATTGGTGGTAACGTTGTACTCACGCAAGATGAAGACGTCTTAGACACTTGGTTTTCATCAGCACTTTGGCCATTTTCAACGTTAGGCTGGCCACAAGAATCAAGTGAACTTGCCCAATTTTACCCAACTAGCGTATTGGTCACAGGATTTGACATCATTTTCTTCTGGGTAGCTCGTATGGTGATGATGGGCTATAAATTTACAGGCAAGCGCCCTTTTCACACTGTTTTTGTTCATGGTCTTATCCAAGATCCTGAAGGACAAAAAATGTCCAAGTCAAAGGGTAATGTCATCGATCCTCTCGACTTAATTGACGGTATTAAACTCGAGGACTTAGTTAAAAAACGCACCACGGGACTCATGCAGCCTGAAGTCGCTAAAAAAATTGACAAGTTAACAAGACGACAGTTCCCTGAAGGGATACCAAGTTTTGGTACTGATGCTGTTCGATTTACATTTTTAGCACTTGCAACCACAGGCCGCCATATCCGTTTTGATTTACACAGAGTCGAAGGGTACCGAAATTTTTGTAATAAAATATGGAATGCTACTCGCTATGTTCTTATGAACGTTGAAGATAAAGCCCTGGGTCAGTCTCAAGAAGAGAGGGAACTTGGTCTAGCAGATCGCTGGATATTCTCTCAATTACAAGTCCTTAAATTAAACGCTAAAAAACATATTGAAAATTACCGCTTTGACTTATTAGCAACATGTTTATATGAATTTATGTGGCATGATTATTGTGATTGGTATTTAGAGCTTTCTAAGCCTATTTTAAATAACGAAAGCTCAACCACAAAGGCCATTCAAGGCACTCGATATACACTCATATCTGTCCTGGAAGAAGTGATGAGAATCATGCATCCCATGATGCCTTATCTAACCGAAGAAATTTGGCAAAAAATTGCTCCAATGGTTTCTAAAGTTAAAGATAATGACTCGATCATGACAAGCGCATACCCTCAATATGATGAAAGCAAGGTTTCTCAAAAAGCCACTCAAAGCTTAGAGTGGATCAAAACCTTTATTTCTGGTATTAGAAACATCCGAGGGGAAATGAATATCGCCCCGAGCAAAATGATGAGTTGCCTATTTCATGGTGGCTCCATCGAAGAAAATGACGTTCTCCATGAAAATAAAGACTGGATCCAAGCCTTAGCGAAATTAGAAACACTAGAGCCAGTCGTAGATAAAGATAGTATCCCAGATTCTGCAACTCAGCTTGCAGGTGATATGGAGCTCTTTATTCCATTGAAAGGACTTGTAGACGTAGATCAAGAAAGCAAACGTCTCACGAAAGAGATTGAAAAGCTTACAAAAGAGAAAAAGAAGTCTGAGTCTAAATTAGAAAATGAAAGATACGTGAGTAATGCGCCTCCAGAAATTGTCGAGCTCGAAAAACAACGCCTTAGTGAGTTTAGTTTGTCTATTGAGCGCTTATCTGCACAATTAACGAAACTAGAAGCTCTATAATGCTGACTAACGCTCTTCTTAAACGATTTATAAGAAGAGCGTATCAGGGTGGACATGGTGAGCTTCACCTCAAGTCGACGCAAGAAGTTCGCGAGCATATCCAGAATTTGATGTGCCCTCATGCTCATCTTTGTGAATTTGAAGACTACCAGCCAGAACCAAATATTGATTTTCGCATCTATCGTGCCAAGAAACCTAAGCAAACCATTTGGTTTGTAAGAGCAAGTGCCTATACGGGTGGCGGCTCCTTAAATGACACAAACGGGATCTGCGACACGCTCAGACAAAAATATAATGCTCATGTGGTTAGCTTAAATTTTAGAGCCCCGCCAGAGTATAAGTTCCCAACCTATTTTGATGACATTTTGGCTACCGTAAGGTGGATCCACGAACATATTGAAACATTAAACCTTACAGAGCCCATGATAAGCTGGGGTGAAAGCTCCGGTGGCGCTCTGGTAGCAAGCTTAAACCAATACCTGACAAAACATCATCAAAACTTCTTTGATGCTCAAGTTCTCGTTTATCCACTGCTTGATCTTGTTACACAAACACCATCAAGAAAGGCTTTTGGCCAAGGATACATGCTAGATATAAGCATGATCCACTGGCTTGAAAAACGAGTACTTAATAGTTTAGCGGAGCGTCAAGATTTTCGTGCTTCACCTGGTCTTCACACCGTGAAAGATCAGCCACCAACCATTGTGATCACGAGTGAGTTTGATCCATTGAAAGATGAAGGCTATCAGTACGCACAGAGACTTAAAGCAAATGGTTCTCAAGTATCTTATTATTGTGCTCCACAAATGATCCATGGTTTCCTAAGATATTACAATAAACTAGATGCAGCAGAAAATGTTTTCACTTGGATAGACACTGAACTAGAGGCTTTAATACAATCAGACAAATCAGAGTAGTTTCACCCCGATAAACAACAAGTAATTTTTGATTTATCGAACCATGAAAATTTTATAAACTTGCATCTGATGCTAAAATTACATCAGCATGCTGAGACAATATACGATCACTTACTTCTTTAGCTCTCCCTGCAGAGACATCGATCATCACCAAATAATGGCCCAGTTTAACCGCATTTTCTGTTGCAGCCACAACCCCTCTTTTTATGCCAAATCCTATTAAGGCTGATGCCCATAGTCCAAACATGAATCCAAATCCAACAATACCTAAAATCCCTAGAGAAGTGATCTTAGTCTCAGGCAAAAAGAAGTAAAATAGCGCATATATAACCATAACGAGCAGAGCTGCCAGCAGAGAGCCAATTTTTAAGGCCGGCAATAAGTTTGTAGTATGGAAAATACTTGCATTGTGCAAATGTGCTTGCTCTACCCAATCTGGATGTTTAGCCACAACATGAACGTGTGAATCAGCTATACCAACTTGCTCTAGCTCAGAAACAAGCTTTCTAGTCACGCCTAGGCTTTGCGTCATAAAGCATAATCTTTTCATCTTTACTCCCACCTGCCAATTAAAGCATAACAAAATCAAGCCTTTAATAGTTGGACAAAAGCAGATGAATATAGTTCAATGACAAGGAGATACACGTGTCATGCTAAAACTATGTTTAAAGATTGATAGTTATTGGTTAAATAAAACGTCTATTGCCCTTTAAAGGACCTAGAAGCACCTGTTGACTCAGTTATATCAAGCACACGTTTGACATGCTCGCGATTGTTCCTTTGGCGCCTAAAAGAAGTTAAAGTGCTTGGTAATTTTTTCAAGCTATCATCAAAGTGCCAGCTTAAGTACTGCCCCAAGTAGACTGTCATATTTGGGCTTGTCTGCTCTTCCAAAAGAGCTATTGATTTTATCTTTGAAAAATCAGCATCTTGCAGATCCTGAATTTTTGCTTTAAGAGCTGTATGTTCAGCCATCATGACGTTGAGCCTATGAAACTCACCCTGATCAAATGTATAAGAAAACCTATCTAAGAGAGTCACTAAAACATCACTATGCCCCCGCCAAAGGGCATGGCTCATGCACTTATTGATAAGCACTCTTGGGACATCTACCTTTAACAACTTTTTCAGCATAATCTTCAATAACTTATCAGAGCCATAGTAGCAAACAGTTTCAAGAGGAGAGATAATTTCGTCAGGCAAAGGCAACAAAAGGTGCTTAGGCTCATATTTATGAATCATTGCCGTCGCCGATTTAGCGCCACCATCACCTGCACGAACAGCTGCCCTAAGGTTTAAGTAAGTCATTTTATTAAAATTAAGCATGCGATCTATTCCTTGTTTGCAAACTTATTCCCTATAGAATCAT
This sequence comes from uncultured Francisellaceae bacterium, assembly GCA_964351745.1. Lineage (GTDB taxonomy): Bacteria > Pseudomonadota > Gammaproteobacteria > Berkiellales > Berkiellaceae > CAYNJF01. The sequence goes on from CAYGPI010000083.1 coordinate 8,524, forward strand.
GATAAAGCTATAAAATCAAGCCAGCAAATCACATCTGCTGTTTCATGCTAGCCTAACTTAGCGCTTGAATGACGAGGGCCAGATTGAGTGTCAATTGGAACGACCTCTGCTTTTTGTTTGATCTTCAAAATAGCAATGTCTAGAGTTTGCGATTGCTCCGTCGTTATATTAACCTTCATCACTGGATTATTTTTGATTTTGTCAACGACTCTCTCAACATCTAACATCGCCTCAGAAATTGACTGTGGATCTGTTTTGTTTTCACGTGACTTAACAATGGCTTGAACAGATTCTTCCAAAGTTTCTAAACCTAATTTTTGAAGACGACCAATCAATGAAATTGCACTGTCACTCATCTCCATATCCGAAAATTTTTGACTAGGTCGCTGCTGCTCAGTGTTATTCTCATTCATGATAGCTTGATAAACATCATCCATTTTTTCCAATCTTTCATCTGGGCTCAGCTCTTTTAATCTCTCGATAAGCTGGCAGTGATTATGCTTATGACTGACAAGCTTAAGTAAACAATCTATATCTTCTGGATGTTCTAACCAGTTATCCAAATTATCATTTACTGCTTTCATACTTTCAGAAAGCCTTGTAAGTAATCCATGACTAATATCGAACGCAGGAGAGGTCTTTGAAAAATCATCTATGGCGCTTAGATCTTCTGATTTTGTTCGACTTAAAACAAGGCTATTCAAATTTTTAGCAATCTGTTCATTAGAGAGTTCTTCGGAATTGGGCAAAGAACTATTAAATAAAGGATCTGTTTTTAAAGTTTCAAGGAAACGATGAGCAAGCTCTAATGGCATCATCGCCAAATCCTGCTTAATGGCCTCAACGTAAATTGCTTTAAGAGCAGTTAAAGATCTATCTTTTTTTGCTGGCGAATCAAAACGACTATGATCGTTGACAGCACGCTCATACATCTTTTGGATCACTTCTCTTCTTGCTCGGGGATATTTTATCCAGTTTAAACCATCCACCTCTTGATTTAGATGGTCACCTTTCACTAATTTATCGTAGAAATGATCAACCCTTGCATGAAGCGCTCTTTTATAGACTCTATCTATGGTGCTTGGTCTTTCTAAATAGGCTTTTAATTTTTTTTGACCATCCACAGATAACCTAGCTACTTCATCGTGTGCAAGGATTCTATCAACAGCGCCATCTAAAAGATCAATGACTCTTTGACTCGCCCCTGCCGCTTGTTCAGAGTTAGGAATAAAATGCTCTGCCACATCAAAAATCTCATGATTAACAATGGATTTGACTGTCGCATCTAACGATTGCGTTCTTTCACTTTTGAGCGCATTGTCTGCCCCCCTCATATCTTCATCTAAAGACTTTAAGCACTGATTAACATCTTTGGCATAAAACTCCTTAGCTTCTTTTTCAACTCCTTTCTTCGCCAAGTGATCGCTAATATTTGATACCCCGGCCACAACACCAACCAGAAGAAGTCCTACACTAACAGCTATGGCAGCTGGTGGGAAAACAAATGCCGTGATAGCAAGACCAATCGTTATGGCTGCAAGAAGCACATTTTTCTGACGCTTTCTAGTTACAATTTTTTGCGTTTTTAATATAATATTTTTTTGACCAACCTGAGCTTCTAGTTTCATAATATCCGCGGCATCTTGCTTAATACTTCGTTGCAACTGAAGTCCTTCAGCTGGCCCAGCCTTAATGGCTTGTAAGGCATTCTCTTGCTTTGCCTTGCTAGTAATCGGGCCATGATAGATAGCATCCAAATCAAGATTATTATCGATGCCACCTTCCCTGTTAAGAAAAAGGCGCGTATATTGTGCCTTTTTCTTATACGCCTTTTGTTTAATCTCTATTTTTGAAGTTAAAGATTGGGACTCCTCTTCTAAGGCTTCTTGTAGAGCTGATCTCAGATGATGAGACCTTGACTGCGGATTATTTAAGGCATTATCTAATTCTTCTTTTTGGCCTTTTAACACATCTAAGGACTCATCATGCTCCTTTTGAACTAACCGGGAATCCGTAGCTTTTTCTAAAAGACCTGAAAGCTCCTCTATCCTCGATTCAAGATATTGGGCATTCAATGCTTTTAACTTCTCACGGACCTCAGGTTTATAGGACTCATACTTCTTATCTAGCTTGGCTAGCTCTTTTATAAGTTGACTGCGCTCATGGTGCCAGGTCACACATGATTGGTTAAATTTACATAAAACAGTTGCTTTTTCTATTTTTTTCTCGAGCTTACTGATTTTCGACTCATTCTCTACATACGCTGGGCTATT
>CAYGPI010000084.1:0-10561 GCA_964351745.1 uncultured Francisellaceae bacterium
CACCTTATCAACACACCATGATCAACCTCTTGCATGCTGTAGTCCTGTTGCTTGTGCCAGAAGAGGAGCTCTTCGACCATGTTTTTACTGCGGACGCTTCCTTGTCATTCTTGGATGTTAAAAAGCATGTGACTTTTATCAGTCGCTTTACTCATCCATTTAGGCAGGCAGAAGCGAAGGCGCATAAAAAAATAATTCAAGCGACCTTCTCAAATCGAGACGTCATTTCAAGTAAAACAGCTTTTGAAGGGGCTGGGGATAACATTTATGATAGTTTTAGAGATGTTTATTGGTCGGGTTATAATAAAGCACTAAAAAATCCTGCTGAAGGTCGATCGGATAGAAAGTCACATCAATTATTAGCGAGTCATAGTGGGGTGCCTGTTCATAGTCTTCAGGTTAAACGTCCATTTTTCCACGTAGATACTTGTTTATCTTGTTTGAGCCGGGGGCATGTTCTGATTTATGAAGATGGTTTGTATCCTGAGTCTTATGAGCGTCTTCTCAGTGAAGGGTTTGAAAAAAGAAGCATTGATCCAGAAAAATATTTAATTCATGTCAATGAGCAAGAAGCGAAGCAATTTGGTTGTAATCTAATCAATATTGGGCATAAAATTATTCTTCCAAAATGTGGTAAAGCGCTACCAGCAAAACTTCGAGAGTACGGTTATGAGGTTTTTGAAGTGGATTTAAGTCATTTTATTATGGCGGGTGGTGGGCCGCATTGCTTGATTAATTATCTTAATCATCCTAGAAAAATTTTATCAACAGCGGAGTATGCGCCAGCATGACAAACCAATCTACCAGTCATGTGATTATGATTGAGCCGAAGGCATTTTTGGCGAATCCCCAGACTTTATCGACCAATGCCCATCAGTTAGTTGATGATACGCCCATGGATGAGATTCAAGCGAACGCTAAACAAGAGCATCAAGTCTTAGTTGAAAAACTTATATCTCTAGATGTGACGGTTCAAGTTTTTTCCGGTCAAGAGGAGTCTCCAGACGATTTATTCTGTAATAACTGGATTAGTTTCCATGAACAAAAACCTTTTGTTTTATATCCGATGTATGCGCGCAATCGACGCTTAGAGCGTCGAGCTGATCTATGTGAAATATTTGAAAAAGAATATGGTAAACCGATTGATTTCTCTCATTACGAGACAGATAATCTTTTTCTAGAAAGCACAGGTAGTATGGTTTTAGATAGAATATATCGTCGTGCATATGCTGCTTTATCTCCTCGAACCACACAAAGCTTGTTTTTAAAGTGGTGCGAAACGTTGGACTATGAGCCGTTAAGTTTCTCCTGGCATTATAGCGACCAGTCGTTGGTGTATCATACCAATGTGATCATGTTTATCGGAAGCACGGTGGCAGGCATTTGTTCGCAAGGCCTCTTTGCTGGTGATAAAGATCTAATTTTATCCAAGCTAAGCCAAGATCGTGAGATAATTGATTTAAGCTATGAGCAGATAGCTTCTTTTTCAGGGAACGCTTTAGAGCTTAGGAACCATCAAGACGATTTACTTCTAGTGATGTCTACGTCTGCTTATCAAGCCTTAGAAGAAAAGCAGTTAAAAAGGCTAGAAACCCATTATAAGCAAATCGTGCATAGCGATATCTCAACCATTGAGAAATATGGTGGCGGCTCTGTGAGATGCTTACTGTTAGAAAAATTTTAGAGGGAAAAGGGCAAGCGATAACCGTCGCCCTTTTTTTGTTAAATTGTTGAGCTATCAATTTTTGTAAATAAGAGAGCAGATAATCCCGATACCAAGCCCGGTTAGCAATCCGCAAAGAAACCACATGCCCGCCAAATAAAGAGAGATTGGCATGTAAGCATAGCTGCCAGCTTGAAGGACGCCTAGAATAAGTCCAATGATAAGACCAAATCGAACACCTTCTCCAATGCCATGACCTTCATAATGTCGAGTGAAAAGAAAACTAATTAAGCTAGCGAGCAAAAACTGTGTCAAAAGCATGCAGGAAAAATGAGCTTGCATGTCTTCCATAGGTCGCCATAAAGATGCTGTTTGCTCGTAAGTGCTCATTAGCAGTTGACCATGCCAAATAAAGTCAAATCCAAAAACGAAAATAAAAGAAGCAAGCGCAGCAAAGACATAACGTTTAATATTCATGGTTTCACCTGTTTGTTTCAGTTTAATGGCACCAGGTGCGTCGCACAATCATGGTGTCTCTTCAATCCTAAGTTTAATCTAAACATTCGGTAGTTGCATTTCATGCGACTTGCTTTGACTAATGGATATCATTTCGTTTTGCAAAGGGTGAATATCTTGGGATTGAGCGCAATAGTTTATTATCAGCTTTCTTGGAGCCAACATTGCTTAAACCTTTAAAGAGTACTTGGAAGAAAATGCTATTGGCGTATTCTACTTTAGATAAGCCATCATTGGGTCTTAGAGATCGATGACCAACAATTTGAAAGGCAAAGCAGCAAGAATCATATTCAACGCCAGCCAAGACTTCAATCAAACGCTTGTTTTGAATGTCATATCTATAATGGCCAAGAGTATCCCATTGTTTATTTAAAGGTATAAAAAAGCCAATATCCGCTTGATTTAAGGGGCGCTCAACCAAGAACAACTGCTCTTCATAAGGATTTTTTCGCATCCAATAATAGTTAAGAGATAAAGCACTGTGGACGGATGGTGCGTATTCGAGATTGGCATAACCTTTGTCCGCTTGACTATGATTAGGATTCCATTCAATGCCAGTGCTTGCTGTCCAGTGATCGGATGGGGTGTAAATCATATTGGCGATGATGGGTGAGAAATGTTTTTCTCTATCAGGATCTTCTTTAAATAGGCATGCCATGTCAGTCGATGAGCAAAGGCCTACCGATCTTTCTTTAAAGTAGAAAATTTCACCAATCGTCATCCGCAATTTTTCGTCGCCAGCGTGATTTAAGAGCCGACTTGTCAGCGCTAGAGTCGTTTGGTGGGTATCACCTAGTCTATCTTTGCCCGAAAAACGGTTATCTCTAAACATTTGATAGAAGCTAAAGTCAATGTGGCTCGTGTCAAATTTGGGGAAGGTATTTTGGCTTCTAGTAGGGACATATAAGTAATAAAGACGAGGCTCGAGTGTTTGAACAAAATTGTTATGATAATACTTATCAAAATAAAGACCAGCATCCATATCAAAGATAGGAATCATACGACTCGCATGGGCTGGGAAATGAGCAAGGCGCTCTGCTTGGCCTAGCTCTAAGTGATAACTTAGGAAATCCAATTGGACTCTTGGGGTAAAAAAGCCCCACCATTTTTGATAAGGGGCACTTAAGCCAGGTCGTAAATGATATCGCGTCCCTTCAGTCACAGGATTGCCTGTTAGCGCCTCTTTAGCATGTGTGAAACGAGTTACCTCGCCATCTATGGCAAAATCAAAAGCACCAAGTTTTGGATAATGACCATAAAACCCCCATTTTGGAAGTTGGGCATAATCTTCTTCATTCACAGGACCAAATAAAGGATGAAGCAGATCATAAGACTGCATCGTTAAGCTATGACGCCAATGATACCCCTCGTATTGAAGCCTTGCCATTTGGTTAAGTTTGGTTGTACTGGCGCTACCAATATCATTTTCAAGATCATAAAAATAGTTATCGTCGCCGACATAGGTATAGTCAATATCAAATAGCCAGCGATCATTAAAACGGCTTTGGTGCAGGAGATTGAGGGCTACTCGGTGATTGCCGCTTTCTAAGGCTGCTAATCTAGGATCATGATTTGGTGCGACAATGGGTGGGCTTTGTAAATTATCTCTTCTAAAATCACGATATTTTTTATCATTAGGTAAAAAATGAAGTTTAGCGGTGCCATCACTATGTTGAGTTAAATACCGAAATTCAGATTGTAGATCGATGCCGCGACTCATGAGTATTCTTGGCGTGAAGGTTGCATCATAGTTGGGAGCGATATTCCAATAATAAGGTGCACTTAATTCAAAACCAGATTGTGACGTTGAGCCATATTGTGGGTATAAAAACCCTGAATGCCTATTACTGTCGATTGGAAATTGCAAGTAGGGCCAGTAAAACACTGTGGTGTTTTTAAATTTTAACCGAATATGACGTGCATAACCTTTACCGCTGTCTCTATCTAGAGAAATGGATTCGCCTTGTAATTGCCAAGTTGTTTGATTGGGAGCACAAGTTGTGTACATGGCATCGCGCAGAGAGACCTTCGTTTTGCCCTCGACAGAAATGGATTGAGCTTTTCCTCTGGCATGCTTTGTAAAATAGTAATAGGAGGGCTCTTGAATGGTTAATTCATCTTCTTGAGCTAGCCAGTGGCCAGATTGACCAAAGACTTGTAAAGATGGATCTGTGTAGACAAGATCTCCCTGGGTTTCTATCTCTTCAATTTGTTTTTTATTTGTTTTGATCCGCAAATGATCAGCTGTAAAAAAACGTTGGCCTTGCTGTAAAGTGACATGACCAGAAAGATTTGAATGACCTTGAGACATGATTTCAATATGATCAGCAGACACTTCCCAGTTAGATTGAGTACTTTCTTTGTCCCATTCTGAGTGTAAGTAATAACCTCCACACTGATATTGTAAATTTTCTACCCATCCAGCGTATGATGAGGGATCACCTAAGTTATAATGAGAAAGTGGTGTTTGGTTGTCTTCTTTTGCGTGCGCGATATTTGTGCCGCAATGCAAAATTGCGCTTAAGCTAAGACATATTATAATTTTTGGTTTAGGTGATACCACGATATATACATAGGCTGATGGCTAAGGTGCTTATTGTGCCAGAGATTAGGGACAGGCACATCCTTCTTTAGTCTAATAATATAGAGTTAATCCTTAAAACAGATAAATAAGCATAGAGAAAGGATAAAAGAATTCTTATGAAGGATAGAGAAGAGCAACTTAGAAGTTGGGTCTCAAAACAACTTGGTTCAGACGTGACGTTTTCTCCTGTTAAAGGAGATGCCAGTTTTAGGCGCTATTACAGAGTAAAGTATAAAAATTTACCCTATATCGCTGTGGATACGCCACCTGACACTGAAAATAATGATGCTTTTGTGGCTATTTCTACCATCTTTGAGCGTCAAGGTTTGATTGTTCCAGAAATTTTGAGTTTTCAGCAACAAGATGGCTTTATGTTGCTTTCTGATTTAGGGGAAACCCTATTGATAGATATGTTACATGACGATGATGCTCAGGAATGGTATCGCCGATCTTTTTTAACGCTGCGCCTTATTCAAGCTTGCCCGGTTCAAGTCTACGATTCTTTTCCTCCATTTAACCAAGCTTTCATCACTAAAGAGTGTCAAATTTTTGATGAATGGTGTCTGGAAAAATTGCTGGCTTTGAAGTTATCGCCCAAAGAAAAGGCAATGATGGGAAATCTGTATAAGCAATTTTTTAACATATTTTCTCAGCAGCCTCAGGTTGTGACTCATAGAGATTTTCATGCGCGCAATCTCATGATCTCTCGAACAGGTGATATCGGTGTGATTGATTTCCAAGATGCTATGTTAGCGCCAATCACTTATGATATTGTTTCTATGCTCAAAGATTGTTACATAGCGTGGCCAGTGGATAAAAGATTGAGCTGGCTTAAAATGTATTTTGATATGCTTCAAGAGGAACAAGCCATCGAATGCTCTTTCGAAGATTTCATCGTATGGTTTGATTGGGTTGGACTACAGCGTCATTTAAAAGTGCTAGGTGTGTTTTCTAGGCTGAAAATTCGTGATCATAAAGAATCGTATCTAGCAGATACGCCTCGTATTATGAATTATATCAAAGAAATACTGCCCCATAATCCAGCTTTAGCGGAATTTGAATGTTTTTTTGATGAAAAAATGGCCCCGGCATTTGAAGCTGTTTGGGAAAAAGAAGGCATCGAGCAAGTAGCATAAGGATATTTCATGCGAGCAATGATTTTAGCCGCTGGACGCGGCAAGCGATTACGACCATTGACAGATGGGTGTCCAAAACCTTTGATTAAGGTTAATCAGAAAGCTTTAATTGTCTATCACATCGAGGCCTTGAAAAAAGCAGGGTTCGAAGATATCGTCATCAATGTCTGCCATTTAGGTGAACAAATTATTCAGACACTTGGTGATGGAAGTAAATTTGGTGTTAATCTCCAGTACAGTGATGAGACTGGAGAATGTTTGGGCACAGGTGGTGGTATTAAGCGTGCTCTGCCTTTACTAAGACATGAGCCTTTTGTGTTAGTGAATGGGGATATCTTTTGTGATTATCCTTTTGAAAGATTAAAAGCGCCGACTATGCAAGGGCACCTTGTCTTAGTACCTAATCCAAAACATCATCCTCATGGTGACTTTACGTTAGATAAAAATTTTATAAAAACAAGGCAACCTAATAGACTAGCGCATACATATGCAGGGATTGGGGTGTTTCAACCAAGTTTTTTTGATACTTGTCAAAGTGATGTGATTCCTTTGCCACCACTGTTTTTCCAAGCTATTTTAAATGAAATGTTATCAGGTGAGATCTATGATGGCTTTTGGGTTGATGTGGGTAACCTAGAGCGATTAAAAGCTTTAGAAGATATGCTTTCTGAGCCCGCATCACTCAAAAGAGCCAACCAATAATTTTTTTTAGACATAAGGAATTGTCATGAGAAATCAGAGCATCGTCTTTTTATTATGTTTGTTTATGATGGGGCATGTTTTTGCAACACCTATGGGTAGTCCGATCCGTTTTGTGAAAACTCAGGAGAAAATAGCTTTATTGTCATTTGATGATGGCCCGAGTGAGCCTTATACAGAGCAGATCTTAGATATCTTAAAGAAACATGATGCCAAGGCTACTTTTTTTGTGGTTGGGATTAATGTAAAACGATTTCCTCATTTGATCAAAAGAATCATGGATGAAGGTCATGAGATAGGCAATCACTCGATGACGCATCAAAAACTTAAAGGTAAAAGCGCCGCCTATATCAAAAATGACATCCAGAAAACAGATGATCTTATTCGAAAGACTGGTTATACCAAGTTGATCCCTTTTAGGGCACCGTTTGGTCAGCTTTCAAATAATTTATCGATAGCCTTAAAAGAGTTAGATAAGCCTCACGTCTTGTTTAATTTCTTACCGAAAGATTGGGAATCACCACCACCACAAGTGATCCACGATAGAGTCATGGAGAAGGCGCAACCTGGATTCATTATTACGCTGCATGATGGTTGGAAGCAAAGAAAGAATACCGTTCTTGCAACAGAGATGATTGTGAAATCTTTAAAGGCTAAAGGATATCGTTTTGTGACGTCTAGTGAATTTATCACTTATGATTGATAGCGATTGTATGCTCTATGGTGCCATCCTTGTAGATGGCATCATAAATCAACATTGAAGACTGACAGTAAAGTACAAAAAAAAGCCTCATTCATTGAGGCTTTTTATAGAATTATAAAGAAGTTAACCAGTTTTCCATAGCATCTGTTTGACGCTTGATGTAACTTGGCTCTTTGAAAGTTAAGGTTAGCAAGCTGCTTCCTTGAATGTTAGAAATAAGTTGCTCAGCAAGTTGTACTGACATCTCTTCTTCTTTTCCAAGACTTTTGAATTGAGATTGACACCAAACGACAATATCACTCATGAGTTTTGCAGCGCCGCTGGCAATAGAGCCACCTTGCTTGCCGAGTTCTTGGCAAAGAGAACCAACGGTACAACCAAAACGAGCAAGCGTTTCAGATTGATTAACCATGTGGTGCATCAGTGCTTTAAGTCTTTCTTTCACGTCAGGCATTTGTTCCCATTGGCTAAACAGCTCACGCCATTCAGCAGCACGTTTTTGTAAAACAGCTTCCATGATGGCATCTTTGGTTTTGAAATAGTAGTAAACGTTACCTAAGGGTACATCAGCTTCTTTCGCAATATCTGCAAGCGTTGTGGTATGAAAGGTTTGCTCATAGATAAGCTTATCAGCAGCCTCTACGAGGCGATCACGTTTGTCATTTTTTCTTACACGTGCCATTTAAATTCCCCTGATTTATTAAAATTACTGTAAGTCAGTCAATGTGGGCTGGAATCGTAACATAAGTTGTATTGCTTGTCATACTCATTTTCTAATTAGGATTTTTTGGGCAGCTATCTGTATAAATTAGCACTTGAATAAGCAGGGATCCAAACTAGAATATGTTTATGTACACGAAGTTTTTGAGCAGAATATAGAAGAATAAACATGCGCCAAATAAAATGCTTACAATACATTCCCTTGATAGTTACAGCGGTTTTGTACGGTACATCAGCAAATGCAAATTTTGGTTTATCCGTTGCAAGCGGCGATGGAGTCAAGGATATTACGCCTTACCGCTTAGCAGCATCGTGGGACTTCGGGGCTATTTGGCACACTGACTATAACTGGGGGTTAACTGCTATTTGGGAATCTAGCGTGGGTTTTTGGCACGGTAGTCATGGTCCAAATGGCGGCAATGATCGACTTAAGCTTTTAACTTCTGGACCTGTTCTTAGATGGCAGCTACTCAAACCATCTTCAATAGGTATTTCTCCTTATGTTGAGCTGGGTGTTGGTTTGTCTTGGTTATCTAGAAGAGAGATTGGTGGCCGCAAATTATCCCTACACTTCCAGTTCGAAGATAAAGCAGGTATTGGTATACGGTTTGGCTCTAGAAGCCAATACGATGTGACATACAGAGTTTTTCATTATTCAAATGGCTCTATCAAACGCCCCAACAGCGGGGTTAATCTTCAAATGCTTAATCTTGGCTATTGGTTTACTTAATTCTTAACATAGTTGCAGATCTCTTAAGGCTTCGCTACAGTGCCATGGGATACATGAGGACTTATAGCGATGAAACAACCCCCCTGGATAGCGCCTTCAATTTTGTCTGCTAACTTTGCCACGCTTGGTGAAGACGTTGATAAGGTTATAGACGCAGGCGCTGATATCATTCATTTTGATGTGATGGACAACCACTACGCACCTAACTTAACTGTTGGACCAATTGTTTGCGAAGCTTTACGCAAACATGGCGTGACGGCTCCTATCGATGTTCATCTTATGGTTGAGCCGGTTGATAGTCTTATCGAGCCATTTGCGAAGGCTGGTGCCTCTATGGTTACATTTCATGTTGAAGCATCGAAACATGTTGATAGAACATTGCAACTGATTAAGAGTCTTAATCTTCAAGCGGGACTTGTTTTTAATCCAGCCACTTCTCTAGACATGTTGTCCTATGTGATGGATAAAATTGATATGGTTTTATTGATGTCTGTGAATCCAGGTTTTGGTGGTCAAAGTTTTGTGCCAGCTGTTTATCATAAGATTTCGGAAGTTCGCCAGCTTATTGATGCAAGTGGTCGAGCGATCCGCCTTGAGGTTGATGGTGGGATAAAAATAGATAATATTAAAGAGGTGGCAGCGAAAGGGGCGGATACCTTTGTTGCGGGTTCGGCTATTTTTGGTTCAAAAGATTATAAGGCAACCATTGATGCCATGCGTGAGCAAATAGCGCTAGCATAGATCTTCTTCGGCATTTGAGTGATAATACGCACTATCTATAGTGAGCCACGGAGCGGTATTCATGGCAGCAACACCAGAGTTGGATCGTGCGTCTGTTGTCGATAGACAATTTATTTCTCGGGTTAAATCATCTCAGTATCCTGAGCCGTACACGACAACGACTCCGCAAGAAGCAGGGTTAACCAAAGCTCAATATTTAGATCTTTTTCATACTCAAATGGTCAGCCGGCATTTGGATCTTCAAGCTAGAATTCTTAAAGAGAGCCACCAGGGTTTTTATACCATTAGCTCAAGCGGGCATGAAGGAAATGCTGCCATAGCGCTTGCTTTTCAAGTCGACGATTTGGCCTTTTTGCATTATCGAAGTGGGGCTTTTGTCACACAGCGCTCAAAAATGAAAGGGGGCATTGATCCCATTTATGATCAACTTCTTTCACTTGTTGCTTCTAGTGAGGATCCTATCAGTGGTGGCCGACATAAGGTTTTTGGTAGTGTAACTCTCAACATACCGCCTCAAACAAGCACTATTGCTTCTCATTTACCAAAAGCTATTGGCGCTGCTTTTTCAATCACAACGGGTAAGTCGTTAAAATTAGCATCAAAGTTAAAGCTTAAGAGAGATGCTGTTGTGATCTGTAGTTTTGGAGATGGCTCGGCCAATCATTCGACAGCACTAGGTGCTTTTAATGCGGCTATTTGGGCTGTTGAGCATAAAGTACCAGTACCTTTGGTTTTTGTGTGTGAAGATAATGGGATGGCGATTTCTGTACCAACGCCAAATCATTGGATCCACAAAGTTTTCAAAAATAGGACAAGTTTAACTTATCTAGAATGTGATGGGCGAAATTTGGCGGACGTTTATCAAAAATCAAAAATGGCTTATCAGTTGGCTAAAAAAGGGCAACCTGCCTTTTTACATATGCGCACAGCGCGTCTATTAGGTCATGCAGGCTCAGACATTGAGTCTCAATATAACACTAGCAATGAAATCGAGCTAAGAGAATCAGACGATCCTTTGTTGCATACAGCTAGTAGGGTTGAATCTGTAGCATGGTTGAGCAACGAAAAA
>CAYGPI010000085.1:0-10448 GCA_964351745.1 uncultured Francisellaceae bacterium
GAAAATTTTTTTAAATAGAAGTTTTTAAAAAATGTAACCTGCTCTTGCGGGGTAATCTTCAACCCTCCATCGGCTAGCCAAAAGCTTGTCAGGTAAGGCTCAGCTAAATAATTTCCGTAATGAAACATTTTTAGATATTTTGTATATGAGGTCTTCCCTACTTGCCTTGCAATTTCTTGGTAAACCCATAAGCAAGAAGACTTAAACGCTGAGAAAAGGGATTGATCTTTATTCCAGCTATTGAGCTTACGTTCAATCCCATCCCATTTGATGACTTCAAATGGATCAAGCACAATCCCCATTTGTATCGCTATAACAGAGTTTGGTATCTTAAATGTTGAAGCTGGTGACAGTCTTTGATTCGAACGCTTATCGTTATGAACCAATGTCATATCATTCAAATTAGAGAGCACCATTGTACCGACACTATCATGATGCTGAAAAACTATCGATAGCTCTTTATCCTCACCATATATTTTGGTTACGCTTAAACACAAAGCTAGCATAACCGCGATTTTATAAAAAAACCTCAACTTAATCCGATGATTATACTCAAGGTTCCTTCGGTTATATTTTAACATGGATCATCTACTTAAAAATGTTTAGGCATGGTGGCTTAGTTTTTTTCGTGATTGAAAACCAAATAGCACAGTCATGACTAAGGATGCAATCAGGACTAATGATAGCTCATAAGAATTAAGTAGGGTGTTATTCGAAAAAACTCCAAATGTGCCATACAAGGCTACGCCCAATCCAAAAGATGATACTCTTTGGGATATAGACCTAGAAGACCAGTCAATGGTGTCAAAATACTTCCCGGAAGCTATGAAGCCAATAATCAACGCGAAACCAAATTGGTAACTATCAACCAAATCAGAAAATCTCATGGCAACGCCCGTAAGTATGCAAAGTGCTATGAACGTTAAAGAGCTCCATTGCGTTGCTTTTTCCTCTACAAAATCAATATATCTTAAATAGAACTTTGCTAATAAAAAGCCAATAAGACTTCCTGCTACAACATCTGTTATAAAATGGACACCAATGTACACTCGAGAAAAACATATCATAGAAAGGTATAACAAACCAAATATTAGTATTTTCTTCTTTGGGAAATGATAGTAAAAAAACACAAGCATTGCTGTTGCTGCCTGAGCTGCACCACTAGGTAAGCCATACAGGCTATTCGTTTTTGCCAAGCCAAGGCTACTATCTAAGATGAAAGGTCTAGGTTGCTGTAATATGCTTTTAAGAAAATAATTTGAGACAAAAACCAGCCCAAATAAAATAAACAAGCGCTTGCCTAGTTTTGGATTTATTATCGTCAAAGTAAAAATGCCGATGATGGTATAGGTATACCCTTTATCTAAATGGTGCATTAATTGAATAATTGGATTTATCATCTCATGGCGAAATTGTGATAAGTACTGCAGCAGTGACAATTCGTGAGACAAGTAACTAAACATACAAAATTCCTTTCAAAGCGATAATGTTACGATTAAATTACAGCGCACCACTTTCTGTCAAGCGCCGTAGCTGTTTGATATGCACATGTATCTCTAATGATTTGCCAGCCTAACTCCTTATAAGTATTGTAACATCTCGACTATTCTTGTTAGCGCATCTTGGGTTGTATTGCCTTATGGGCACTAGCTCTATTTAGTATTATGCGTAGCTCTAAGCGCCTATTTATTCTTTCTGATAATTGTTGTTGATCGCCCTAATCATCTAATGATTCATGTTTTTCTCTTACTATTAATTTCTCTCTGCATTTTATTGAGGGTCATATCTATTTGCTCACGATATTTGTCTGGACTAGATACAACAATTAAATGCTCACTTTCTATCTCTTCAGTACCTATTTTTTACACACTACCTTTTATCGGTTAGCTCTTCATAGTGGAACAAACCACCTTCAGCAAGAGTCAAATAGGCAATGATTTGTAATTGGGGGTGTTATGAAATTGGTAGGTTTGAACCCGTGGCTATCTGGATGCTTATTTATTTTTACACTGCTCTTTATTTCACCAGTATTTGCAATAGACAAAGGCATTTATATTAATGCAGGCACTGCTAACAATTCAAAGTACTTAGATCAACTTATTCGACAATCTAAGGCCGTTGGCATCAACACCTTTATTATTGACGCTCAAAGTATGGGGAAGACTTATGCTAGGAATGTTGAGCGAGTCAAAGCATCAGGGATCAAGTATGTTGCTAGAGTTGTCGTATTTCCATCAGGCGGCACCCCTTCGAAAGTTCAATCGACAACATACTGGGCTAATATCTATACCTCAGTGCAGCGTGCGATAAATTTAGGTGCAGATGAAATCCAGCTTGATTACATTCGCTATAATACCAAGCAAAAACCACTAAGCAAAAATGCTCAAGATGTTCTTGCTGTCATTAAATATTTTAAGAACAAGGTCAAGAAACACGGTGTTCCACTTCAAGTCGCAGTTTTTGGTGAAACCAGTTTTGGCCCGTCAAAGCGCATAGGTCAAGACATCAAGCTATATGACGGTGTGATTGACGTGTTGTGCCCTATGACTTACCCTTCACATTATGAGCCTTTTAGGCAGCACGCCCAATCACCCTATGGTACAGTTTATAAATCCTTACAAGGCATCAAAGCTCAGTATCATCAAAAAGTACCTTTTAAAGTACACACCTATATTGAACTGTCAAACTACAGAGTTAAGATGCCATGGAGTCAAAAAATCAAATATATTAATGCTCAAATCAAAGCGACAAAGGATGCTAACATCGGTGGCTGGTATGCATGGAGTCCTAACAATCATTACAAAATTCTATTTGAAACGTTAGCTGCTGGCAATGCTATTAAAGCAACAAGGTAGATTAAATAAGGATGAGTGCTGATGAAAGCGACTAAAGGGGCTTAGCTAGTTGAGCTAAGCAGCCTTTATGTCTAAGTTTTATAGACTTAAGCACGATTGCAGTTAACAAAACCTTTATTTTATCTTTAGTCTAAAGTTCTTCTAAATCTTAGTAACCCGACAACCAAAGCAAAAATTGCAAAAATGCATATTGGATAAATAGCTTGATTCACCAGAACTAATGAAAAATCTTTTAATAAGATCCCTCGCATAGCTACGACAAAATGAGTTAATGGCAAACAATTTCCAATCCATTGCGCCCATTGCGGCATTCCATAAAATGGGAACATAAATCCTGAAAGCAAAATTGAAGGCAAGAAAAAAAATATAGATAGTTGAACAGCTTGAAGTTGATTCTTGGATATAGCTGAAAAGGTCAAGCCAACAGCTAAGTTTGCAAAAATAAATGGGACACTGGCATAGTAGAGCAACCCTAATTTGCCAGCTACTGAAATTTTAAATGCCATGTTAGCTATGAGCAATAATAAGCTAAGTTGAAACAAACCAATTAGAACGTAAGGCAAAATTTTCCCAATCATCACTTCTAAGGCTAAGGCTGGAGAAGATAGTAGGTTTTCCATGGTGCCTCGCTCATATTCCCTAGTCACAGAAATACTGGTGATAATAACTAAGGTCATTGTTAAAACCACACCCAATAATGCTGCCACTATATTTAAAGCAGAATTGCCATCTGGATTAAATTTGTTATGAATATTTAGATTAAAAGCAGTAGACTCTTTATATGGCTCAATCATCCCTACATCATTTTTAGTAAAAGCACGCTGCGCGAGTGGCTGCAAAATACTGATCGCACCACTTGTTGCAACAGGATCGGTTGCGTCTGCCTCCACTAGGATTGATGGTCTTTGTTCTTGCAGCATATCTCTTGTAAAATGTGGTGGGATACTAACAACAAACAAAACCTTCCCTAAGCCAATTAATTTTTCAGCTTCCTTTTCCGAATGGATATGGTGAGTGAATGAAAAATAATCTGAGTTTTTCATGTTTTGCAAGAATGAATTGGTATATGGGGTTTGATCGAAAGTTAACAGAGCCGTAGGTAGATGCTTTGGATTTGTATTGATAGCAAAACCAAATAAAATGACTTGGATCACTGGGATCCCAATCATCATAGCAAGCGTTGCTCTATCTCTTTTGATTTGAATAAACTCTTTGAGTAGAACCGCTAAAAGACGATACCAAGAGAACTTGATCATAATATGCTCTCTTTCTTTGTAAGATAGATAAAGGCATCCTCAAGACTAGACTCTATTTCTGTCCAAACTGCGGATGTTTGACTCTGATGCTCCTTAACTGCTCTGTCGAAGCTTGAAGAACTAATGCCGCTAACATGCAGTGCTGAACCATATAAAATGACTTGCTCAATGCCCTCATCTTGGCGAAGGCTATTGGCAAGCTCCATAAGGCGCTCTCCTTTAACCTCATAAGTTTTCAAGTTTACTTTTTCAATGATCTTACTCATGCTCCCTTGGATAAGGATATTACCGCAAGAAAGATAAGCCAGACGAGTGCAACGTTGAGCCTCATCCATATAATGTGTGCTCAACAAAGTTGTCACACCATGCTCACTTAGCTGATGAATACTATCCCAAAAATCACCTCTTGCTTTCGGATCAACGCCAGCTGTAGGCTCATCTAATAACAACAGTTTTGGTTCATGAAGCATACAGCTTGCTAAGGCTAAGCGTTGCTTTTGACCACCAGATAAGGTACCAGACAATTGGTTCTCAATGCCTAGAAGATTAAATTTCTTGAGTATAGAGAGTATCTTCGACTTTTTGTGCTTAACCTGATACATTCGAGCAACAAAACTCAGGTTTTCTTTGACAGTTAATTCTTGATAAAGACTGAAGTGTTGCGTCATATATCCTAGTCTTTTTTTTATTTCATATGATTCCTTTACAAGATCGAACCCTAAGCAATGTCCTTTTCCATTATCTGGTAATAGCAATCCACACAACATCCTGAGCGTTGTTGTCTTACCACTACCATTAGCACCAAGAAACCCAAAAATTTCTCCTTCGTTAATGACAAGGGAAATATCATTAACAGCTTGCGTTTTGCCAAAGGTCTTCTTTAAATGTGAGACATCAATAACGATTTGTTGATTTTGCATCTTAACTTATTCCTTGTTAAGTTTTACAAAAACTGGTTGCCCTAGATTAAAATTAAACACATCCTCTTGCTTCAATCTCGCATGAACGCGGTAGACATATTTGTCTTGATGCTCTCTTGAAAAGATAACTGGAGGCGTATACTCTACTTTCTGCGAAACATAATTGATTTTAGCGTCGTAAGTATGCTTGCAGCCTTCACAGCTAATGATTACTTTAGTATTCTTTTTGATTTGCTCTACCATTTTTAACGGGATATAGAAAACTATATATTGATTAAGCGGCGATAGCATGGACAATATAGGTTTTGAGTTAGGTACAAGTTCTCCTTCTCTATAAAATATGTCGTAAATGTAGCCCGCATCAGGGGCTTGTAATTTCTTAGAATTGATAGCCCACGCTAGCTCATCAACACGAGCTTTAAACGAACCAACCAATGCTTTCTGCGCTGAAACAACATCTTCTCGACCACCAAGTTTGGCTTCTTTCAACTTTGCATCTAGTTGGTTTACCGTATCAAACTTTGTTTGATATTCGTTGTTAGCTTGCTCAAGGCTATCTTTATCAGTCAATTTTTTTTCATAAAGAGCCTTTTGTCTATCTAACCTAGCTTGAGCAAGGCTCAACTCTGATTTTGCTTTGGCAATTTCAGCATCAATACCCATGATAACTGTCTGCCTTTCGCCTTTCTCTAAGTTATCCAAAGTCTTTTTGGAAGAAGTATGCTCAAATATAGCTTGTTTATGTTGCGAATACTGTGGCTCTAAATCTAGCTGGACCAAACTCTGATCTTTTTCAACGAAATCACCTTCTTTGACCTTTAAATTTTGAAGGACACCAGAGAAAGGTGAAGCTAAGAAGGTTAAGTCGCCATCAATATAACCTTGATACTCATCGACTTCCTGTACGTTGCAACTTGAAACAAAAACCATGCATATAGTCAACAAAGTAACTCGGCTTGGTATAACAAACATATCTTTGGCCCACCAAAGGGTAATAAACAATCATGTTATTATTATTTAATAAGAGACAGATTGAAAGGGCAATCTAGTGAACCGCCTACTGCATCAAGTAGCGAGATTTTAAGTCCCTTGTAGATATTTCCACTTCACTGTCTCCTATCAATAACAAGCCTTTGGACTTAGCTTGGCTCTTGCTTGTAACTTATACGATAAATGGCTCCAGCTTTATCATCTGAAATTAAAAGCGATCCATCTGCCATAACCAGAACATCTGCCGGTCTGCCCCACGCTTCTGAGCTCGAAGACTCTTGCAGCCATCCACTTGCAAAAACTTGATACTGGTCTCTACCTTCTTGATCTGAGTCAATAAAAGTAATTCTATAGCCTCTGGGAACTGAGCTATTCCATGAGCCATGTTCAGCTATAAAGACTTTATTATGATATTTCCTAGGAAACATGGCGCCTGTATAAAAACGCATGCCTAAAGCTGCGACATGAGCTCCTAAATTAACTTGTGGCTTTGCAAAATCAGTGCATGGTCGCTCAATCCCAAATTCAGGATCAGATATTGTACCTGCGTGGCAAAATGGGTAGCCAAAGTGCATACCCGCTTGTGGCGCAGCATTGAGCTCATCAGAAGGCAGATCGTCACCCATCCAATCACGGCCGTTATCAGTAAACCAAAGTGCCTTTGTTGATGGGTGCCAATCAAAACCAACGGTGTTTCTAACACCATGAGCAAAAATTTCCAGATTGGAACCATCTGGCTTCATACGCATGATACTTGCAAAACGCTTATCTGTTGACAGGCAATTATTACAAGGCGCTCCTACCGGCACATAAAGCCAATCATCTGGTCCAAAAGCAATGAATTTCCAGCCATGCTGCGTGTTCGTTGGGAGGCTATCATTGACAATAATTGGCTCAGGCGGGTTGCTTAATCGCTCTTCTATATCATCAAATCTAAGAATTTTATTAACGGCGGAAACGTATAGAGAACCATCTCTATATGCCACACCAGCAGGCATTTGAAGGTTATCAGCGATCACATATAATTTCTTGTCAGGATTAACGGCATACACCTTACCCTCATGGCGCGAACCAACAAACAAGGTCCCGTTAGCACTCATGGTCATTGCACGTGCATTAGGAATATTCTCAACGTAGGTTTCTATCTGAAATCCTGGAGGAAGTTGAATTTGGTTTAGCGGTAAAGGACTGGCTAGCGTTTCTATACTCAATAAACATAAGAATAGAAGCCATAATTTATTGAGTTTAATACCTTGTATTTTCATATTCACCCGCCCATATTATCAATACTCCACCTTTGACAGAAGAGCATTTAGGTTGAACTTAGCCTTTAAGTTTATAACTCTGTTAGATATCATATAACTTAAAGTTGCCACCGTAAATTCAAAGGTTAGATTGACTACTTGGCCTAAGCAATGACTTTTCTTCAATAAGGATCTTATAAAATGTTAAAAAAGGGCATCAAGTTGTTAGCTGCTGTGCTACTAACTGTCTTTTCGACGCAATCTCTTCTAGCAGAGGTAAGCAAATCTTCAGTCAAGGGTCAGTATATCGATTATGAGGTTGATGGCACTTTCTATCAAGGCTATCTATCAAAAGCCGCTTCTTCAAGAGGATTGGTTTTGTTAATCCATGACTGGGATGGATTAACAGATTACGAAATAAAGCGAGCTAAGATGCTTGCTGAAAGTGGTTATGATACCTTTGCAATCGACCTATATGGCAAAGGTGTTAGGCCGCAAGAAACGGGGGCCAAAAAGGCAGAAATGGCAAAGCTTTATGAAGATCGAGCCAAAATGCGACACTTAATTTTAAAAGGTCTTTCAGAGGCTAGAAAGCTAAGCTCAAACGAAGCTATTGTCATGGGATATTGTTTTGGTGGAGCCGCTGTACTTGAACTCGCTCGTTCGGGTGAAGCACAAGATGTTAAAGGTTATGCAACCTTTCATGGAGGATTATCAACGCCTGAGGGTCAAAGCTATGCGACAGGTGCAGGTCCATTCTTTATCTCCCATGGAGGTGCAGACACTAGCATCACACTGAAGGATGTTGCCATGTTGGCACAAGAGCTTGAAGCTGTGGATGCAACTTATGATATTGAAATATACTCAGGGGCTCCCCATGCTTTTACTGTTTTTGACTCTCCAAATTATCAAGAAAAGGCTAATAAGAAGTCATGGTCAAGCTTTTTGAACTTTCTAAAAGACAATTTGGGTTAAGCTATAGACTGTTAAGCACGGGCAGGCTAAGTTGCCTCAACCTCTGGCCTGAATCCCCCCTTTCCCCTATTCAGGCTGCGTCTTACCAGCAAAGCCAACGGTAAAATAACCAGCCTTGCACCAACACCACTATGAGAAGAGCTGCGCTTAATGATTTGCAAGCAAAGGATCCTTAAAGGCCATATTAGACTGCAAAGTAGATGCTTAAAGAATGGACATAATAGCTTATAATTTTATATCGCAAACGGATACTTTTTCCTGAAAATCGTGTATAGATACTAAAACTAAAAGGATGGACTCAACCCCTTTCACAACTATGAAGACAACTAACATTAAAGTTAACATGCGCACCCAGCCCAACGATAGTACTTGTGGACCTACAAGTTTACACTCAATTTATAACTTCTATGGTTTACACGTATCTTTAACAGAGTTGATAAGGCAGGTAAACGTTTGCGAAGCCGGTGGTACTTTGGCGCCAATGCTTGGTTTGCATGCTCTTGAGCAAAAATTTAGCGCTTGCATCTATAGCTACAACTTAAACGTCTTTGATCCTTCTTGGTTCCACCCTAGAGCAATCTCTCACAAAAAATTGGTTTCTAAACTAACCCAGCAACTTACCTACAAGCACGACATTAAGTTGAGAGAAACAACGCTTGCCTATATAGATTACATAGAGAAAGGTGGCACCGTTAAGTTTAAAGATCTGACGGTAGGCTTATTAAAAAAATTCTTTGAGAAAAATATTCCACTGATTGTAGGCCTAAGTGCCACCTATTTGTATCAGAGCAGTCGTGAATATGAAAATACAGAAGGTCTGGCAGTCTATGATGATTTAATTGGGGAGCCATGTGGTCATTTTGTTGTGCTGTGTGGGTATGATGAAACGAAGCGACATATCGTTGTTGCAGATCCACATCGTGAAAACCCAATTTCACATGATAACTACTATAAAGTGAATGTTAGCCGATTAATCAATGCCATTATGCTTGGTATTATTACTCATGACGCCAATATTCTCGTGTTAGAGCCAATCAATTCATAGGAAAGATAATCGTTAATATGGATACCATTTTAGTTACAGATCAGCTTGAGAAATGGCAATTTGCTAATGAGTTTACTGAGGTTGTACAAGCGCTTGAGTACTTTTCAAACGCTTCCTATAGTAATCGAAAAAATTTACGTGTTATCAACGTTTGTAAGGATTATCAGTACCAATCTATAGGCTACTATGTTTCCCTCTTAGCTCAGGCTAGGCACCACAAAGTTGTGCCTACAGCTTTATCTAGCTTAGATTTAAATAACCCTTTGGTAGCCTCCATTGCTGTCAATACATTAGATGAAGACATTGAAAAGTCACTGAAACATATCAAATCAGAAGAATTTACTCTGAGTGTCTATTTTGGCAAAAATATGGCTCAACGATACCAACAGCTGTGTTACAAGCTTTATGGTATATTTCCAGCGCCATTGTTTAAAGTACTCTTCAAGAAGAAGCAGAATAAATGGACTATTAAAAAAATATCGGTCGTCAATATATCGACCATACCAGATTCACATATCGATTTTTTCCATCTATCTGCCAAAGAATATTTCAATAAGAAAAGATTTAAAACCTACAACTGTAAACAATACAAGTACTCCCTAGGCATACTATATAACTCGAAAGAGCAAACCGCTCCGTCAGATGAGGCCGCTTTAAAAAAATTTGTTAAATCTGGTGAGGCTTTAGGCATTAACTGCGAATTGATTGAAAAGAGTGATTATAAATTCATTGCAGAATATGATGCGTTGTTTATTAGAGAAACAACCGCGGTCAATCACCATACCTATAAATTTTCAAGAAGAGCGCACGCCGAAGGTCTGGTCGTGATCGATGATCCAGAGTCCATTCTAAAATGTACCAACAAGGTCTATTTATCTGAATTATTAGAAAACCATAATATTCCGACACCAAAAACTCATATTATTAGCCGATATAACTGGAAAGAGATGATCAACAAGGTCCAGATGCCTTGTGTCATCAAACTCCCAGATAGTGCTTTTTCATTGGGAGTCGTCAAAGCACATGATGAATCAGAGTTCGTGAAAATAACATCTCAGTTTTTTAAACGTTCGGATTTAATCATTGTTCAATCATTCATGTTGACTGAATATGACTGGCGTATAGGTGTCCTAAACAATAAAGCTATCTATGCATGCAAATAT
>CAYGPI010000086.1:0-10410 GCA_964351745.1 uncultured Francisellaceae bacterium
CTTTTTATCTGCATCTGTTTTTTGAGCAAGCTTTTTATCTGCATCTGTTTTTTGAACTAGCTTGATATCCATATTGATGTTTTGAGTTGCGTTATTATCGCTTTTAATTTTAGGTAATATTTTTTTGTCTGTATCATTGCGTGCCATTTCAGCTAGATTAGTGCTTGGCTCCATGGTTGCACGGACAGCCTCTTCTGAGTCTTGTGCTTCCTCTAAAAGCGAAGCAAGTGTTTCTTCTACTTCTGATGGAGAAGCAACTAGCCCAGAAAATTCTTCTGCTTCTGCAATGTTTAAGGGCTGCGACATTGGCAGCTCATGATCCCCAAAACTCAATAGTAAATAACCAACACCTAAGGCAACACCAAGACTGACCCCGTATAAAATTGGCTTGTCAATTCGTTGCATCCAAGGCTGAGTCACTGGGGCTTGGAATTGCTCATCACCCTGTAGAACCAAGTGGATTCTATCTAAAATATCTCTTGGATATCCTTGTGTTTGCTCTAGTAAAGTATGAACAAAGGGGTGGGATATCTTTTTGCCCTGTTTATTTAAAAGATACTCAATATCTTCTTGATGCCAAGAATCAAGCTCTAAGGGGTGTATTCGATCTTGTACGATTGCTTCAAGCTCTGGTATTTGCATCGTTGTTTCAAAGCTAGGCTCACCCAATAAAATTAACCGTAACTGCTGTTTAGGCGGCAAACCAAAATCAACAAGCGACAGCAATGCTTGCAAAACTTCAGTCGGTAAGTAATCGGCATCATCAACAATCACGCACCAAGTCAAACGCTTATCTTCTCTTGCCGCAAGAGCATCATTCACATTCAAGTTGTCTTGATCTGACATTTTAAAAGCTGTGGAAATTTCTTCCATTAATTGCTGAGGACTTTGGATGGTTTTGCCTTGCAGCAATATTTTTTGGAGACCTGGTATTTGGTAATCGTGAAGTATCTTACTAAAACTTGTTTTCCCAAGGGACAGAGCACCCAACACCATTAAGACATTTTGACTATACTGGCACAAATGCCCTAACAACTGGATTTGCTTTTGCCAAGAAGGAACCAAGTGGGTCGGAACTTCAAACACTGGGGCGTCCCCTAGCTCAGATTGAAAGGCCTTTTCCATAATCGTGTCTCCTTGATCGATATTTATTCAGCGCCTAAATAAAGCAAAGTTTTAAGTATCTTTTCCGGCGTGATATCAGACACAATGTTCGCTTTACCCAGTGATGACAAGAGAATCATTCTCATTGGTGCATCACTTAAATTTTTCTTATCTCTTTCCATAATAGCCAATAATGACTTGGCGTCCATTTGATCTGGCATGGTTGTTGGCAAACCACTTTTTTTAAGTAGATTAACTGCTTTTTCAAAATCTTGGGGCGACAAACCCTGATCCAATGAGCACTTTAAAGCAGCCACCATACCAATACTAACCGCATAGCCATGTCTGAGCTGATAATTCATGCCAGTTTCAATCGCATGACCTACCGTATGACCAAAGTTAAGAAGTGCTCTACCACCCGTCTCTTTAAAATCTTCATTTACTACTTGAGCTTTAATTGAAGAGCATTTTCTCACCATATGCAACATAACTTTGGGATCTTTCTTCAGAATAAGTTCAATATTTTGATCCAACCAAGCAAAGAAGGTTGAATCAAGTGCGATACCGTACTTAATGACTTCAGCAAGACCTGATAAAAACTCAGTATCTGGGAGCGTATCCAAAAACTTTAGATCTGAAAAAACGGCTTTGGGGGCATGGAAAGCACCAACCATATTCTTAGCTAACCGATGATTGATAGCGGTTTTTCCACCCATGGCAGCGTCCACTTGTGATAACAAAGTTGTTGGAAAATTTATCCAATCAACCCCTCGCATATAACAAGCTGCCGCAAACCCCACCAAATCCCCAACAACACCGCCTCCAACAGCGATCAGTGTCGTATCTCTATAGTGGCCAAGTCGTATAAGAGCTTCCCACAAGCTGTCAACCGTGCTTAGTGATTTATTCACATCTCCATCAGGAATCATATGAATATCAACTTGACTTATATTTGGTTCGCTTTCTAAAGATTGAAAAATTTTACGAGGGAGATCGGATAAACTTTGGCTAGTGACAATCATCACTTGCTTACCTTTTATCCAAGGGAGAAATAAATTAGGCTCAAGACTCAAATCTGATGCGACAACAACTGGATAGCTACCTTCAGCCCCTTTAAAAAATATAGGTTGATCGGAGGCAGCCTCTTGGCCCATTAAAATTCATCTTGCTCTAGAAGCTTAAGAACTTCTTGAGCCACTGATTTGACAGTTCTCTGATCAGTACTAACAACAATATCAGCAATTTCTTTATACAAGTGCTCGCGCTCTATCATTAAATCTTTGAGTGTTTCTTCTTTATCGTCCGTCTGTAAAAGAGGACGGCGTTTGTCTCTCAAAGTTCGTTCAATTTGCTGCTCAACTGTCGTATACAAATAAACGACTGTGCCCCTAGCAGCTAAGTGCTTACGATTATCAGGCTCAATAATAGCGCCACCGCCAGTTGCTAAAACAATGCCTTGCTTTTGAGTTAAGTCATCGATGACTTTTGCCTCACGTACTCTAAAGCCATCTTCACCTTCAACGTCAAAAATCCAACCTATGTCCGCTCCTGTGCGTTTTTCGATTTCTTGATCGGCATCAAAAAACTCCAACTTGAGTTCTCTTGCTAAATTTTTCCCAATTGTACTTTTGCCGGCTCCCATTGGGCCAATCAAATATAGATTGAGGGTTCCTCTGCGCATGATCATTTTAGTTTGTATTAATCCTAAGTTAAGCAAATCTTAATAATGCAATTAATATGACAAAGCCTTTGCAAAAGATCTTGTAACAATATGCACTTAATGCTGTCCCGCAGTTTATCTGAAAAGGACGTATAGCGGCTTTTATTATAGTAGCTAACCAACAAATATGGAATCGCCAAGCTATAGCAAGCATGCCCACTAAATCGTTATGGGTCAAGCTTTTAGTGCTTATGCGACCCCTTCTTGGATAATCTTCGGCGTTACAAAAATCATCAACTCATTTCGGTTATCAATATTCCCTTCACTCTTAAATAGCCAACCAACCATAGGTAGTCGACCAAGAAAAGGGACCCGCGTAATCGTTTTAGCTTTCGTTTGCTGATAGATACCTCCTAAAACCACTGTGTCGCCGTTAGCAACAAGCACCTTAGTGTGGATCTCTCGAGTATCAATGGCTGGCACGCCGCCCGCAACAACGACTTGCCCTCTTGTATCTTGATTCACAGTTAAATCCAAAAATACATGATCATCTGGAGTTATTTGTGGGGTCACTTCTAAGCGAAGCACTGCTTTTTTGAAGGCGATAGACGCAGCCCCTGATGACGTGGACTCTTGATAAGGGATCTCCTCACCTGCTTCAATATAAGCTTGCTGCTGATTTGATGTCACCAAACGAGGACTTGCAATAATCTTACCTAAGCCTTCGGCCTCTAAGGCTTGCAACTCTAAATCTAAAATAGTGCCCCCTGGCAATCTCGCGATCGACAACCCTAGTTGTGCAGATTGACCAGCTGCAGCACCAACAACCGCGGGCAAGTTAACGCCTAAGCGATTAAGGTAGGGAACCGTTGAAGGACTATGCGGCGGCGTTGTCGCAAGAGCACTTGCACTTGCTCCACTCCCCGTCAAACCTAGTACAGGCTCATTGCCTGGTCGAAATTTTAGTGCCCCACCAAATCGAACACCTAGCGCATCCTCAAAATCATCATTAGCAAACACAACTCGAGACTCTATCAAAACCTGTTTGATAGGAACATCCAAACGGTGCACCAATGCCCGAATTTGATCCATTTTAACTGAGGTGTCTTGCACCAACAATGTATTGGTTCTTTCATCGACAGAGGCCGACCCTCTTGCTGACAATAAAGTATTCGTTTCATCCTTTAAAAGCGCAGAAATATCTGAAGCTTTCGCATAATTAATCTGAATATATTCTGAGCGAAGCGGTGCTAACTCTTGCACTTGTTGTTGGGCTTGCAACTCAAGTTTCTCTCTAGCCGCCAGCTCTTCACTAGGGCCTATCATTAAAACGTTACCAATTTGTCTTTTACCCAGACCCTTCGTTTTTAAGATAATCGCCAAAGCTTGATCCCAAGGCACATTCCTCAAACGCAAAGTCACATTACCTTGCACTGTATCACTTGTGACGATGTTCAAACTTGTAAAATCAGCAATCAGCTGTAAAACTGCCCGAACTTCGATGTCTTGGAAATTAAGAGAAAGCCTTTCCCCTGTGTATTCAAAATTTTCTTCCTCAAGCTTCTCTTTCTCTTTTTTTGATAGTTTTCGAACTTCAACTGTAAATTGATTATCGGCTTGGTACGCCATACTATCATTTAAGCCATCAAGCTCTAAAGTAATCTCAACATCGCCCCCCGTCTTAATGGCATTGACTGTTCGAATAGGTGTTCCAAAATCCGTCACATCTAATTTGCGTTGCAAATGCTCAGGCAATTGCGTTTGAGTCATTTTCAGGATAATCCGATTGCCTTCCTCTTTTAAATCAATCGGCATTTTGGGATCACTTAAATGAATGACTAAACGTCCTTCATCATGCTTGCCCCGTCTAAAATCAATATCTTTCACAGAATATTTAGCCGATTTTTCAAGTTTTTCCGGCGTCCAACTTGTTGTTGTAGGACTTTTTTGAATCGCTTCATTAGAAATGGTTAAGAAAATATAGTTGCCGCTTTTAGCGACTTCATAGGCAGCATTGGCATTCAACCCAACGACGACTCGAGTTCTATTATCACCTTCAACAATCTTTGCATCTCTCACCACACCTTTATTAAAATTTGGACTTGCATCTTTATTTTTTAGTAAGCTTTTAACGCCAGGAAAATCTAGCACTATTTTGGCAGGACTTTCTATCATAAAAGCTTTTGGCTCAGCCACGGGCGCAGTCATCGTTAAACGAAGCTGCATTCTATCGCCTTTTAAAGCATTCAAATCCACAGCCTTAATCGCTGGCGCTACGCTTTGTGCCGCAAAGCTAATGGTGCCTCCAAAGACACTGATTAAAGCGAAAACAGCGAGTACAACCCGTCTCTTAACGCTTATGTTTAAAGCCTGCATACCGTTCCCCTTTCTGAGACTTCTTGACCCAACATCGGCTTGAGGTCACTATGTTTATTCTATAAAAATATCATCGGTTATTCTGCTAGCGTCATGCTAGCTTCTCGCTCACGCCATCCACCACTGCCATTTGGAATGATTTCTGTTATTAAAATACTTTCTTCAGACACATCATGAATTTTGCCATGATTTTGGCCAACATAACTGCCTTTTTTAATACGGTGAACCGCACCATCTGTGTCAACCACAATAGCCCAAATCGAGTTATTTTGCTCTAAGGTGCCAACCATCCGAAGGGCATCCAAAGCATAATTTTCTAAGGCTTCTTTACGACGATGAACATCAGGCCTAATCCCATCACCTGTGATATTGGCTAAAATATTTTCTTCAATCACCTGTGGTTCAAATGGGCTTCTCAACGCTTGAGCGCTATAGGTAAATGTTTCGTAAGGTTTAACTTCTGGCAAAGGCTCAATCTGACCAATTGACTTTGACTTAACCTGCTCAACATAAACCTGTAATTCAGCTTTTCTATCTTTAAAACAGCCTGACAGAACCAATAGATTAACCAACAAGACCAAGATGATTTTTAAGTTCATTGGATTTCACCTTCCGACATATATCGGTAAGTTTTTGCCGTAATATTCATCATGAGCTGGTTGGGCTGCTCTTCTTGTTTGATATGTCTAATCGAAAAGTCATGCAACGTCACAATCCTAGGCAAAGAGGCTACATTTGAAACAAATTCTGCCAACTGATGATAATTGCCAACCACTGAAATCTCGATAGGAAGCTCCACATAAAAATCAATTTGCTTTTCAGGTTGTAAGCGAATCGACTTAAACTCTAGGCCTGTTGCCAATCCTTGATGTGAAATATCTTCGAGTAATCCAGGCACTTCTGCGCGCTCTGGCAGCTGTCTCAAGAGCGCGCCAAAAGATTCTTTCATGGTGACCATTTGCGCTTTATATGCTTCTAAATTTGCAGCTTTATGCTGTTTTGCTTCAAAAGTGTTTTTCAGTTGAATTTCTTCTTTTTCGATCCGCTCAAGTTCAGCCAATTGCTTTTTTGTATCAAACCAAAAACCCATGAAAAAAATCGCGGCACATATCAAAACAATGGTGAAGATCCGAACAGGCATAGGCCAGGCAGAGATATCATTGAATTCTAATTCATTTAAATCAATGCTCACCTTAAGGCTCCTTCTTCAACTGATTCGCTTGCAGCGTGAAAGCAATCACTGAATCAGGACTGTTTTCATCTGCTTGAATCACATTGAGCAACGGGTTGGCTAGCCAATCAGAAGATTCAATATTACGCATAAACTTGGAAACCCGCGTATTAGATTCTGCCTTACCCTCGATAGCAATTTGAGCATTGGTTCGATTAAGACTCAATAAAAAGAGACCATCTGGAATCGTTCTAACCATGTTATCAAACAATCTTACGACATGTGGTCGATTACTTTGCAACTGTTGAATGATATCCATACGCGCAAGTAAACGCTCTTTTTCTTTCTGGATAGCGTCAATTTCGGCTATTTTTTTATCTAAGATCTTGATCTCTTTTGTCAGGTAATCATTTAAATCTTTTTGATATGAAATTTGGTGAGAAAACATCACGTGGACGCCAAAAACAATCACTGCAGCAAGTCCAGCACATAGGCCTATAAGAATCATAAAGTGCTTTTTATCTTGCTCTTTTTGCTCTTCTCTCCATGGGATTAAATTAATATTGATGGTCATAAAAAACTCCTCAAAGCAAGACCACAGCAAATTAATAAAGAAGGTGCATCCGCATTAATAGCTGGAACACTCACTTTGGGAGAGATGCTCATTCTCGAAAAGGGGTTAGCAACTATCGTTGGAACCCCTAATTTATGCTCTATCAGAGGAGACAACCCTGAGATACAAGCTGTCCCTCCCCCTAAAATAAGGTAGTCAATTTCACTGTATTCACTAGATGAGAAGAAAAATTGTAAGGAGCGGCTAACTTGCTGCACAACAGCTTCTTTAAATGGATTTAAAATACTGGATTCATAATCATCAGGTAACCCACCTTCTTTTTTTGCAATGCTCGTTTCTTCAGGCGTCAGTTCATATCGCCTCTGAATTTCGTCGCTAAGCTGTTTACCACCAAAAAGTTGCTCTCGGGTATACACTGTTGTTCGATCATGAAGTACGCTTAAAGTCGTCATCGTTGATCCAATATCAACGACAGCAATTGTCTGTTGATGCCCTTGTTCAGGTAGTTGCTCAGCTATTAAGGCGAAAGCTCGCTCAATCGCGTAAGCATCAATATCCACCACTTTGGCTTGAAGCCCCCCAATAGCAAGAACTTCTATACGATTATCAACATTTTCAGAGCGAGAAGCTGCTAATAAAACATCTACATAGTCAGGTCCAGCTAAGCTTTGACCTATGGTTTCAAAATCTAAATTGACTTCCTCTAATGGGAAGGGGATATATCTATCTGCTTCAACGGCGATTTGATTAGCCATTTCAGCATCACTCAGACCACTGTTCATTTGTATAATTTTTGTAATCACTGAGGAGCCATGAACGGCAATGGCACCTAACTTTGCACTCGTGCGGGCTCGTTTCACAACACGGGCGATGGCTTCTCCAACTAAATGCACATCTTTAATTTCAGTCTCATCCATGGCACCAGCAGGCATAGGCTCTACAGCATAGCTTTCAACAATGTACCCTTGTGTTGTTTGGCCAAGCTCTAACAATTTAACAGTTGAAGAACTTATATCAATCCCAACAATTTTAGGCTTCTTTTTTTTCAAAAAATTTAGCATTAATGCGTACCTGTCCATTTGCTCGACAAAGTTTCAGCATGGCTAATGCTGACCAAATAAATAGTGCTATTTCACGCGAACCCAATACAAAAAAATAGTGCTTATTTTATATAGTAGTAATCTTTAGACAACTTTCAAATAAAAATAGAGATAACAGATAAAAATATTTTGTTTATCGAATCCAGCTAGATGCTTTAGTAGTGTATTATTAGTTTATGAAAACTATATTTAAATTACTTTTTCGCGCCCTTCTTAGTATTGGGATAGCTGGCAGCTGCGCTGCTCTAGTTATTGTGCTCTATGCCAATGCTAAGCTTCCCTCTGTTGAAAACCTAGAGGACGCACAATTACAAGTCCCTTTAAGAGTTTACACCCAAGATCACAAACTGATTGGGGAATATGGCGAAAAAAGACGTACGCCTGTAAGCATTGAGGACGTCCCAGAGAAACTTAAATTAGCGATCCTTGCAACTGAAGATCGGAGATTCTACGAGCATAATGGCGTTGATTTGCGCGGCCTTGCAAGGGCTGGTATTCACCTCATCACCCGTGGCACTAAGGAGCAAGGCGCTTCAACCATCACGATGCAAGTTGCCAGGAATTTTTATCTCACAAGAAAAAAGACTTTCTCGCGCAAACTTAATGAGATGTTACTGGCACTGAAGATAGAAAAAGAACTATCTAAAGATCAGATTTTAGAGCTCTATCTAAACAAAATTTATTTTGGCAAACGTGCCTATGGCGTGCAAGCAGCCTCTTATGTTTACTACGGAACATCAGTTGACAAACTTAGCTTGGCCCAAATGGCTATGCTAGCAGGGCTTCCACAAGCACCTTCGGCCATTAACCCTCTTAATAATAAGTCTGCGGCCTTAAAAAGAAGGACTCATGTCTTAGCCAGAATGGAGCATTATGGATTTATTTCATCGCAAGAGCATGAGCAAGCCGATAGCGCCCCTATTTCGGCTCAATACCATGGTCGCCGCATAGAAAGCGACGCACCATATGTGGCTGAAATGGCACGACAGTGGGCTTATGAGCATTATGGCAAAAGAATTTATACCGATGGTTTTAAAATCTACACGACTATCAAAAGCCAACGACAAGCCTTTGCGAATGAATCTTTATCTAGAGGCTTATTAGCCTATGACAAAAGGCATGGTTACAGAGGACCAGTTGATAAACTTTCACCTGAACTTGGCTTTGAGGACGTAGACTGGCAGGAAATACTAAAGCCATATCATAAATCCCCACACCTTTTGCCAGCACTTGTCACTGAGTCTGATGAGCAAAAGGCCACCGCTTTTTTAAAGAGCGGTCAAGCCATTACCCTAAAACTTAAAGACGTGCAATGGGCCAGACCTATTAGAGATGTTCACTATTTAGGTCCAGTGCCTAGTTCAGTCAACGACGTCTTAAGTGTTGGTGATGTCATTTATGTAGAAGCTAAAGAAAATAGATGGGTGTTAAGTCAGCAACCCAAGGCAACTTCTGCTTTAGTGGCGCTCAACCCAAAAAATGGTGCTATCGAAAGTCTCGTCGGTGGATATGATTATAAGCTTTCAAAATTTAATCGCGCGACCCAAGCTTATCGCCAACCAGGCTCAAACTTTAAGCCTATTATCTATTCCGCAGCATTAGAGCGCGGATTAACTGCCGCAACCATTATTAATGATGCCCCAATTGTCTTTAATGACAAGACTCTAGAAAGTAGTTGGCGGCCTCAAAATGATTCCAGAAAATTTTATGGTCCTACTCGACTTAGAGTTGGACTTACTAAATCCAGAAACCTTGTATCTATTCGTCTACTTAAAACGCTTGGCCTAAAATCAGCTCTAGAAATTGTTGAGCGTTTTGGTTTTGCCGGTCATCGCCTACCTAATCGCGGAGCTCTTGCGTAAGGAACTGTTTCATTAACGCCCCTTGAGGTTGCAACTAGCTACGCGGCTTTCGCCAATGGTGGTTACAAAATAGAGCCTTATCTTGTTGACAAAATTATGATGTTAGGTGATGAGGTCATATACCAAGCCAACCCTGCGACCGTATGTGATACATGTCTCATCGGCGATAACTACAATTTTTTCTTTGATGAAACCACTAGCCAAGAGCCAAAAACGCCCAATGCTCCTTCAATTTTGTCATTGCAAACAAGCTACATTATTGACTCTATTTTAAAAGATGCGATTCAGTCTGGCACAGGTCGCAGAGCAAAAGTACTTAACCGAAAAGATATCGCAGGAAAAACTGGAACCACAAACCAACAAATGGATGCTTGGTATTCAGGTTATAACCCTTCTCTTATCACAACCGTGTGGGTTGGGCACGATGAGCCTAAATCTCTCAAAGAGTATGGTTCACAAGCTGCTTTGCCCATTTGGATTGATTATATGCAGTTAGCGTTAAAAGATACGCCCGAAACCTTTATCCCAGAGCCTCCAGGGCTTATCACGGTGCGCATCGATCC
>CAYGPI010000087.1:0-7339 GCA_964351745.1 uncultured Francisellaceae bacterium
GATTTCACCTTGCCACGGCTTCATTTCATATATATCTGGAGGCAGTCCTAAATCATCAAAAAGAATATGACCGCTATAATTAACAGCCCTACCAGTGAGCAAGGCATATTTAAGCCCAATGAATGTTAATGTTAAATCCGCTTTAACAGCAGCTTCAATGATGGCACCAGAATCTGAATCAATGCCAGAAGGCACATCAATGGCCAACACTGGCCGCTCACTACGATTTATCAAAGCTATCGCTTCTTTAAAATCAGGCTCAAGAGGCGCCCTAATCCCTGTGCCCAAAACGGCATCAATAATAACATCAACATGCTCTAATCGTGCTGGCAAAGGTAAAATTGGCAAGCCTGACTTTAAAAACTCAATCTTGGCTAACTCAGCAGTTTCTGATAACGGCCTCTCAACATCGCCAACCAAATAGACATCTACTTTAAAATCATCTTGATGCAACATAGCAGCAAGCATCAAACCATCACCACCATTGTTGCCAGGGCCACATATAACCGCAAAATGTTTAGCTAATGGCCAAGCTTGACGAATGGTTTTAAAAGCACTTGCCCCAGCTCGTCCCATTAATTCAATAGAAGGAATTTTATATTGCTTCATCGCCAAAGCATCCAGTGCCCTGACATCAACGCCACGATATAACTTTTGAGTAAGATTCATGAGGTACTCACACCTGAAATTTTAAAGAAGGTCTCTTGGTAATACTTCAACTCTTTAATCGACTCTCTAATATCATCAAGCGCCTCATGTTTTGATTCCTTTTCCATATTATTATAGAGCTGAGGCTCCCAACGCCGCGCCAACTCTTTCACTGTTGAAACATCCAAGTGACGATAATGAAAATAATCTTCCAGTTCACTCATGTAGTTATATAAAAACCTTCTATCTTGGCAAATCGTATTACCACACATGGGTGACGCTTTATAAGCAACAAACTGTTTTAAAAAAGCAATGGTTTGCTTTTGAGCCTCTTTCTCTGAAATTTTACTGTCTTTCACTTTCTGAATAAGACCAGACTGACCATGATGCTTAGTATTCCAAGCATCCATC
Organism: uncultured Francisellaceae bacterium; assembly: GCA_964351745.1. GTDB lineage: Bacteria > Pseudomonadota > Gammaproteobacteria > Berkiellales > Berkiellaceae > CAYNJF01. Next base: position 1,060 of record CAYGPI010000087.1, read on the forward strand.
CCGTCCAACAAAGCATCTTCTTGATGAACCACTAAATTGGGACCCTCAGCCACAATGTTCAAATGACTGTCTGTCACTATCGTCGCAATCTCGATAATGCGATCCTTATCAGGATCTAGCCCTGTCATTTCTAAATCTATCCAAATAAGATTCTCTGTGCTGGCCGACATATGGCTCCCTATGACTGATAAGACCGAAGACATGCCAACAGCTAACTGAGCATTGACATGAAAAGTTTATGTATCTAACATAGATTAACCAGATTTTCTGGTCAATGAATGACTTATCCAAATATGATAGGTCTTATGTAACACTGACTACAAATATATGACCAAAAGAAAACTCACAAACAAGCAAGTTAGAAACCAAGATAAAATTCAGGAAGATCGCATTCAACGTGCCCTCAAGTCCGAGAAGCGCTTAGAAAAAAAACTTCAATCTGGGGAATTAGGCGAAGAGCAGCCTGGCTTACTTGTTGCCCATCATGGCGTCAACCTCATTATTGAGGACGATCTTGGAGTACTCCACTCTTGCAAAAGCAGAAAGAACATTGAAGCCCTAGCCACTGGAGATAAAGTCGTTTGGCAAGCCTTCAACGACGGCACAGGTGTTATAGTTGCTATGATCCCTCGCAGCCATATCTTAGCAAGGCCCACCAGCGGGCGAAAAACTCGGCCCATGGCTGCTAACGTCAACTTAATGGTGATTGTCGTAGCACCTGAGCCTGCTCCTAGTGCCACGACCTTGGATCGATATTTAGTCATCTGTGAGCTTTTAAACTTAAAACCTTTGATCGTGACCAATAAAATAGATCTCTTAACCTCTGAGAATCAATCAAACTTTATTGCTCAAATGAAAGTCTACGAGAACCTGGGCTATGATTGGCTCCATATCAGCACCAAAGCCAAAGAAGGCCTACAACAACTTGTTGATAGCCTCAAAAACAAAACCAGCATTTTTGTCGGCCAATCCGGTGTTGGAAAATCCTCACTCATCTCTTCCATTGTACCACACGCAGATATTCAAGTTGGCAAACTATCCAACACCTTGCTTGGCAAACATACGACAACTTGTGCCAGGCTTTACCATTTAGATGAAGGTGGGGATCTCATTGATTCTCCTGGGATCCGCCGATTTGGCTTATGGCATTTATCAAGCGAATCTTTAATTCAAGGTTTTAAAGAATTTGCCCCTTTTATTGGGCTGTGCCGATTTAGAAACTGTAAACACGAGCAAGAGCCCGAGTGTGCTTTAATACAAGCTGTAGAAGATGGAAACATAGCGCAGCAACGTCTCATCAACTACCATGAACTCATGGCCAGCCATGCGCGCATGCAACCAAAACAGTTTAAATAAATTTTTAAGTTAACAAACTTTTTTCAAGCTTTATCTAGTAATTTTGATCGGAACTTGTTTTCTTTGATAAAAACAAGTATAAAGCTCTTTAACTTACTCTTTTTAAAGGTTAACTCTCTTGAATCCTTGTTTCTGGCAATACCTTCTTCCGCAACATTTCTTATCAAAGATTTACGGTTTTTTAGCTGAGATTAAAACACCATGGATCAAAAACGCTTTTATTAGAAAATTTTTAAGAGACTATCCGGTTGATCTGAATGAAGCGCAAATCTCAACGCCAGAAGGATTTATCCATTTCAATGATTTTTTTACCAGAGCCCTCAAACCTGGATTGAGAGCCTTTGATAGGCGACCCAACACAATTGTTTCTCCAGTTGATGGTTCACTATCTGCTTTTGGAAAGATAAACGAAGGGCAACTCATTCAAGCAAAAAATCACCAATATACTGTGGCAGATCTTTTAGCTAACCAAGATCCAGGTCTCCTTAAAACATACGACCATGGTTTGTTCGCCACGATTTACCTTGCTCCGCATGATTATCATCGGATCCACATGCCTTTAGATGGTTATTTAAAATCGATGACTTATATCCCTGGCAAACTCTTTTCAGTTAACCTTAAAACGGCTGATAATATTTCAAATCTTTTTGCGAAAAATGAGAGAGTTGTTTTAGAGTTTGAAACACCAAAAGGGCCAATGATGCTTGTTCTCGTGGGCGCCATGATTGTGGCTAGCATCAGCACTGTGTTTTCAGGGCTCGTACAACCGCATGGCAATGATATTATTCGAAAAACATATCCGAACACAGATGAACAGCATGTCTTTTTGAAAAAAGGCGATGAAGTTGCAAGGTTTTTGTTGGGCTCTACAGTTGTCATGCTTTTTGGTCATCAAACGGCGGCTTTCAATGAAGAGCTTGAGCTTGGCCAAAAAATTCAATTGGGCAACGCCATGGGCAAAGTAACCTAAGCTCTCAATCACACCATTTTGACTTATCCAACATTACCAAAGAGCTATTTTAAAATAGGACACAGGACAGGCATAAACGATGAAACCTATTTGACACTTCTATTTTTGATCCGTAGATTCTTTCTTATCAACGATAAAGAAAGGCTATGATGACTATCCCCCGCTCAGAGCAAATAAATTTATGTGCAACGCCCTATTACCATATTGTCTCTCGTTGTGTGCGGCGGACCTTTTTGTGCGGCCAAGATAATGAAACATGCAAAGATTATTCTCACCGTAAATTATGGATTATCAAGCGTCTAAAATTTTTATCAAAAATCTTTGCTATCGACCTAGCAGCCTATGCTGTCATGAGTAACCATTACCACCTTGTTCTGCATGTTAATCACAGTTTAACTGAATCGTGGGATGATGAAGAGGTTATTAAACGAGGGGCAAAGCTATTCCCCCAAAAAGCTAAAGAGCTTGAAGATAAAATAAAAATTAATCCATCACTTCCTATAGTCTTAGAAACAATAAAGGAATGGAGAAAAAGATTATTTGATATAAGCTGGTTCATGCGATGCATGAATGAGCCAATCGCAAGACTTTCAAACATCGAAGATGGCTGTAAAGGTCACTTTTGGGAGGGTCGATTCAAATCACAGGCTCTGCTTGATGAAGGAGCTGTGTTGAGCGCTATGGCGTATGTTGATTTAAATCCCATAAGGGCAAACATCAGCGCAACCCTTGAAGAATCTGATTTTACCTCTATCCAAGAGCGTATTTTTGCTTATTCAAAAGTCAGATCTAGCATACCGATGAAATCAGCTCCTCAACCTCCTGAGTTAATGCATTTTAATGATGACAAAAATTTGAAAAGTGAAGATATTACTTTCATTAATTTTAAACTAGAAGATTATCTTCGATTGGTTGACGAAACAGGTCGAATGGCTCGCCATGATAAGCGAGGAGCTATTAGCCGCCATGTAGTTCCTATATTAGAGCGATTGAATCTTAGCTCAGATAAATGGGTATCGTTTGTAGAGAGCCTTGAATCCCAATACGCTTATGCCATAGGCCATGAAGATGAATTAGCCAGCTTTTCTCGGCATAAAAAGGTGGCTAAAGGCATGAGTAGATCAGGGGAATATTACTGCGTACAGGCTGCCTAAACTTTATCGAATGCCGTTTTTGCTTTATCGCCGGCCGGTGAGGAAGACTAACACCACTTATTTGGGTTCAAAACTACTTAATCCATCGCTTCTGAAAACCAAATAAAATTCTCCTTCATTTTATTAAATCTATGGTTCGAAAACAGGCCAATGCCACGAATGATTTAAATATGGCTGTCCAAACTAAGTATTATTTCATTATCGCTTGAAAAAGAGTACTATGATTCTATAAGAACAAAGCAGTTGGCCAAATAACATTCATCAGCTATCCTTTGGCTTCTCATCAGTCTTTTTCAGATGAGTATTACCTGTTTTTGTATTAACTTTTAACTGCCACATCATAGCTTTTGGCTGCCACCCTATCCTTGTGAGGTTTCATGATAAAACATATTGAATCTTTTTTTCCTGGCAAAAGTGAAGATATTTTAGAGCTTTTTCGATTAACGAATGTTGAAATTCAAAGCAACTTAGATTCTAAAGAAGAATTACTAGAAGCGCTCAACAAAGCTGCCCAATCAAATTATCTGAGAAAACCAGGCTCTGAGCGCTGGCAAATTAAAGATGGCGATGACTTAATGAAGCATCGCGAAGCAATTTGGAAGGTGCTGGAGCACTTGGGAGTCATCGCTGTAGCTGAGCCAAAATTTAAGGCCTACGATCATGTCTTTTTATTGGGAGCCCTACAATCTCGAGTCGAGCTTCGCAGAAAAAGCCTTGAGGATATGGTTAATAAACACCATTTAAAAGTTGACAACACCTATCTCTTAGGCGGGAAAAGACCACTTCAACCTGAGAAGGAAAGCTTAGGTAGCCTGGAAGGGATTAACACCGAGCTGGATATGATGCAAAGAGACTGGGCTAATCATAAAGACGAGATGCCACAAACCTTGCGTGACTCAGCTCACTTTTGTGTTGATGCTCCAATGAAATGGGATGAAAAGCTGCAAAAGGAAACAAGACCTAATACTCAAGATACGATAGTCTATGCGATGCAATTTGAACATATCGTTAAACAAATCAAAAGTCAGGGCCACTTAGGTAAGGTATTAGTTATTTCAAATCAGCCATTTTGTCTTTATCAAGATGCTATTGTCCGCGGTGTCTTGCCTGAAGGAACCCTTATTGACACCGTGGGATCGCCCGCAGAGGAATCCATTGAGCTTGGCGTGGCATTAGACTCTATTGCCAGATGGATATACGCCACTAGAGAGAATTTCAAAATGAAACAAACTCTTTCTGAAGCTCATACAGATAAAGTTGCTCCTTCGATTTTAACTCAATTTGTTGGCCAAAGTGACTCAACTTTACATCAAAGAAACCATGATTTAATGACATTAAAATCAAGCAAAGAAAAAAAAACACTCTCTAACAAAAATGTAACTGTATAGTCACCTCTTATGAAAAATCTTGATTATCAGTCTATTTTTTTGTTGTCATTGCCTCCATTTGGAGGCATTTTTTCACCTTAAGTAATAACTCTAAGATTGTTTCTCCACCCAATCGGTATTCATAATACTTGTCAGTACATGGTCTTCCCATTGACCATTAATTCTCAAGTATTGTTTAGCTTGACCTTCAACTTCAAATCCTAAGCGTGATAGCACTTTGGCACTTCGCGCATTACTAACCATATAGTTTGCTTGAATACGATGTAAGTTAAAGGTTTTAAAAACATAGTCAATCGCACCCCTTAAAGCCTCTGACATCAGTCCTTGACCTTGGTGACGTTGATCTAAGGCATAACCGAGCGTGCAAGCATGGAAACAACCCCGAATCACATTAGAAAAATTCACAGATCCAATGATTCTAGAGCCTTCATCCTTAGTCAATAAAAACATTTGACAACCTCGTTGCTCGAAAGTTGAGGCATCATATACTTTTATTTTATCTTCCCAATAAGAGGGAGTATCATAATCACGTGGCCGAATAGGCTCCCAAGCTTCATGAAATGATTGGTTGCTTTGAAGGTATTGCACAAGGCTAGGCAAGTCGGACAAAGTTGCTTCTCTCAGATATAATCTGGGTGTCTCAATGACCATTGGTGTCTCCTTTGATATCCTCATGCATTTCAGGGTAGTCACCTGGTCTCTCTAAATAGTAAGAGACTCTCTTATGAGAAGCCATCATTTCAATATGATCACAAAAAAGACCTTTCTCAAAGCCACCTTTTTGTTCACATTTATGCAAACGATGCTTATGAATGCTTTTTAGATCAATGCCTAGTACTTTAGCAAGTGCGTCGATGACGTCATAAACATCACCGAGCTCCTCTAGATGCGCCTGCTTACTTTTCGCGTCAAAAACTTCATGGCATTCTTCTATCAATTTTTCTTTCAAAAAATGAATCTTATTAGGCCCTTCTAAAATCTGGGTTTCAAGACTAATGCCTTCGCTTTCCATGATTTCAAGGATCTTATCTCGGATTATTTTTTTAAATATAAATTTTCTTTTCATTGCTTCTATATTTATTGGTTTAAAAATTTTGCCATATCTTTAGCAAAATAATTAATGATAATGTCCGCACCAGCTCGCTTAATACCAAGTAACATTTCATAAGCTGTTTTTGTTTCATCTAACCAGCCATTTTGAGCGGCGGCTTTTATCATCGAGTATTCACCACTCACTTGATAAGCTGCTAGAGGCATATGCGGATATTGCATTTTAATTTGTTTGATCACATCCAAATAGGCACCAGCAGGTTTCACCATCAAAATGTCTGCCCCCTCCTTGATATCCGCTTCAACTTCCCTAATAGCCTCTTGCCCATTGGCAATATCCATCTGGTAAGTCTTTCTATCGC
>CAYGPI010000087.1:7349-10337 GCA_964351745.1 uncultured Francisellaceae bacterium
TCTATCGCCAAATTGAGCCGCACCTTCAGCAGCTTCTCTAAAAGGACCATACAAACTAGAAGCATATTTAACGGAATATCCCATGATCGGCGTTTTCTCAAACCCTTCACCATCTAAGGCCTGTCGGATTGCGGCAACCCCTCCATCCATCATGCCACTTGGCGCCATCATGTCAGCACCCATTTGAGCATGCGTAATCGCTTGATTGGCTAATAATGCCAACGTTCTGTCGTTATCAACATCTTTAGTGCGTAAACTTTCGTCAATCACGCCACAGTGTCCATGCGAGGTATACTCACAACAACAAATGTCAGAAATCACCATCAAATCTGGTGCAGCTTCCTTAACGGTTTGAATACTACGAGCAATGATGCCATCTTTATCATAACCATCAGAGCCAACCGCATCTTTCTTTGCTGGGATACCAAATAATAGAACAGAAGTAATCCCAAGCGCTTGGATCTCTTTGACTTCCTTCGCTAGCGCAGATAAAGGCAGTTGATCTTGTCCCGGCATAGAGCTTATTGCTTGCCTTTGTGTAATCCCTTCTTTAATAAATAATGGATAAACAAAATCTTCAACTCGAAGCTGTGTTTCACTCAATAAAGCTCTCATTTGCGGTGTTTGGCGTAATCGACGTAAACGATTAAATGATGTTTGATCATATAAAGTCATAAGGCTATCCTTATAAATGTGAAAACCCAAAAGATAAAACTTGGCTTATCTCAGTTTTATTTAATAAAATCATTAATAATCTATCAAGACCCAAGGCAACCCCTGCACAATCTGGTAACCCATGTTCAAGCGCTTCTAGCAAAGGCTTGTCTAAAGTTAAAGGCACAAGATCTCTTTGATGTCTTTGCTTAATTTCCTGCTCAAAGCGCTTTCTTTGCTCGAATGGATCACCTAATTCATGATAGCCGTTAGCCAACTCAAAACCTTGATAATAAAACTCGAAACGTTGAGCTACCCTATCGCCATCTACCGTATGAAGGCGCGATAAAGCAGCTTGTGATGCAGGAAAATCACAAATCACCCAAACTTTTTCTTGATCTAAAGCTTTTAAACTTAAATCAAATAAAAAATCTAAACAGCCATCGCGATCGAGCTCACTTGGCCCATGATGATGAATGACGATAGGCTGCAATTGCTCTAAGGAATCTTGATGTGGATTGATATCAAAAATATGGAACAAAGCCTTGTAGCTTATTTCTTCTGCTTTAGGACACCCTAAAACATCTTGCAGCAATTGATCGACTTCCTTGATTAAAGCCTTGTGGTCCATCCCAACACGATACCACTCTAGCATTGAAAACTCTGGATTGTGTGAACGCCCTATTTCCTCATTTCTAAAAACTTTACTGATTTGAAAGATAGATCCAACCCCAGCGCATAAAAGTCGTTTCATAAAGAATTCTGGAGATGTTTGTAAAACATGGGGATGAGGGCTACCAGAGCATTTCGTTGTAAAAGGGCAAATATTTAAATCAGGACTATTGGTCTTACCCAAAATAGGAGTTTCAACTTCTAAAACATCGCGGCTCTCAAAAAAAGCGCGTATCTGCTTATATAATGCAGCACGCGCTTTTAATGATGTGATGTCCGCGCTCGGATGCCAATTATTCTTTGGCTTTAGAGACATAGTCACCCGTTCTTGTATCAATCCTTAGCAAATCACCAACATTAATGAATAAAGGAACTCGAACCTGTGCCCCTGATTCTAAAATGGCAGCCTTGCTACCACCACCTGAAGTATCACCCTTAAGACCTGGATCTGTTTCAGCCACAGCTAAATGAACAAAATTTGGTGGCATGATGGATATGGGTGCGCCATTCCATAAAGTGACTTGGCAGGTATCTTGCTCTTTAAGCCATAACGCAGCCTCTTGAGCAACATTAGCCTCAACTTCATACTGCTCAAAACTTTCTGGATCCATAAAATGCCAGGTTCCGTCAAAATACAAATATTGCATATTTGTTTCAAGAACATCCGCCCCTTCTATAGACTCCCCTGATTTAAAAGTCTTTTCTAACACTCTGCCATTTTTTAAGTTTCTCAACTTAACACGGCTAAAAGCTTGGCCCTTACCAGGTTTTACGAATTCATTTTCGATGATGTTGCAAGGATCACCATCAAGCATGACTTTTAAACCAGTTTTAAATTCACTCGTGTTGTACCTTGCCATATTGTTATCCTAAATATTTGTTATAATGCGTACGATTAAATTGATACAGAAAGTAGCACATGATACCTGAATTAAAGGTAAAGGTTGAGAGGCAGCTCTGGCAAAAGGAATTAAAAGACTCATTTACTAATCTTTATGACTTATTAAGTTACCTCAAACTAGATCCATCCGGTATGAATTTGGATCCCAATACCATGTTTGGCTTGCGTGTTCCGCTAAATTACGCTCAAAAAATGGTTAAAGGTGACCCAAATGATCCACTCTTAACTCAAGTTCTTCCCTTAAAAAAAGAAAGTGAACCAACTTCTGGTTTTTCAGAAGATCCTCTTAAAGAGATAAACGCTAATCCATTACCTGGGTTACTTCATAAATTTCCATCTCGCGTTTTGCTCATCACAGGCCAATCTTGTGCAATCCATTGCAGGTATTGCTTTAGACGTCATTTTCCTTATGAGGATAATCGTATCAACAAGGCAAACTGGCTTAAAGTTTTTGATTACATTCGCCAAGATCCGAAGATTTATGAAGTCATCTTAAGCGGTGGTGATCCGCTCAATATGCCAGATCCGCTTATCAAGTGGTTTGTTGAGCATCTCTCAAGCATTCCCCATGTCAAATTACTGCGGATCCATTCTCGAACAGCCCTTGCTTTGCCTAATAGGCTTTCTTCTCATTTGATAAACATTTTAGCAGCAAGCCTTCTTTCGGTGAGCTTAGTCTTTCATTGCAATCACCCTAATGAAATTGATTCTTTGCTCAAAGAGAAGTGTCATCAGCTCAAGCAAAGTGGTGTGACGCTACT
>CAYGPI010000088.1:0-10139 GCA_964351745.1 uncultured Francisellaceae bacterium
ATAGTCATTTGTAGAATTTGCTCATCGATCAGGGTTGCCGGCTCAATGGTGTCAACTTTGTTTAGTCAGTGGCAAAAGCGCTGAAAAGTTAGCATCAGATCCACGCGTGAATTTTCTTAGCTTCATTGGTTCAAGCGATGTTGGATGGATGCTACGCTCAAAACTAGCACCAGGGACGCGTTGCGCCTTGGAGCATGGTGGCATTGCTCCAGTATTTATCGACGAATCAGCTAATGTCGAAAAATTATTGCCAAAATTAGTAAAAGCAGGATATTACCACGCTGGGCAAGTTTGTGTCTCTGCACAACGTGTTTATATCCCTAGTAAAATGTTATCAAATTTTACGGAGCAACTTTGTGAGCAAGTAAAACGATTAAAAGTAGGCGACCCAACACTAGCTGAAACAGATGTCGGTCCACTCATTCAAGAGCAGGAAGTCAAACGGGTTCATGACTGGTTAAACGAGGCTATCAAAGCTGGTGCACAATGCCCTATTGGAGGCAAAATACTTTCATCAACAGTTTACGCCCCAACGATTATCGTCTCCCCATCTCGCTCTGCCAAAGTTTTAAACCATGAGTTGTTTGGACCAAGCTTGATTCTTGTAGGGTATAATCAACTTTCTGAAGCTATCGAACAAGCCAATGATGTTCCCTATTCGTTTCAAGCATCCATTTTTAGTGAAAATATCACAACGGCACTCAATGCGAGTGAAGATATTAACGCCGCAGCAGTCATGATCAATGATCACCCTGCTTTTAGAGTCGATTGGATGCCTTTTGCAGGATACAAAGAGTCTGGCCATGGCATTGGAGGGATCCCGTACACCATGGACGAAATGAGCTGCAAGAAACTTACTGTGTTTAATTACGACTAAGGTAAGCTTCCGATCGGCATGTCTAGAACCAACCTAAGGCCATAATATATTGTTGCTTCATAATTATTTGCATGGCGTTAACAAGGCATACACCACCCTTGAATCTGTACGCGTTGAACTAGAACACTAGCGAGGCGTCGTATTCCCCAATCGCATCTGATCGCAACCTATTAGTCTTTTAGACAAGCATTCAATGTCTGAGATCTGTCGTATGCTTCGCTTAAGCCATACTCAACTCAAGAACAAGATTAAGCAGCATGATCCTTTTACAATTAAGAGTGATACCCCATTTTATAAGGTAGCCACAGCTTCTATAAAGCGTGAACATACTCTTTCTTGTCGGAAGATTACGAAAGAGTCAACTCGAAATACAAAAAAATATACGATACGCCAATCACCCCATATCAAAGACTCATGAATTGTGAGCAGGTACCGAAAAAGATAAAAGAGGAGCTCATGAAAGAGCATAAGACGCTTAATCCTTTCCACCTTAAACAGTGTATAGAAAGTAAGCTTAAGCAAATTTTCAAGTTTGTTTCTGTAGCAACAAATACGAGAAAACGACTTTGAATGCTGCCGCGCAGCTAAGTAACACTTTCCCATGATTCAGCTCGAGAGTCACGATCTTTTCGACATAGCTGCATCTACACCATCCAAGGCTAGTTAAATGGCATAATCAAGACTTTCGGAGCCTTACATCTCATCTAGTTATAACGACCGAAAGTCTTATACTATTTCTTCAATCTTTACTTTGTAAGGCAAACAACATACAGTGTGTGCAAATACTCATTTTGGAGGCTGCACGTATGAAGCTACACACAAAAACATTAACAATAATCATGATTGGGTTGTTATCATTTCCTTTATATGCCCAAAGCTTAACGCCTCAAGATGAGGCTGATATTTTATTAATAGAAGCACCACAAGTCCTTAAAGTTGCTAACATGTGCTTGGATGCAGGATACGAAGGAATGCAATTAGAAAATTGCACGGTCGACGGATGGGAACTATTAGCATACCGTGGCAATGGCTTTTCTCAAATAATGTTAGTTAATTATTATAAAGACGTGGGAAATGATAAAAAGGCAAATTTTTGGAAAAAAGCTGCTTTAAAAAATCCAAACATTTCAAATAGCAAAAAAAGAGATTTGTAATTTTTAAGTTAGCTTCCGATAAATCATTACTTACCGGAAGCTAACGTTTATTGTATCTCTACTGGCTTTATTTGTTTTAGTCCCTTTTGAGAGTGAGCATGTCATTATAAGGCTTACAAATAAATATGAAGAAGTGTTCTTTTGGATGTGGTTATATTCTGTCTTAATGATTTTTCTGGTGATGATAAAAACATTAAGAATTTTCTTTCTTATAAAATATTATGAGACGTGTTTTACAAAAAGTGAGCAAAAAGTTCTCGAAAAATTTGTGCTTGCTGAAAAATACGTCATCTATTTACCTTCATGTGATTCTTCAGTATTAGCTTTGTATAACAAATACATTATTACAGCAGAAACTATGGGCGGTATTATCCCTGGATATACAGATCTAATGGAAGGTGATATGAGACCTTTTAGGATACGAGTATCTGTGTACAAAAACATTTCTAATAAGATTAGCTGATAGAGGATCGTGATCCTCACGGCGAGCTTTCTAGGTTAGCTGTGATCCTCCGGCAAGTCATTATTGCTTATCGGAACCTTACGTTTGAGATATCACCCAAGCAAAAGCAAAGGTGCGAAGATAGTGGAGAAAATGCTTTTTACTGTTGGTTCTTTGAAAATAGAGATCCAACAAGTACTTATGAGCAGCAGTATCGTCAAGCCGGCTTCTCAAATGATAGCAAAACTAGAGAGGCTAATAAGATCTTTGATGCAAGCAAATTTGAGCCAAATGCAACCTTGACGAAACTTACTGTAGATAATATTACAAATGAAGTCACACAAATACTTAGTGAAAATCTAAAAGATAGACCAAAAGATCAGGAGGCGTTGAAGCGAAAACAAAAAAATGCGGTTGAACAAGCAGAAAAACTAACACGCCTCATGATAGATTTTCACGCAGAGCTTGTCATGCTAAAAAAAATTCAAGCGTTAGATCCAAATAAATTAGGACCAAAAGAGCGTGAGAAACTTGAGAAATTTAAAGATGTAGATTCAAATCAAAGACTAAAATTCTTGTCTTATCAAATTCGAACTAGCGCATTATCTCTTGAAGATAATTACGACGTTAAAATATCTGGCCTAATCATCGCTGCCTGTAAAGAAAAGGCTGACCAACAAATTGCCCATAAAAACAAAGCTGCGGCAGAACGTGTCGCCATGCTTGAGCAAAACATCAATTTAGATCAAGTAGCATTTAAGATAAGTGAATACTTAGAAAAAGGTGACGAGCATTCAGTTTATATGGCAAAAACAATTCTCAAAGGGCAAGCTTCTGATATAATTAAAATAATGGGATCGCACCCAACATTATTTGAAGAATTCATGAAACATGGTGACCCAGAAACATTTCAGGAGGTCATCATGAAACTTCATACGGTCTGCTGTCAACTTGACCAACAGGGTAGACCTTGGCCGGGCTCTGTCTCATTATTAATGAAAAGCTGAAGAAGCATCCTTTCCAAACTTTAACAAAAGATTTGCTTTGTTTATGCATCACTATGCTCAGCCACCTCTTTATGCAAGTGCGATAGAGATGGGCAACCAAGAAGTTTTAAACTTCTTACTTAAACAAGACTGGTTAGACCCACTTAAACCAAGTGAAATACAAGGAATAGACAAAAATGCATTACATTTAGCAGTAGATCATGGAAATGTTGCTGCATTTTTAGCCATCCTTGAACATCAAAATGGAAAAAACCCTCTTTATCAAAGATACAACGGTGGAGAAGCAATCATTCACTATATGTTAAAAAATGCATCTACTGATTTTTTAGCTAAGCTACAGTCAAACGAAGAGTTTAAGCAATACATCAGACCAACACATGATAGATCTAACGAGTTCTGTGCAAGCGCTGACTTAAACGGTCTTGGAAAAACCATAGGTGAGCTCTGTTACGAGCAAGCAAAGAAAAGGGGCAATAGTGAATTATTCAGGGACATTGCAAAGTCAAATAAATCTGATTTCAAAGAATTCAGAGATCCTCTTGCTGATGTTGTAAAAGTTCTACAAAACTACAGTGACGATCAAGATAAACTCGAAGCCATTCAAAAACTGCATGAGCCAACTGCCAAAGCAAGTGCTGCCCTAGCTACATTATGCTTAAGAAGCAAGAGTGGGCCAAGCTTATTGATCATGACAGCAAACATGAATGATAATCAAAAAACAAAATTCGCTCTAGAATTTATGAATATTATTAATACTCATGGCACTGCAGAGCAAAAAGATGCATTAAAAAACTTGCTCAACAGCAAAGATGATAGGAGGAGTTTACTCTATCTTGCAGCACAGTCTGGCAATCGAGACTTAGTCACAAAACTAATATCTAACCAAGCTAATATAGATGAAGCTGGACCGTTTTTCGGGTGCTCCTCCGCCATTACTGTTGCTGCCAGAAATGGGCACTATGACATTGTGACCTAATTAAGAAATCAAGCCTCTCGATTAAATGGGGGAGCCTCTAGAATTATACCAGATGAACATGGGAAAACCCCATTGCACTATATGTGCGGCGACGATAAATGCTCTTTAGAAAATTTTTGGAATTTTTTCAATGATAGTCAGAAACTTACAAAGGAGCGATACTTAAGACAAACAAAGCAGATTGACAATACTGGCAGAACCCCTTTTGACTACCTTATTGAACATAATAGGCTTGATGTCCTTGAGCATGTAATGAAACAAAGTCAAGGATTTTCTGCTACTGCAACTCAAAAGGTTACTGGCAATTGGTGTCTGGATGACTACTTTAATCTTGAGCATACACTTCCAGACGGACAGACTTCACTAGAACATCTATTTAAGCTAGCCGAAGAAAATCCAGACTATAGAGAGATTTGCGAGTTTGTATTAGACAATTTGTCTGTTAAAGCTATGCAGCAACCTGATAGTAAAGGACAAAATGCTCTGCATTATGCTGCTAAAAGAAAGTTTCTCGGCGAGAATAAAATGTCTGAATATATGACTAAAGTCGCAGGAGGAGTAGCTACTAGCTACAGTGGAGATTATAAGCGTGCAACGGACCAAATGGACTATAATGACCAGAGTGTGCTTAGGCATCTCATTGAGAGCAATAATAAAAAGGGGCTTGAAAAATTCATTGCGATAAACTGCGTTCCTTCTAGAAGATTAAGTGCAATGTACGGACGTAAACAATGGCAGCTAAACGATTTCTTCGAGCTAGATGAAACACGAGAAGATGAATTAACTGACTTCGAATGGATGCAGGATTTAGCGCAGAGAAAACCAGATGAGTACGGATTTATTGTTGCGTTATTTACTAATAACATGACTAAAGAACTGAAGAAAAAGCTGATTACAAAGATTGAAGAGAAGGCCCAAGCAAAAAGTGATAAAGTCATTACAGATGTTCCCAACCCACCAACAGCGCGAAGAGCACCTATGTAAGACGACTCTTAAGCGCGCATACAGTGCAAGATCAGCAGAACCAGGCACCATTAGGGAGAACGACTGCTAGTTTAGCGACTAGTCATTATTTACATAGGTAAGAAACTCCTAGTAAGCACCTTTGCTCTGTATACAAAAAACCCTTAGTGCTCTGAAAATCATAATCTCAAAAAAATTTTTTCAGAGCTGTCCCGGGCATCTACAATATAAATCATTGCTCAAAAGAAAGGGTTTACTTTAAGATTCATAGGGAATTTTGACAGTCCTGTTATGGGTGACCATGAAATAAAGTCACTATAGTGATGTGTCCCCGTTTGCCTAGCGTACGGCCCTTTCATCTACTATTGATTGATAGAGCATCTTTTATATATATAATGAACCTCACTTGAGCTTACTTTATCGGTCAATTTTATGTCTAGTCTCGGTCCATCTGAAAATTTAATGAAAGCTATAGAGCTGCTCCTAGGGCGAATTGCATTCAATGAAGACCTTCAAAGAATATTTAAGGAAGACTCTTCTAATGAAGAAATTAATGAGTATTTATCAGAAATTTTACCATCGTTATATACTTTCTACATTCACAGTGGTTGTTTTGAACAATTCAAAAAAGGATTTGTTAAGGGCATTCAAGATGAGTTAGAAGGGATGCGACGATATCTAAACGATATATCAAAGCTTGCCGATGCACTTGAATACCCTGAAAAACCCTTTGAGTACAGCCCTGAAGCAAGTACTATCGCCGATAGAAAATACCCTGCTCAGAAGTTTGATAATGCTTTAGAATTAGCAGTTTACCTTGGATATATGACAAAAAGAGAGTGTGCTGTCGCACAAGGGCGAGAAAGAATTGGTTTGAATTTACTTGATAGTCAAAAGCAAAAACTTTTTACCAAGAACAAGAAAGTTAAAAATTTCAAAAAAACTTTCGCTAAAGCAACAAAAAACCTAATTCAAGATTATAGAGCCCTCTATTCAGAGTTATCTTTATACAGTACATTATACGAAACCCTAGTTCAGTTAGTTTTAGAAAGGATACCAAGTTATAAAGCGTTTGATGCGAGCATTCACTGTGAGTACGTAAGTGAAGTCGACAAAGTTTCAGTCATAGCTCCTTATCTAGAAAATTTCACCAAGTTAAATCAAAAGTTTAAAAGCATGCTTTCTATTTATGGTTTTATAAGAGAACATAAATTAGACCCAGACGGAGACCACTCCAAGACAAATCAGATGATTTTCGATAGCATGAATAAAGCAGCTTCCATATTTCAGCGGCATATACGAGATGAACGAGACAATACAAATCCCAGTTGGTTTATTAATTTGTGGCGGGTTGAACAAAAACTCCATGCTCTGGACTTTCAAGTTGACAAACAAACAAAAGCACTAAATAACCTTCAACATGCTTATCAACAAGATAGTTGTCACGTCGAAGAAGCCAAGAAGGCTAAACAAGGTGTTACAGGAAGTGTCTCAAAAACTAAGGCTACGATATCAACTCCAGAAAAAGCCCAAACCAAAGCTCAAAATACGGCAAAGGCTACAACAACTAAAAATGTAGCTAAAACAGCGACATTGCAAAGTCTAGCAGAAACAACGACATCACAAGATGCAACTGAAGTTGCAACAGCGACAGCGACCTCGCAAAGTGCTGCAGAAACGGCGACCTCGCAAGGTATAGCTATCACTGCAGAAACAAAGACCATAACATGTTTATCAACAAGCGCTAAAGATGATGAGACAGAGTTTGCCAGGCGTTATAATTCTCAACAATCATTAGGAAGTGCTGTTGGTACTGAAGTCACCGCGGATGAAACTTGTGAGGCCGAAACTTTTGATTATTCAACTTTATGGCTATCTCAGCACAAGAAGCATAACCGACACCCTGGCGTCACACAACCTGCTGACTTAGACAGTACGGCAATTGCACAAAGCATGAAAAATCATCAGAGCAAATTTTGTCAGCTATTTTCTAATGTTCTTAAGAAACAGTTTACCATTGCAGAACTAGACAAATTGATAAAAGCTGCTGGAGGACATGTGGATTACTCTAGAGCAGGTAGTCGGAAAAAAATCACTCTCCATTCACAGGCATCTGACATGCTTGCTAGGCAGCCAGTAGAAATTCGTGAAACATTGCACCAAGCTCATGCTAAGTCTGTAAAGTCAGAGAAACATGCATCCATAACAACTGTTAAATTATATCGAAGTATATTTCAACGAGCTAAGATAACTCCTAGGAACTTATGGCCTCAAGATTATACACAAAGTGCAGCTGCTGTCGCGAGTAAGCGAGCAGCTTTGTAATCATGAATCTGTTAAGATGTAGTAGTGCCATTATCAGGTGAAACTGTCGGTTTAATTACCGAGCGACATTGCCGGAACAGGACGTCACTAGTATACCTACTGAGAAGTGACCTCAGAGATTTTTATTCGCGAGGTCATTTTTGTACTCTGAGATGTGTGATACATAGACATGGTGTCAATATTTGATTGACCTTAACTCGCTATAGATACAATAATAACAGATCAATTAAATTGGGGTAATCTTTATCGTGAATCAAATGATGCAGGCAATGTGTAGCGCCGTTGTGGTATATCTAGATCTGCTCGGCGTCAATAGGTTAAGCGATATGAACACTCGAAATTGAAAGCCTGAACCTTTCAATGAGATCTGAGATGCCGAAAAAGTACAGCTAAAAGTGATGGAGTATTGCTTTAAATTTCTGTCTATTAAACTAGCTTCACCACACCTAAATGAAAGGTTGAACGTTCACTGAAAACTGTTCCTGAAGAGTTTTATGTAACTACTGAACTAGGTGACTTTGACATTCTCAGGGAAAAACTGGCTGAACGGCAGTGCTTCTATAATTGGGTAGGGCCGCATGGCGCTTTAAAAAGCAAAACTCCATCACAAGTTGATTGTGAGTTGATTGAAACAATTCCGTTTCAAGAAGATATAGTGCTTCAATTCGATGAGACCAACGAGCACATACTGAACCCTATATACTCATGTGTTAGCTTTTCGACGATTGAAAGGATGTACACATCATAGTGATGTAGCTTCGCTTATCTAGCGTAGTGCCCTTTCATCTTCCATTGAGTGAATACGTTTGATCTTTACCGTTTCAAACTGCCAGCGTGTTTCTTTCATGAGCCTTTCATCTTTAATATCCTTGATGAAATCGGAGTACTGGCTTAAGACTCTCGGAGACTAGCAAGCCAGTGGAGACTCAAAGGTGACATTGATTCAATACTATTCAAGAAATGAATTCTATCTTAGTTTCAGTTACATGTTTGATAAATGCTAGTTTATATAAAATCAATAAGAGACTTGTTAGAATATCTCATCCAGATCATCATCCCCATCCTGACTACCACTGATGTCCTCACTATCATCATCTTTTAAATTATTTTTTTCTTTTGAATTTTTACGCTCAAGCACTGGGATAGGATCAAAACTCTTCCACATTGGAAGTGATGATAACATACTAGCCAAAAGAGGCCCTGAGCGAAGTGTATAGGAAGCAGCAAATGATAACACAGTGAACCCAGCAATTTTAATATTTTCGATATAGTTTGCGTGATAATCAGCCATTTCATCATTCTCATTTTTGAAGTTATCAAAAGAATCATAAAAGGCTTCTGTTGATTCTGAATGATATAGAATCTTCAAAAGCTTGTCTGACAGTTCTTGCTGAGAGTTTGTCGCGTCATGATCTTGATCTATAACATAACCTTCAAACAACTCAAAACTCCCATCGCCTGCATTTTGTAGTGGGAAAACCTGATTCCCATACCCTGAATAGTAGTTTCTGGATTCCTGATTAAAATTATCACCAATATGAAAGTCAATCACCTTGGAGTCTAAATTTTCTCCCTTCTGCTCTAGTTCAATGTCTAAATTCTCATGACCTGTTTCATCAATGGTAGTATCATCTTGATCTGTCGAATCTTCATATGAAGGAACATCATCAATTTCTTGAGATAAAATCGGAACTTCAATAACATCAAAAGTCATCTCATAAGAAGCTATTGAGAATGCAACGTCGTCCTGCACTTTAAAGCTAAAGGTGTCGTAAGCCATTGCACTCATGTTATTTGCTGGCGTAAATACAAGCAACCCCGCATCGATATCCTCTCTTGATATGATCTGATTAAGAATCACTGAAACTCCATCAAGTTCTAGCCTCCCTGCTCCAGGCAAAGCTGTAATTTGAATTTGAGTAATCAGATCGCCGTCAACATCAGAGAAGTTGAAATCGCTAATATCAAAATTATATGAGCTATTTTCATTCATTGACACTGTATTGTCACCTGCTGTTGGAAGATCATTCACAGCAGTCACGTCTAGAGTGATGCTATATTCAGCGACTGAATAGCTAGTTCCATCATGTACTTTAAAATCAAAACTAGCATAAGACACACCATAAGCATTAGCCTCGGGTACGAACTCTAGCAAGCCGGAATCAATATCAGCTTTTGTGATAACTTGATTTAGTCCAACCGCTACCCCATTGATCTCTAAGTTACCAGCCACTGGTAAGGCTGTGATTTCAATATGAGAAAGCAAATCACCATCAATATCTATGTGATTAAAATCGCCAGCCACAAAGACATAGCCAACATCTTCGTTAGTCGCTATTGTGTTATCACTAGCAGTTGGCAAATCATTGACAGCCGTGACATCAATCGACAAGTT
>CAYGPI010000089.1:0-10122 GCA_964351745.1 uncultured Francisellaceae bacterium
GCGATACCATCACACATGCTAAGGATGGTGCTAAAGTGCCATTAGCTGGGTTTACAAAAGTCCAACCAAAGGTGTTTGCTGGCTTATTCCCTGTTAATTCAGAAGATTTTGAATCTTTTAGAGAGGCGCTAGCAAAGTTAAGCTTAAATGATGCCTCATTGTTTTATGAGCCTGAAACTTCTTCAGCGCTTGGGTTTGGGTTTCGATGTGGCTTTTTAGGCATGTTGCACATGGAAATTATTCAAGAGCGGCTAGAGCGAGAGTATGACTTAGATCTGATAACAACGGCACCAACGGTTATCTATGAGATTTTGACAAAAAGTGGCGAAACTCTCAAGATTGATAGTCCTGCCAAGCTGCCTGACATGGGTACTATTGAAACAATGTTTGAGCCTATTGTTGAAGCTCATATTTTAGTACCACAAACTTACGTGGGTAGCGTTATCAAATTGTGTATTGCTCGGCGCGGGGTTCAGCTTAAAATTGATTATCTTGGGACGCAAGTAGCTCTCACTTATGAGTTGCCGCTTAGTGAAGTCGTCTTAGACTTTTTCGATAAATTAAAATCTGTGTCGCGTGGTTATGCTTCTTTAGATTATGACTTTAAACGGTTTCAACCAGCTGATTTAGTAAAGCTGGATGTTTTAATTAATAGTGAAAAGTTAGATGCTTTAGCCTTAATTCTGCATAAGGATAATGCTTTTTACAGGGGCCGGGAGTTGGCGAGTAAAATGAAAGACATCATTCCGCGCCAAATGTATGATGTCGCCATTCAAGCAGCGATTGGGGGGCAGATTGTCGCGCGTACCAATGTGAAAGCACTGAGGAAAAATGTAACAGCCAAGTGTTATGGAGGAGATGTTTCTCGTAAACGCAAATTGTTAGAAAAGCAAAAGGCGGGGAAGAAGCGAATGAAGCAAGTTGGTAGCGTTGAAATTCCTCAAGATGCATTTCTTGCCATACTGAAAGTTGATAAGGACTAAGTGACTATGAATTTATTTTTTGATTTCTCTGCGGCATTGGGTCTCGCAACCATCGTGACCGGTGCCATCTGGGCCCTAGACACTATGTTTTTTAAAAAAGGCAGAATCGCTAAGAAGCAATCATTGATTGATCAATATCAACTGGTAGATCTTGATGCAAAAAAAATTAGCCCAGAAGATTTAGATGCAGCGATAACAGCTTCACAAACAGATCCGATGATGGTTGAGCCTGCGCCACGGATGTCGAAACTGGCTGATTATTCTAAATCATTCTTTCCAGTTTTATTATTAGTCTTTTTGTTAAGAGCCTTTATTGCTGAGCCTTTTCGTATCCCATCAGGATCTATGCGACCTGGATTAGTGGAGGGCGACTTTATTTTAGTTAATAAATTTGTTTATGGATTGAAGTTGCCTCTCACTGGGACAAAGCTGCTTAAAACCGGCAAGCCGCATCGAGGTGATGTTTTAGTTTTTCGTAGCCCAGAGGATACATCCATTGATTATATTAAGCGAGTTGTTGGGTTGCCTGGTGATAAAGTTAAAGTCAAAGATAAAGTGGTCTATATCAATGGAGAAGCCGTCAACCTTGAGTATATAGAGACAAGCTACGATACGGATATTTCAGGGATTGCCCGCAAAGTGAAACACTACAAAGAAAAGCTTAACTCCAATAAGCATTCCATTTTTGTAAGTCCATATGCCCAGGGTGATTATGAAGAAACGATTGTGCCACAAGGTCATTACTTTGTGATGGGAGATAATCGAGATATGAGTCGCGATAGTCGAATATGGGGTTTTGTGCCTGAGAAATTAGTGCTTGGTAAAGCGTTTTTTATCTGGCTAAGTTTTGATATGACTAAGAAGGACGTTCGCTGGAGTCGTGTAGGGTTTATTGGAAAACAGGAGTCATAAATGAAAGCATTACCAAGTAAGCAAAAAGGCATGACGCTCATCGCTTGGGTGTTTATCCTAGGGATAGTCATAAGTACAGTAACCATTTTAATTCGTTTAGTGCCAGCGTACATGGAAAGCTTTGCGGTGAAGGATAGTTTAAGTTCCTTAGCCCAAGAGTCAAATGTGAAGAGTATGTCTCTACATCGAGTTCAAGATACGCTAAGCAAAAAGCTTTATGTGAATGCCGTTAAAAGTGTTAAGGCAGAAGATCTAGAAGTCACTCGTGATGGGGAGGCTCTTCATTTTCGCTTAAATTATGAAGTGCGAGTTCACGCGATTGGCAATATTGATGCTGTTTTAAGTTTTGATAAAGAGGTCACAACAGAGTAATGCTCAACAAACTAATGAAAAATCTTGGATATCAGTATCAAAATCCAGAAAATCTAAAGAGCGCATTGCGCCATCGCTCTATGGGGAAACCTAATAATGAGCGTTTGGAGTTTCTTGGAGATTCTATCCTTAATTTTTTAATTGCTGAAAAGCTTTTTCAAATGTTTCCAAAAGCTTCAGAGGGCGAGCTGACTCGGTTGCGAGCTAGTTTAGTGAATCGACAAAGTTTAGCTGACATCTCGTTAGATCTTCATCTAGAAGAAGTGATTATGCTTGGGGTTGGTGAAAAGAAAAGCGGAGGCTTTAAACGCGAGTCGATACTCGCGGATGCCCTTGAGGCCATCATTGCGTCACTTTATTTAGAAGGGGGCATGAAAATAGCGTCAGAGGTGATAGCTAGACTTTATACCAAGAAATTAAGTGTTATCTCATTAGATAACATTAAGAAAGATCCCAAAACCAAGCTTCAAGAGTGGTTGCAAGCCAATAAACGAGCACTGCCAACCTACCGCGTACTAAAAAGCGAAAATCTTGGGCATGATTCAAGCTTCTTGATTGAGTGTCAAGTCGATAGTTTGAATGTGATTACAGCAGAAGGTCATAATCGACGGTTAGCTGAACAAAGAGCGGCAAAAATTGCCCTGGAGTTATTAGATGTTAAGTAAATATTGTGGTTTTGTAACCATCGTAGGTCGACCAAATGTTGGAAAATCTACGTTGTTAAATTATATGATGGGTAAGAAGTTAAGCATCACTTGTCATAAGCCACAAACAACTCGTCTCAATTTGTATGGGATTAAAACCAAAGCTAACCATCAAGCAGTGTTTATTGATACACCAGGCTTACATTTAGATGCGAAGAAAGAACTTAATCGATTGATGAATAAGCAAGCAAGAAGTTCATTGATTGACATTGATGTGGTTGTCTTTATGGTAGAAGCTAATCGTTGGACTGATGAAGATGAGGCCGTTTTAAAAATTTTAGAAGGTCAGTCTAACGTTATTTTAGTGATTAACAAAATCGATAGCTTTAAAAATAAACGTGAACTTATGCCCTATATAGAGAAGGTTGCTTCGAAATTGCCCCAAGCAACAGTGCTTCCTTTATCTGCTTCTAAGGGTGAGCAGGTCGATGTTCTAGAAAAAATTATTTTTGATAAGCTTCCGCAAGGGCCTTTCCATTTTCCAGAAGATATGGACTGCTCCCATAATGAGCACTATCGCATGACTGAAATAGTCAGAGAAAAAATTCTAAGGCAAATCAATGAAGAGATCCCATATTGCGCGACTGTTCAAATTGAGAAAATAGCTCAATTGGAAAAATGCTTAGAAGTTAATGTGCTTATTTGGGTTGAGAGAGAAGGGCAAAAGAAAATTCTGATTGGAGAGAAAGGTGCCAATTTAAAGAATATTGGGATCCATGCTCGCCAAGATATAGAAAAAATGATTGGCCAAAAAGTTATGTTGAAACTTTGGATTAAAGTGAAAAAGGGTTGGTCAGATAGCCATACTGCTTTAGGACAACTTGGCTTTCATGATATGTCTATGGGTTAATCATGTTTAGACTAGACTTACAGCCAAGTTATGTCTTACATACGAGACCCTTTAAAGAAACAAGTCTTATAGCTGATATTTTAACCCAGGATGATGGCCTGCAAAGTGTTTTGATTAAGGGAGCTAAGCGTCCAAAGTCAAGATTTAAAGGATTGATTATACCTTTTGTGCCTTTAATCATCAGTGCCGTGGGTCGCACCGATCTTTTGACGTTGACATTAGCAGAGCCAAGAGCTCGCTCCTTTCCAGTGCAAGGAAAAAACTTGCTCAGTGGTATGTATCTTAATGAGCTTGTTATTAAATTAATGCCGAGATTTGATTCGCATCCTAAAATATTTGAGGCCTACGAAGCGACCATAAGTGCACTCAAAGAATTTGATTTAAATCAAACCCACTGGTCACTTCGCCGCTTTGAGTATACGCTGCTCAAGGATTTAGGCTATGGCTTAGATTTTCAGTTTGATGGCGATAATCAGCCTATTAGCGCTGATTCTTATTATGACTATCAAGAGCAAAAGGGCTTGGTTCGAGTTGGACCACAAGCAATGCCGCATATTGAAGGTCATGCTTTATTAAGCTTTGCAAAAGGGGAGACCACCGCTTTAAATTTGAGCTCACTTAAATGGTTGATGCGCAAAGCGATGGCCTCCGTCTTAAATGGGAAGAAACTGTACACTCGTGAACTTGCACGTTATTTAGGAGAAATGTCATGAAATCTAAAGGACAGCTATTATTAGGCGTCAATATTGACCATGTTGCAACGATTCGCCAAGCTAGAATGACTAGCTACCCTGATCCGGTTGTTGCGGCGCTTGAGGCGCAAAGAGCAGGCGCTGACGGTATTACCCTTCATGTTCGAGAAGATAGAAGACACGTCAATGAGCGCGACTTAGAGCGCTTGATGGAAATGTGCCAGATCCCAGTTAATTTGGAGATGGCAGCAAGTGAAGAAATGCTTATGATGGCTAAAAAGCATAAGCCACCTTTTTGTTGCATTGTTCCTGAAAAGCGTGAAGAGCTTACAACAGAAGGCGGTCTTGACGTTGTGAAGCATTTTAGTCGAATGAAAGAAATATGCATGGAGCTAAATAAGCAAGACTGTGAAGTCTCATTATTTGTTGATCCATCAATCTCTCAAATTGAAGCAAGTTTTGAAGCAGGCGCTACTTTTATTGAGATCCACACAGGATTTTATGCTGACGCGATTGATGCTAGAACTCAAGCAGAAGAACTTGTGAAAATTCAAAAGGCAGCAAAAATTGCTGATGAGATAGGATTGAAAGTCAATGCTGGTCATGGATTGCATTTACATAATACCTTAGCAATTGCTAAAATTCCTGAAATCATTGAACTTAACATTGGTCATAGCCTAGTTGGTCTTGCCATTACTGAAGGTATGCAGGCAGCTGTGCGCCAGTTCAAAATGCTTTTGGCTCAAGCAAGATGAGCTTTGTTAAAGGGGTTGGCACTGACTTGGTCTCAATAGAGCGGATCGAATCACTGTGGCTTCGGTTTGGCTATAAATTTGCTCAAAGGATCTTAAGCGCCAAAGAGTTATGTTTGTTTGAAACGAAAGCTTGCAAAGTCTCTTTTATTGCTAAAAGATTTGCAGCTAAAGAAGCCATCACAAAAGCGATTGGCACAGGTATTGGTGAAGCTATTAGCTTTCATGATATATCCATTTTGAACCAAGCAAGTGGCCAACCTTTTGTTGAATATAGTGAGAAAGGATCCATCGTGCTTCACGAGAAATCATTGACTGTAACGCACATTTCAATCTCAGATGAGAAGGCTTACGCTTTAGCCTTTGCGGTTGTTAGTTAATTGTAGAAGAGCGCCACCTGCGTGCAACACTTGTTAAGTTTTACTTGCGCGATGGGTGGCGAACTTGAGTAACAGTTTTGAACTCAATTATAGATTTTGCAATCTGTTAGTGTATTGTTTAAGCAGGTCTTTTGCTTGCCCTTTTGTTACTCCTTCTACACCTGCTACTGTCTTGAGGAATAGCAGGAAGAGGATCTTCTGGACCAGAAGATTCATTGGCGACGACTCCTCTAGGTGCTTTCCTTAACTCTGCTTCTGCTGCAGGAGTCAACGACAAACTTGTGGTTGAGCTTGTGGTTGGGTTTGCTAGGTTAGCTTGCAACCTAGCTAGCCTGTCAAAGTCCCCTATAGATTCTTCGATTAGTAGTGCTGTCACTTTCTCTAAGTCCTTTTGATGTTGATATCTGGCTTGAATCGTTTGTAGCTCACCTAAGGCTTTGACTGTTGTTAAAATATCTTGGGCTTTATGATCTGAGCTTGAATCAAATACTTTGCTTTTGATAAATAGGGCAACAGGTGCTATGAAGGGTAGAGAAGTCATGCCTAAAATGGCTGCTGTTGGTAAGGCAAAGTGGATCCCAACGCTCATCATAATCATAGATATAGCAGCATGTTGTGCTTTACCAAAGATTCGATTCATTAAAGATGGATCGCTTTGTATTTTAAAGGCTTCGTGACCTTGTCTTATCAATTCTTCAAATTCGGCTTGATTCTTGGTCTTGCGCATAGCTTTTAGAACGTCTCTTAACGTTAGAATCAGGTAAGCGCTGGTCACTAGGCATGCGATCCCAGTTCCACTTTCATATTGTTCGCATTCTTTATTTTCGCTATAGGATACACAAGCAGCTTTATTGATGCGTGTTTGTAGAGTCTCTGGGCCTGCAGACATGATGGTTAAGAGTAGGGTCTGGCCAATGGTGTCTGTCATTAAAACAAGCTGCTCTAGAGATTTAGTTAATGTATTTGTTGTGTTTGCAAGGTTTGCTGTTGTGGCAGAAGCACTATTAGCTGCTTGTAGAGTATTTGAGGCAAATGCAAAAGTGTTATAGACTGCATTTAAAGCAGTTTGGCCAGTGCTATATAGCGTATCATAAAGACTAGGGGCATTGGCTGTTGTTTCTTCAATGATTGTCTCACTAGCTTGCTCAAATACGGAGCAGACTTCCTGAGTGAAAAATTCAGGGGCTAAAGGGCACATATTGTCCAACTGGGCTACAGCTTGCTCTGCTGGTGAGCTAATGAAACTAGTAAAGTAATTGGCTAGGTTGGAGAGTTGCGTATAAAAAGGCATATGAAGCTCATCTGTATCAGTAAAATCTTGTGATCCACTATATCACAAAAGTTTTCCAGCTAACTTTAGCGGAGTACCATTGGTCACTCCCAGGAGCCTTTCGTCATCTGTTTTCATTTAAAAGTAAGCCAAAGATATGCTCATCTGTATCGTGACTGTCATTGACTCTTTTGAACCAGTTTTTTAATGTCCCTTCCAAAGTAAAGCCAAGGATTTTATAAAATGAGATGGCTATGTGGTTGTCAGCCTCAACAAAAAGCTCAACTCTCCTAAATCCACCTCGTGATCGTATATTATCAAGGATAGCTTGAAGAAAGCTCTTTCCATGTCCCATGCGCTGAAGGTTAGGCTTGATGGCTAAAGTGCTTAATCGCATCACATGCTTACAGCGTCTTTGGTTTGGAACTAGAATGCAAGTCCCCACTACCTCTTGATTGACCTCATAAACAAAGAGTTCCCCTTGACTCTTAAGCTCTTCAAAGATTAGTTTAAAATCACTTTTAGATTGAATCTCAAAAGATAAAAAGGGATTGACGGTATCGTGCATATAAATATCATATAGGTCATCATTATCTTTTGGGGTGGCTAGTCGGATCATATCTTTTTATCCTGATTCAAAGTTGATGCTTGGGTTAATAGCATTAGAGGACTTGGCACTTCGTTGATAGGCAAGTCGATAGCCTTTATGTCCCAATTATACAGTTCGCACAGAACTTCAAAAAAATCAAAGTCTCCCAAATGCTTGTCAAAGTGAATGAGTATCTGTCCTTGAGGTTTAAGGTGCTGTTTGGCTGTTGATAGAAAGCGAGTTAAAAGTTGATGGTTTCTATCAAAAATACTACGCTCTTTTAGGGGAAGGATTTTTATCTTCCGTATGAATTTGTGGGATATCAAAATGAATGAGATCAAAAGTTTGAGTTGAGCTCAAAGCTTCAAACAAATCACTCACATGTGCTTCTACGGATGAAGTCACGAGATGGTTTTTAGCATTGAGACGAGTGTTGTCAACGGCTTTTGGGTCGAGATCTAACGCCACAACTTTTGCGCCTTGTTTCGCTGCAAAAACTGCTAGTGAGCCAGTGCCTGCCCCAATTTCTAGGATGTCGCCTTGTAACAGATGTTTAGGGTATTCGAAGGACTCTTCATTAAAAATATCAGGGGCATACACATCTGCCAGAGCAACAAAATGCATGTTAAATTGTTTGAAAGGGTGGGTTTTAGAGTCAGAAAAATAATGGTTAAGACGATTGAGCCTTAAAGAAATAAGTTCTGGATCTGCAAAAAATAAATTAGTCTCTAAGTGACTAGTTTGTAGAGCGACTTTGAGAAATTCCTTTTTTGCTTTTGTTTCATGCCAGGAGTCTTTTTTCTGATCTGCGACTTTTGTGTAATAAAGACCAATAACTTTTGTAGGGCTATCTTTAAAAGCATGGATAGTATTTGTAATATTACCGAAGCTATCCTCTAATAAGATGATGGTTTTAAAAGTATGCTGATTTTCATCAAGATATGCTTTGAGGACTTCACCTTTTTTGTTGAAGTCGTGCGCAAAGATAACACCATCTTGTTGGTAAATAGGATTTTTGAAATGATTAGAGGGCTCTTTAGATAAAGCTGGGGCTGTTTTAAAATGTATGTTCAATTGGGCGAGCTGTCTAAGAGTTGCTTTTGCCGAGGGCTTTTGTCTACTTGTTGCCGCCATGACAGGGATCTGTTGGGTTTGGAGCTCGTCAAGGAGGGCAGGCGTTGAAGCTTCGATAAACTTGACCGAAGAGATCTCTTGAGAATGCAGCCAGTGGGGATACAATTTTTCAAAAATAGCCTCATCGGTGTACCCTTGCGCGCGTCCTTGGGCTAAAACATCATAAAACCAAAGTCCATGTCCATAACTGCCTTGAGCGCCCTCAAAGATGGTGTGATCTAAATCGAAGACAACGAGAGTGTCAGCTTCAATGAATGGCTTCACTTCCATGAGAGAGTCAATTGTGTAAATGCTGGCTTTCTCAGTGTTTGCCATACTAAAGGTTGACAAGCAAATCAATAAAAGAGCAAATAAAGGCTGTATGATTTTATGATGCATAGGGAGGTCTCATATAGGAAATTCGGTAATCTTATCATTTTCCTAAGTATGCGGCAGCAGATTTGACTGTGTCTTTTTGAATTGTGTTGGTTAATTAACACTATGTGCTTTGTTAAGAAATCTAGTGCTGAGCCGTTAGAGTTAGGTTTAAACAGTCATCTCTAAGGCTGCTGGTAAACAGGAACTTTCATAATTTTTGGTTATTTACGTCAAAGAGGCCAGCAAGACGGTAATGTTGTCGCTTCTGGGGACTGTTTGGGCAATGTCTAAGATACTGAGCTGAAAAGCTTCTGTAAGGTTTGGGCTCTTTGTTAGGGCTTCAATGTCATCTCTTTTTGTTTCAGACCAAAAACCATCGGTGCATAAGAGTAATGTTTCATTGGCACGAAGAGGGGGGTGCAAACATATATCAGGATGGGGTAGATCGCTAGTATTAATACTTCTAAGCAATCTATTTTGCAAAGGATGATCAGATATTTCTTCTTCGGTAATAACGCCTTGTTCAAAATGCTGTTGGCCTACGGTATGATCGGCAGTTCGCCATGTTATTTGATTGTTCGTGATGCGATATAATCTTGAGTCCCCAATTTGAGCTGTTATCACGTGATGCTCGTTAACCCAGCATAATGTTAGTGTCGTTTTAGTATCTATATTTCCAAACTCAATCGCGACACTATGTCGAAATCTTGCACTAGCTTCAGTTAGAAGCTCTTTAATGCCTTGCGTAGGATTGCTTGCAATAGTGCTTGAGAATTGTGGGCAAAGTGATTTTGTTGCTTCAATAAAGTATTTGGAAGCAATCTCTCCTGAGTCATGCCCACCCAAACCGTCAGCTACCATAAAGCAGGCCCACTTTGGCTCGATGATATAATCACTGTAATCTTGGTTGCTATCTCGTGCGCCAATATGTGTTAATTGTGTAATTTGAAAATTCATCATTTCTACTAATTATAAATCAGTCTACCATCTTAAGTTCTTCAATGTGATAACGCAACGCTCAAAAGCAAGATTAACTATTTCTTCCTATGGTTCCTTTGGGAGTCGTTTGGGTTGGTACTTGAGCTGGTACTTGAGCTGGTACTTGAGCTGGTACTTGAGCTGGTACT
>CAYGPI010000090.1:0-9783 GCA_964351745.1 uncultured Francisellaceae bacterium
CCCCCATCACCATATCCGGAACCACCTGGGCCAAAACCATCGCCATTGGCGCCGCCTGGTCCATATCCGCCAGCGCTATCTGTCACTCCACCAACAATAGTTGGAATTGAGGAGCCTTTAGATGCTCTAGCTTCTTCTGCACGTTTAGTATTCTCCTCACGCTGCAGTTTGGCATAACTTTCCGGAACAGCTTGTCCAGGTATACCTTTTGCAGAAGAGGGAACGCCAGCTGTTTTAGAGCCTTGTCCTGAAATAGGATCATCATCACCAAGCAATTGCGATACCGCATATATGATAAGCAACAAAAGTATGCCACCGACGACAAGCACCAAGGTTCTTGTCTTAGCATCACCTAGTGCAGCCAATGCATTTTTCTTAGCCATGCTTTATAACCCCGTTAGTCGTATATCGATGGTTTGGCCATCTTTTGAAGCAAGGATAGATGGCGTATGTTTCATATGGTAAACATGCGTTCCATCCGGGCTTGAGATAGTGCCAATCCAAGCAGGCGACAACACAACCAACTTGGAGCGAAAATAGAGCGTATCCCCACTAAGCCACGCATCCCCTTGATTCCCTGAAACACCAAGTTTGACACTGCCTTTAGGTGGAATGCCATCTAGAACGTTAATGAGAATAGGGTTTATTTTTGCATCACTTGAAGATTCCGTCATGATTGGGGCCGTTGCTTCTGGGCCTCGACCAGCAATTTGGAAATCAAGTCTAAAGTCAACTTCTTTTTGTCCTGACACCATTGATATCATTACTGGGGTAGGATTGTCATGCAAAGTGACAGCTAAGTTGCCATGGGAATACGTTTTTAAACTTTGAACAAAAAGAGTGTTGCTCTTTTGGTCCCATTGAATATTGAATAAGCTTGGGTCACCTAGAGTGTAAGACACTAATGGCCAAGGGGAACCTGTTGAGTCAGTAAAAACAAGCGAGGTGACAAAACCTGCACTTAGTCTAACTACTGGCGGCGTTTTCCCTGGCTCTAGGCTTATCACAGAAGAAGATGATTTTGGAGTAGGGGGTGCCGAAGGCGATGTGGCAACAGCTTTTTGGGTGACATCGTAAAGCTTTCTTAGTAATTTTATTTGATCTGGACTCATAGGTAGAGCTTTTTCAAGTAAAAGTTGAAATGCTTGATCTTCCATTGCTCGTTTTTCATTTGAAGAGCTGGCTGCTTTGATGTTTTGTAGCTCGTTCCTTACTCTTGAAATTTCATCCTGACCTGAATCAGAAGAATACATTTCTTGAGCATCTTGCATCGTCTTTAGCATGGCTTTAAGTTTCTCTGGATCATTAGAAACCTCCTTGGCCATTCTCTCTAGTTCAGCCATTTGCTCTTTTGAAAGAGATAACTCACCACTTTGAGAAACATTAGGTACTTCTACATTTGACGAATAAGTAGGTCCCGTGCCAGATGACGATTGGGAGCTGCTGCTCGAAGAATTAGAAGAAGGCGCAGCATTATAGACGGGTGGAGGAGGCGGTTTAGGCTCATTTCCACTATTTCCGCCACCAAAGATAGCACCGTACGCTGGAGTTACTAGTATGCCTAGTAACCACGGATAGAGTTTTTTATTCAACCGACGTCGAAGCATCATGTTACCTTATGGTTGTATTCGCCCTTCGCGAACCACGATAGTTTCAATACCAATACCTTTGGCTTTTTCTTCCACAGGTACTCGAGAAATAGTCATGGTTATCACTAAATTTTGAGGAATAATTTCACTGGCACCTTGGTAGGTAACCTTCATTGGAAGTTGTACCTTCCAAAAATAGCGACCATTATTCCTTCCCTCACTTAACAAAATAGGTGCCCCTAAAGGTACTGCTGAGGCAACTAGTTTTTTTGATCTAACTTCTTCAATTGTATTTGACTCTTTCAACGCATTGATTAAGTTTTTGAAGCCATTTTCTGTGTAATAGATCTTTGTCGTTTCTATATCATTTTGAAAATTAACAAAGTCAAAGGTGTAAGATGCAACAGCAGCTTCTACAACCCACTGATACAATTGTCTTTCATTTAAATAGGGTCTGTCTAGTGGCTCCATAACAAAAAATTGTTGCTGTGGTGTCGTCGCAAAATATGTTGGGGTAGGGCGTGTTAACCAGAAGAAATATAAGCTTCCAACTAGCCCAGCGCAAATAGTAATAAGCATAAAGCAGATAAACATTATTGAAAATGATTTATCCTTACTAAAATTACCTTGCATTTGAACTTTTTCAAATTTTGCCTTTGGCGTAGTCTTAGCCATTAGTTTCCAACCCTTGCTCTTGGTGGTATGTTTTCACGTACAACGATAGATTTAATTGCTATACCTTTAGATGATTCCCAAACAGGTACTCTTGTAATCGTTAGGTTAACAATGATTTTTTGGATGATTTGATCCTGGATTCTGCCATTTGTGTATAAGACTTCCATAGGAAACTCAACTTCCCATACAAATCTACCATTATCTAGTCTTACAGGAGCCGACAATGTCGGGTTCCCAGTGATTCTAGCACTGGTTGTCATTTTTTTACTTTTGACAGCTTCTAAGTTTCTAGAGGCACTTATCGCATTAAGTAATGAAGCATGACCCTGTGCCGTGTAAAACAGCTTGGCATTTTGCAACTCAGTTCTATAGTTAACAA
Organism: uncultured Francisellaceae bacterium; assembly: GCA_964351745.1. Taxonomy (GTDB): domain Bacteria; phylum Pseudomonadota; class Gammaproteobacteria; order Berkiellales; family Berkiellaceae; genus CAYNJF01. The sequence goes on from CAYGPI010000090.1 coordinate 2,644, forward strand.
AGTCGTAAGTGTAAGAGGCTAATGCGGCTTGGGTAGCCCATTCAAAAAGTTGGTTATTTGACATGTTTCTTGTGCTAAGAGGGGCGATCTTAAAGAGTTTCCCGTCTTCAGTCGTTGCAAAATATTGAGGTTGAGGGCGTGTATAATGTTGGTATGCGATAAAACCAATAAGACCAGCTATAACTAAGCAAAGAAGCATAGAAAGAGAAACCATTCTTCTGTAGTTATTTCGGTAGAAATTATTTCTAAGTAAAACTGCTTCAAGACCAGATGGCACAAATGGAGTTACAGGCTTACCTTTAGAAGGTGCTTTCTTGCCCGATTGTGGCTTCTTTTGTGTCACTTTACTTGTTGATTCAGACGATTTTGCATCCGCCATCCTATTAAGCCCCGCAATAATACTGTAAACATTTTTAGTTATTAATAACGATAGTATAACATTGAGTATGCACGCATTTCAAAATTGGAATGCTAACTATTCGTTACGCCAAGAGTTCCCTGATGACCACCATGCTCGAGCGTTTCTATGATTTCCTGCAAGGAAAACTTTTAGCCATCTTTTAAAAACGGGCACAGTAAAACCAAATTTTTCAAGTACTACAAAGAATGCAATGACGGCTATGCATGTGAAAAACGTCCACCACCTAATATGCAACAGAAAGAACAAAAATGGAAATGCAGCATAAGCATCCATAAAAAAAAGTTTTGGCGAGCGTGCAGAATCTCTCCAATGGGCATTTGCCGGATCTCTCATTGTGCTCTCCTAAGCTTTAGTCTTAGCATCTTGATCAAGCTTTTTAGAACTTGCTACGAAAATTTCATATGTTCTTTTATCAATCAGACCATCGTCAAACTTTCTTTTAGCGTCCACAACCATAGGTTGTCCATGTTCTTTAAGTAACTGCCTTGTTTTAGATGCTATATTTTCTACTTCTGTTTCAACTAATATATCACGTACATATTCATCAAAGACTAAATATTCTCTTAAGGCAACACGCTTACCGTCAATAGTTGGAACAAGTTTCTGCCAAACAACCATTCTTAATGTTTCTAAAATGTCTAAGGCACGACCATGGCGCTCTTCAGCAGGGAAGGTGGATACCATTCTTCGTACACAATCAGCAACACCGTTACTATGCAACGTAGTATATACAGGGTGGCCAGTGAGCGCCGCATCAATCACTGCTGCAATTGTTTCCGCATCACGAGCTTCACCAACAAGTATTAGACCTGGTTTTCGACGTAAAGCATTTCTTACACCTGCAGCAAAGGAGGGCAGGTGTCTTGGAATTTCAGATTGTGCAATAACCGATGATGGTTTTTTGCAAGTATCGTAAACAAATTCTATAGGAGCTTCATAGGTAAGCATTTTTCTATGAGAATCTTCCCAGCTCGCGATTTCCTTGATAATTGAAGCGAGCAAGGTACTTTTACCAGAACCAGTTGCACCAGTGACAACGATAGTGCCTTGGTGCGGAGCCATATTATCTAAAATCTTCTGGTCAAGTGCCATGCCAGCCAAGTCGGGTGGCTCAGAAGGGATAGTTCTAGCCGTAATTTGGATAGCATCACTACCTTCAACCTGGCAGCCTGTACCATTGATACGAAATCTGTAGCGTGTTTCTCTATCTGGACGAATCTCGTAGTGAGTATCGACATCAGAACCACTTGCAATTTGAGTCGTTGCATTGGGACCATAGATAGCATTAAGCATATCAGCAACTTCTGCGCTAGATACTTCTCTTGTTGTGATGGCATACAAGCGACCATGAATCTCTGCTAAAACAGGAGACTTAGATTGGAATGTAATATCTGAAGCTTCAAGATTGACACAGTGTAGTAGGAGTCTATCTAAGTCCCTTGGAGTAAATCTTACTGGTTCATCAGGTAACAAATAGTCTTGTTTAACAGCATCTACCATGGTTTACCCCACACATTCTTCAACACAAGGATCGTCATCTCCAGAGGCTCCATGATTGGACAGGGAAGTGCTTGGAGTCATATCAGGCTTCCACTTTTCACCATTCAAGTTGAAGGCTGGTTTAGAAGTGATTCTTAATACGCGATCATTAATAGCAAGCTGTTCGTTATTGCCAGTAATACCAAGTTCGGATCTAGCTACAAAAGGTTTGCTAACAATATTTTGGGCGAGCAAAGTATGATATCTAATCATACCTTGGTAATCTCTTTTTAGTCGGCCAAGTTGCTCTAGAAAAATAGTGTCTGCTTGGCGTATACCTGCTCTCCAACCTTCCTGAACATATTTGTCCCACACATTTTTCTCAGTTTCTGTGCGTGGCAATAATGTTTTATCGGGCAGCTCCGGTGCACTATATTCCATTTGAATGTAGTCGCGCCAGTTTGGCGGGTTTGAGGAGAAGCGAGCTTGCTTAATAATCAAGTATTGTCTATCTGCGACTCTTAGCAAATCGTCTTGTGGTATTTCGAGAGAGCCTCGCCCTTCAACTAAAACAGGAGGCACAACGCTATCATCTAAGACGAGGCCTCTGAAGTTGAAGACATGATCCAACGACGCTTCACTTAAATAAATCTTCTGGCGAATTTTTTTAGCACGATAGGCTAGACCACCACGCGCTCCGATACTTAGAGCTGCATCACGCAAAGCTTGATGCCTTAATCCACTCAAGCTAAAAGAGTTTTCTCCTACCGCATCAGCATCTCTAATGCGAGATAATTCGTCGCTGACTGGTGAGGTGAGGCTGCAACCCAACAATGTGCTGGCTATAAGGCCAGTGACTATTAACTTATAGACTTGTTTGCTCATCTTTCTCTCATAGCGCTCTTAAAAAAATTAAGGTAGCTTCGCCGTAATTTATGGCAAAGCTACAGTGTGTTGTTAGCATATCACTAAAGTACCAGATGAGCATACAGTTGAAAAGTCGTTTTATAATTTCTGCGACTTAGCACAGTCTATAGCTATTGAGATCAGATATTTTAGCTGAAAAAAACTGCTAATTTAAATGCCTATTTAAATTTAAGTACGGACATACCTGAGCTCAATAATTTTACTAGCAGGGTAAACAACAATGTTTGCCCTGTTACCAGCTTGCAAGCCAGCATCTTTTACAATGTCAGCAACTCTTCTATTTTCTGCCATCATGGTTACAACAACAGGTATAGGGGGAGTAGGGCCTAAAACTTTAACATTGTATCGTGTCATGTTAGCAACTTTGTGAAGTAGTGGTTCAATGGGGCCAGACCAATCAAAAGTAGCGCGGTGACTCATACCACCTTCTGCTGTCACAAGAGGATTGGTGTTTATAGCATTTAACTCATGCGGCTCTTTAGTTGCAGCAAGGACTCTTAATGACTGTTGAACGGAATGAGCAACTCTCGTTAGTTCATCACTAACATCAACAGAGTTGCTTACGCTTTCAAAAGTTGTGCCTCTAGTTGATTGGTGCTGTACGGGAGTACAGGCGCCAAGGATAGAGCATACTCCAACGACACTTAAAACAGTTGCTTTTCTCATATCTCGCCTTCTAATGTAGTGATGTGTCAAAATATTGGCCATGGGCTACTTTGATAATTATTATAGCGATATTAGCATCAGTATGCAGCAGAGTTTTCATCAAATTTATAGCTGACCTACTACCAAACAGTGTAAAAAGATCTATTCTGTCAATGATCTAGTAAGCGTGTATAATATATAGTCGTCTTACTATTTTGTGTGTCATAATAGGTATAGAGTTAACAGTTGATTATAATTAAGAGTCATTATGGAAATATCAGAACAAGTCATAGCTCTTGCAAAAGTTTTGAAATGTAATTTCACTCTTCGTGATAACCCAGTGTCAATGAATGATATTTTTAAAGACACAGGATTATTGCCAGCCATTATGCGAAGAGCAGATCAATTATGCTCATTTTGTTTAGGTTATGGCATCGGTGTAAAGTTTGAAGAAGCTCAAGGTGCCATGCTTGGCGTTAGAGTGACTTTGGATGAAGCAACACCAACAAGTTTACGTTTGATCTGCATTGCTGATGTTTTGATTGAACTAATGCAAAACTCACCAAGTCGAGAGCAAACGCCTCTTGATGATCTCATGTATGATTAAGTCGGGAGAATAGGCATGGCTGGGCAAAGCGATCCAAATCAGAGTAAGAATGATTACGCCATTTTGTGGATACTTGGCATCATCATGTTAGTGGGTGGTTTAATTTGGTATTTTCTATCTGAATATCTAAAGTTAGGTTTTATTTATTTTAGGAAACTCGAGGCGCAGGCCGCGAGTTTTTTTATTAACAGTGATGAGTTAACAGGACTTATCCAAGAAATAGATAGCAATATTTTGCAACATCCTGATCCACTAGCGGCTGTGAAAGGTCTTAATTATAGTGACATTACCTTTGTCAGTGAAGTTGTCGGCAACTATTGGATGTACCCGACCATTGTCATTTTAGTTCTTATGGGTTTGTTCATGTTCAAGAACCACTCAAGCATGCGTTGGAATACAAAGCACAATATGGATACACTTGTTCGCCAGGAGCAAAAAAATTGGCCTCAAATAGCACCAGTTGTCCCTATTGATTTAGTTGATCAGGATATTAATGCTGGTCCTTGGGCCATGGCTAAAAATCCCATGCAATTTGTCAAAAAATATAAATTAGTTAAAGTTGAAAAAGCTTCAGATGCGAAAGCTGTTTGGAAAGCGACAGACAATTACAAGGCGACAGTGATTAAAGATAAGGCCTATCGTTGTTTTGCGGAGCAAATGGGGCCTCTTTGGCCTGGTATTGATAAAGCCCCACCTCATGTGAAAGCGTTGTTTTCTATCTTTGCAGCTCGTCTTGAGCATGACTCTGATGCTGCTCGTGCTTATCTTGGTGAATTGGCTATGAACGCTGCTAAAGGTGAGATGCAATATGCGAGAACGGAAGAATTTCTAAAAAAATATGGCAAAAATAAAGCCGTTGCTCGTTGTGTAGAGCGACATGCCTATACTTATACAGTGATGGCCTCCATGTTAGAACTGGCCCGCACCGATGGTGTGATGGCATCAGCTGATTTTCTTTGGTTAAAACCGGTCGATAGAAACCTGTGGTATATGCTTAATACTGCTGGGCGTCAAACGGCACCTGCAGAAATAGGTGGTCCATGGGCACATTGGTTGGCAGAAAAAGAGATGCATCGTGCTTTATCAGTTCCTGTACTAGATCGTGCGATTGAAGGTCTGGAATTAGCCTTAGCTCAGATAATTTATTCACCAGATGATGATGTTGAAGAATTTCCTACAGAGACACCGGATACTGAGACACCGGATACTGCGACTTAAAGAGGATTTATGGCTGAATTAAGAGGACTTGAGTCCAAACATGAGCACGGCGCCTCCGAGATGGCGCGTGACACGAGGCCGTTAGGCACTCGCGTCGCTGAATTCCTATCAAACCCTTTGTATGTTATGTGTATTTTAGCGGGTTTGATTGTTGGTATTGTGATGGCCAGAGGGTTGTTTGATATCTTATTCTTACTAGGAGTAGGTTTCTTTGTTTTTGCTGTCACTCGCAAACAAGAGCTTCCTTTTAAAATGCCACTTGCCTCTGGTGAGCCGGATTTCAATGATTGTATTCCTGGCACAAGCAAGCCCAGAAAAGCCAATGGTATTACTTTCTTTGGAAACGAGCAACACACGGATAAAGAGCTCTGGTTTACCAATGATGATATGCGGACACACGTTTTAATTTTTGGTTCAACAGGCTCTGGTAAAACAGAAGCCCTGGTTTCTATTGCTTATAATTCATTAGCGCAAGGTAGTGGTTTTATTTATATTGATGGTAAAGGTGATAACTCTCTTTTTGCCAAGGTGTTTTCGATGGTGCGTCGAATGGGCCGTGAAGATGATATGTTGCTTATCAATTTCATGACAGGGGCCAGAGACGTCATTGGTGCTCAAGAGTCTCGCCTTTCTAATACCATGAATCCTTTTGCTAATGGTTCGTCTAGTATGTTAGCACAGCTGGTTGTGAGTCTTATGCCTGGTGGTGAAGGCGGTGGCGGCGATGACATGTGGAAAGGCCGTGCTATTCAGTTTGTTGAGGCTTTGCTTAAAGTGCTCGTAGCGATGCGTGACGAAGGGCATATCTTAATTGATGCGAATATTATTCGTAATTATTTTATTCTAGAAAAGCTTGAGCAGATGGTTTGTGATAGGCGCTTCCCTTTAACAGAGACACACTCTGTATCCATGGATGGACTTCCCGAGCTTGTTACCGATCCACTTGATTCTTATATCCTTAACCTACCAGGTTACAATAAATCTAAGAAAGGTAATCAAGCAAGTGAAGTGCGAGAGCAGCATGGTTTTATTACGATGCAGTTAACTCGAGTCTTTGGTTCCCTTGCTGATACGTATAGTCATATCGTTCGGACCAACTTGGCGGAAGTTGATTTGAAGGACGTTGTTTTGAATCGTCGCATTTTAGTGGTTCTCTTGCCAGCGCTTGAAAAATCACCGGAAGAGCTTTCGAATTTGGGTAAAATTATTATTGCTTCATTAAAATCAATGATGGCCTCTGGTTTAGGAGATAGCGTTGAGGGTGATTACCAAGACGTTATCTTAAGAAAACCTACAAATTCACCAACCCCTTATGTTTGTATCATGGATGAGTATGGTTATTATGCGGTCCCAGGGTTCGCTGTGGTACCGGCGCAGGCTCGTTCATTAGGCTTTTCTGCTATCTTCGCAGGTCAGGATTTACCAGCTTTCCAGAAAGCTTCAAAAGAAGAAGCTGCCTCTATTGGTGCTAATACTAACGTTAAAATTTGTATGAAAATGGAAGATCCCACAGACACGTGGGAATTCTTTAATAAAACAGCTGGTGAAACTTATGCGACAAGTGTGAGTGGCTTTCAAACAAATGCTGGCAGTTTAAGTAATAATTATCTTGACTCTAGAAATGCGTCTATCGAGAAACGACAACGGATTGATTTGTTAGATTTAAAAGATCAGCGTGAAGGTGATGCTCATATTTTCTACCGCTCTAAAATCATCAGAGCTAGAATGTTTTATGCTAACCCAAAACCTGTTCCAAGAATGCAATTGAACCAGCAGCTTTGTATTGAAAAGCCTACGGATGCATCATTACTTGCTCTACACAAAAGGTTAACACGCTTTAATC
>CAYGPI010000091.1:0-9725 GCA_964351745.1 uncultured Francisellaceae bacterium
ATGATAAGCCCTAACCGCGTCAAAGATTGGTTAAAACTTTTAGATTTTGACATCATCCAAACAAAAATGTTTTATTTTAGGCCGCCTTTGCCACATAGAAAATTGATGGACAAATTGGGTTTTCTTGAAAAAATTGGGCAGAAATTTTGGCCCTTTTTTGGGGGGGCTTTTGCCATTGTTGCTGTGAAGAAAATTGTAGGTATCACACCCATTAAGCCAAAATTTATAAGACGAGAACCACAGTGGGATCCACAAGGTATTCCAGGTGGTGCTAGTTACAAACGAGATAATAAGTCATGAAAGAAGTAGAAATGTTTACTGATGGAGCATGTTCGGGCAATCCTGGTCCTGGTGGCTGGGGTGTGTTGATTCGATGTGGAAAAGTAGAAAAAAGACTTAATGGAGCAGAGCAAGAGACAACTAATAATCGTATGGAGCTCATGGCCGCTATCATGGGGCTACGTGCGCTTAATGAGGCTTGTGTGGTTCAGTTAACCACTGATTCGAAATATGTTCAAAAAGGTATTACTGAATGGATCGTAGGTTGGAAGAAAAAAAACTGGCGTAATAGTCAAGGTAAGCCTGTTAAAAACAAAGAGCTTTGGGAGATGCTTGATATTGAAGTCTCAAGGCATAATGTTCATTGGCACTGGATTAAAGGTCATTCCGGTCATGTGGAAAATGACATTGCTGATGAGCTAGCGAGAGACGCGATTATGAGCTTACCATCATGAAACGACAAGTTGTATTAGATACCGAAACAACTGGTTTATCTCCTAAAAATGGAGACAGGATTATTGAGATTGGTTGTGTCGAAGTTATTAATCGAAAGTTGACAGGCAAGGTTTATCATCAATATATAAATCCGGACAAAGAGATTTCTTCTGGGGCTTATGATGTCCATGGCATTAGCAATCAATTTTTGGAAGATAAACCAAGGTTTGCTCAAATTGCCTCAAGCTTAAAAGATTTCTTAGAAGATTCAGAGTTGGTTATCCACAATGCTCCTTTTGATGTTGGATTTATTGAGTTTGAATTTTCGTTGATTGATGATCCTTGGGAAAACCTAGATCAGTATTGCGGTATTTTAGATACTCTAAAAATGGCCAGAGAGCGCCACCCTGGTCAGAAAAATAATTTGGATGCTTTATGTCGACGCTATTTTATCGATAATTCTCATCGTGAGAAGCATGGCGCTTTGCTAGATGCTGAAATCCTAGCAGAATTATATTTGATGATGACTGGTGGTCAAACCACCATGTCGTTAGAGGTTCAAACAAAAAAAACTAATAAAGTTAAAGATTGGGAGTTGTCGGGGGTAGAGCTACCGGTTTTGAGAGCAAGTACTCATGAGTTAAATGCACATCATGAGTACTTAAAGGCTATTGAGACCAGCTCAGGCCAATGCTTATGGCGCTCCTTGGAGAGTCGAGACGAATAGGTCTTGGTTTATCCATAAGTGAGTAGCAATGCCTCCAATGTAACCTAAGGCAATAGCCCAGGTCCATTTGAGGTGACTAAAGAAAGTATAAACGCCTCTTGCTTGCCCCATGAGAGCGACCCCAGCAGCTGAGCCAATAGAGAGTAAACTGCCACCAATCCCGGCTGTTAAAGTGACTAGAAGCCATTGGCCTTCTGACATTTCCGGCGACATTGTTAAAACGGCAAACATCACCGGGATATTATCAATGATGGAAGAAATAATGCCTATAGCCACATTGGCAGGAGTCTGGACATGCTCAGCAGGTAACCAGTTGCCCCACGTATTGTAAATGGTTTCATTCATAACGGTTAAGTAGCCAAAAGCTGATAATCCACCTACACATAAAACCACGCCATAAAAGAACAAGAGTGTATCCCATTCTAGTCTTTGGATTTTTTTGAAGATGTCAAAAGCCATCATATCACCTAATGCACCTCCATTTTTCATATGGTGGCTTTTCTTCAAGTAGAACCCATAAAATTGTAGGTAGGCAAGCCCTGTCATCATCCCAATGGTTGGTGGGAGATGCAGGAAGTTATGGTAGCAAACAGCAGTGACAATGGTTAGAAGAAATAGGGCACAAACCACCTTAGCACCATAAGCTAGTTGAACTTTATCTTCCACGGGATGTGGCACACCCTTTGGTATTGCAAAATGCATGATAGCTGCAGGGATTAGGAAGCTGACCGCTGAGGGCAAAAATATTTTAAAAAAGTCTTGAAAATGCACCATCCCTTGTTGCCATACCATGAGGGTCGTAATATCCCCAAATGGCGAGAAGGCGCCACCGGCGTTGGCTGCTACCACGATGTTAATACAGCTGACAGCTACAAATTTTGGCTTTTCTTGTCCTACTGCCATGACAACAGCACACATAATCAAAGCTGTTGTGAGATTATCAGCGACAGGAGAAAGGAAGAAAGCAATGATACCTGTTATCCAGAAAAGTTTTCTGTAGCTGAATTGCTTTTTTACTAGCCAGCTTCTGAGTGCTTCGAAGACTTGCCTTTCTTCCATGGCATTGACATAAGTCATAGCCACTAATAAAAATAGAAGCAACTCAGCATATTCAAGTAAGTTATGTCTCACGGCAACGTTGGCTGCATCACTGAGACCTTGCTGCGAAGCGGCTATGGCGACAAGTAACCAAATGATACCTGCAGCTAAAAGTACTGGTTTTGATTTTCTTAGATGGATCGCTTCTTCGCCAATGACTAAGCAGTAGGCTAGAGCAAAAACGATTAAGGAGATAATTCCAATAGGAGCAGAGGTTAGATGAAGGTTTAACTGCTCTGTATTGCCAGTAGATGCAAATGCTGCAGTGGGTGCTATAAGCATGGCGGCAAAGAGCCATGCACATATATGAGCATGTTTATTCACGATGATCCCCTTAGGTTGAATCTAAATTCTATTCATGCTGCTGCTTAATAAAAAGCGTTAAGACGGTGGCAGTCATAATACAAATTGGCAACACAACTAATGCGCTAGCGTATTGCTTATATGAAACAAGTTCATACAATTGAAGTTCATTATAACTAATTGAAAGGTCAATTAACTTACCAATAATAGGTTGGAATATTGCACTGCCACCCATGATCATCATATTAATGAAGCCAATTGCTGCACCTTTGGCCCATGAAGGGTAAGTTTTATTCACTATAGAAAAACATAGCAGCATATGACTAGAAGCGAAACCATATACAAATAACAATAATTCCAATTTACCAAAACTAAGCGTGTTGAGATAAATAATACTCGAAAGTGAGAGCAGGGTGATTAAACTGCAAATAATTAGCCAAGTTTTTAGTTTGAGGATCCTTCCACTAATCAAGCCTATGGTAGGTCCTCCTACTGCAATGCCGTAAAAAATATATTTCAGTAAGCCAGCAGCTTGCGCTGTTTGTAAACTATAAGATGTTTGAAAAAACTCAACACCCCACATTTCTGCGAACGCCGTAATTGGCGCAACAATAAGCATACAGTACAAGGCTAAAAGCCAAGCCTGTGGGCTTTTAACCACAAGTAACAAGCCACTGATAAGCTTGTTTGATTCAGACTCAGACTCAGACTCTTCAACTTCAGATTTAGGATCACGTATAATGGCCCAAATAATCAGGGCTAAAACCATACTGATGAGACCAAGTAATAAGTAGATCTCTCTCCAATTGATAACATCTAAGAGAATAGCAAGTGGTTGGCCCCCTACAATGGCACCAATGATGCCAAAAAGATTAGTTAGACCAACCATGAAGGGAAATAGGTGTGGGCTAAATCTTTGTGAGATTATTTTAAGACAGCTAACAAATCCAAAGGCTGAGCCAACCCCAATGATGAATCTGCTTAAACAGGCGAAAGACATCGAGTTCGTGACATTCAAACAAAAACTACCTAGAGCGATAACTAAGCAGCCAAAAGTTAGAATAAAGCGAACCCCGTATCTGTCAACCAACATACCTGCTGGAATTTGGATAAGGGCGTATCCATAAAAATAAAAAGCTGCTAAGTCGCCTAGTTGGGCTCTGGAAACATGAAACCCCTCCATAAGGGCCGGTATCATGACACTAGGGGAGACGCGATGTAGGAACTCATAGGCATAAAATAAAGCCGCTAGAGCCCAAAACAACCAGCTGCTTAGAGAAGCTCCAAGAAGATGTTTCTTTGTGAGAGTTGGTGATTTTTTGGAGTCATTCATGTGAGGTATTTTACCCAGATGGGCCATAAATGGCAAAGCCAAAAAAAACCCGATAACTTGGTTCAAGTTATCGGGCTCTTTAGAAGGGGGATATCCCTTTAATTGTTGGCCTGCTCTCTTGCAAGCTCTTCGCTTTCATGGCTTAAAGCTTGGAAGCGTTTATTTAAGGCTATGACAGATACTATCCAGATGCCTATGATACCGATAACAATGATCGATAGGATTGGAGCAATACCTGCAACACCACCAGTTGTAAACAAGAAGATGAGTTGTTGAATACCTGAGCCGCCGGCTTTACCTAAACGACCACCAACCACATCAACTGCCGCTTTACCTTTTGATTTTGAATCATCATCAAGAGGGATGTAAGCCATCTCTTTGGTTGGATCAAATAGCGCATACTTCGTGCTCTTACTTAAGATATTCTGGATTGAACCAAATAATACCGTCATAAATAGGACTGAAGTACCAAGATATTTAGCAACAGGAGTCGCAGAGCCATCAAAAATAATAAAATAGAAGAAGATGGAGCCTGTGATACCGATGATAACAGGTGTCGCTAATGCGCCAAAGCGCCAGCCTAATAGTCTGACAAAGTAACTACCAACTAAAATAACGATGAAAGTCGCAATGCCATTGAGCATTGAAATGTTACCCATGAAGGCTTGGATCCCACTTTTAATGTGATCTGCCCTAGAGACTGTACTTAGTACACCTTCTGGTGTTTGTAAAAAGATATCAACTTGGCTTGCAATGTATGCATTGACTTCATTTTTCCAAACAACTTCCACTAAGTTAATGGATATACCATAACAAAGAACTAGTAGTGCTATTAGACCTAAGTAAGGTGAGCTGAATACAAATTTGATGCTTTCACCAACAGACAGTTTAGGTTTTTTCTTTTTCGGAGCAGAGCTGTCTGGTTTCTCAAAATCAGGATCAGTATTCACTTTCTTATTAATATAATTATATAAGAATAAGATGACAAAAGTTGCGATGACCATATTTGAAATGGTTAAATTAACGGTGAAGTCATAGCCAGACGTAATACCCATATCTGAATAGGCAACCGCTAAATAGCCAGCTAGCGCTGTGGCAAGATTAGCTAATAAGTAGAAGTGAGAATAGAAACGTTTCGCATCAGTCACTTTAACAATGCTATTAGCAAACTGCCAGAAGAGTAATGATGCTACGATACTGCCCCATAGCTCAGCGGCTGTGTAGAATAAAGTAAATGCCCAAAATCTAACCATATTGGCCAAGTTTACAAAAAAAGTTGTTTCTGGTAATACTTCTAGCATCCACGAGGATAATCTTTGGGCTTCAAAGGCATCGTGGTTAGGATAGATGACGAGCGCAAACCCAGCAAAAAATACCATGAATGTAATAATGATTAGATTGAAAACCTTCTCTTTAGAGTACATGTTATAAAGCTTGGTAATCACCAAGAAAAAGAGGAAGGCAGCAGGTAATACGGCAAAAAGCTTTAATGCAGGGATAATCGCTGAGCCTTCGGTTGCCCCGATGACCAATGTATCCTTCATGTTACGCAAGAGGGTATAGTTAAATAGAATCAAAGATATCATTAGTGTCATTGGTAAAAAGATGATGTGCTCTTTCCCAAAGATAGGCCAAATAAAGCGCCTAATTGCCGAGGTGTTTGCGGTATGGTCTGTCATGGATTAGTCCTAATTCAACCTTATAAGTGTTAGTTAAACAGATAATTTGAGTAGTGGAAAGTGACCTACCACCAATTCAAACGAAAAAAGGGGAGCTTTAGCGCTCCCCTTGCTTTATTTGACATAATTCTAGCTAATAATAGTCAAAGGAGCAAGCCTCCTTTCCAATTATATAGACATAGAGTTCATGCAAGGCGACTAGCTGCTTACTCCCAGGCAACAATCGCTTGACCATCAAAAAGAGTTTCCGCAAGTTCGACGACCTCTTTGTCGTGTAGACTCTCCATTAGTTGACCAAACTTGGGGTTATCCTCGTCTTGAGTTCGAATAACAACAATATTGGCATATGGGGAGTCCTTGTCTTCTAACAGTAGTGCATTTTCAGTTGGCTTGAGACCGGCAGGGATTGCAAAATTAGTGTTAATGATGGCCATGTCTACATCAGCTAGCACCCTTGGCAGTTGAGCCGAGTCCATCTCGATAATGCTAATATTTTTAGGATTGTGCTTGATAAGCCTTTTATTTAGTTCAATGTCACTGACATCAGGGATCGAAATTAAATTGTATTTGGCTAATAACCTCAAAGCTCGTGCTCCATTACTGGGATCAATCGGGATGGCCACTTTTGCCCCTTGAGGTAACTGCTCAACCGTTTGGTGCTTTTTTGAGTAAGCGCCCATAGGATAGATAAAAGTTTTGCCAATGGCCTTAAGAGCATAGCCTTTGTGCTCAATAGCCAAGTCAAGGTAGGGCTGGTGTTGGAACATATTGGCATCAATGGAGCCGTCATTGAGCGCAAGATTTGGAATATTGTAATCTTCAAACTCAATGATTTTAATTTTTAAGCCATATTTATTCTTCGCAATTTTTTGGGCCATTTTGACCAAGGCTGATTCTGGCCCCGAAAGGGTCCCTAAATAAATTTCATCGGCATCTCGAGTACGATTGCAGCTGCTAACAGCGCAAAGAATGAATAAACTAGCAAGAAAGTACTTTATGGACGACATAATCACCTACACTTTGAATGGCCTGAACTAAAATTATCATGACAATGACCGTGATGATCATGACAACGGTATCAAATCGATTGGCACCAATATGGTAGGCCAGGTTCCCTAAACCTCCGGCACCGATGGCACCAGCAATGGCTGAATAGCCAACAAGATTGACTAAGGTTAGAGTTAATCCACTTACAATACCCGGCAATGCTTCATTGATGAGGCCTTTCGTGATGATTTGTAAGCGAGTTGCGCCCATTGACTCCAAAGCTTCAATTAAGCCTTTTGGCACTTCATTCATCGAAGTCTCGACAAGTCTGGCAAAAAACGGAATGGCACCGATACTCAGAGGAATCATCGCAGCTGTTAATCCTACAGAAGTTCCTACCACAAATCTTGTGAAGGGATATAAAGCCAGCATCAAAATAATAAAAGGAATGGATCGCAGCGCATTAATCAACGTGCTTAATGGGTGTTGAATCATTTTGCTTGGGGTAAGCCCATTTGGCCTAGTGATGAATAATATGACGCCGAGCGGTAAGCCAATGATTAAGGTGATAAGACCAGGTATTAAGACCATCGCTATGGTTTCATAAAAGGCCTCAAACAATCCTAGAAGCGACAAATTTGATGTTAAAGCTGTGGTTTCAAGAAAATAGATAATAGCTTCAAAAAAATGGATTATTGGATCAAAAAAACTAATCATGGAGATGGCCTAATATGTCAACATTAAGTTGGTTGCGCTCTAAAAATTCGATGCTCTCTGTGAGGTCTTGTTTGTCACCTTTTATCTCAACAACCATCGTCCCAACGGTTTCGCCATGAATGGTTTCTATGTTGCCAAGGAGCATGTTAACCGTAATGCGGTATTTTTGAATTAAAAATCCAAGGATTGGTTGTGACGCAGAGTCGCCATGATACGAGATCTTGATTAACAAGCTTGAGTTGGCAGTGGCTGTCGGATGTAATCGTTGTTTAACAGCTGGAGGTAGTGTCACGTTGGATGTTGTGGCTACAAAGTCTTTAGCTATGTCTGTTTTGGGTTTTGTGAATAAATCTAAAACGTTGCCAGATTCAATGATAGATCCTTTGTCGATGACCGCGACTCTATCGCAAACATTTTTTACAACATTCATTTCATGAGTAATCAGCATAATGGTAATGCCAAGCTCTTCATTGATAGAGCGAAGCAGCTTCAAGATACTTTGTGTAGATGACGGATCTAGTGCAGACGTGGCTTCATCACTAAGAATAACCTTAGGAGATGAAGCTAGGGCACGAGCAATCGCAACTCTTTGTTTTTGGCCACCACTGAGTTGGCTTGGTATTTTGTTTCTGTGATCTTGAAGTTCAGTGAGATCCAAAAGGTGGTTGATTCGCTCTTGGGTAGCTCCATGCGACAAACCTTCAAACTTGAGTGGCAAACTAATATTCTCATAGATAGTGTATCGAGTCATAAGATTGAAATGCTGGAATACCATGCCCATTTGTCTTCTTGCCAAACGTAGCTCACTATTATTCATCTGCGTAACGTTCATATTATTAACCAGAATATCACCTTGGTTAGGTGTTTCCAGGCGATTAACACAGCGAATTAAAGTGCTTTTCCCCGCGCCACTTTTTCCAATAATACCGAAGATTTCACCTTTTTTAATATTTAGATTAATATTTTTAAGGACAACTTGCTTGGAAGAGCCAACGCCAAAGGATTTGGATAAATTTTTAATTGTTATCATGATCGATCTATTTTGTATGGCCAACATGGTTCACGTTTAGTTAGTCTGTTTGCTTTTATGGCGATCATAATGAATGATTAACCTGTAAAGTCTTTTAACTGGGCAACTATAGCACACAGGTAAGATTAGTCGAAGAACACATCAGGTTTGTCGCTAAATATTCCAAATGCCCCTGCGTTTAAGAAGTCTTGCCCGATCTTTTTGTCATTAATAGTGTAAATCAACAATGGGATCCCAGAGTTTGAAATTTCTTCTACTTTTTTGGGGGTCAAATAACGTGCTCCGCAGTTTAATGTGCAATTAGATGTTTCTCTCACAAGCTTAAGGATGTCATCTGAAAGTTTGTCAGCTAAAACTCCTACAGGACTGTCAGGGGCTATTTCTTTATAGATTCTAAGGAAGGGAATATTAAAACTTGAAACTAATGGGAGCATTAGATGAGGTGGCCAATGAGCCTTAAGAGTATTGGACAAATCGGTTGCAAAGCGTTTCATCTGTGCTTTAGGTGGTGTTGGGGGGCATTTTACTTCTAAGTTAGCGTTAAGTTTCAACTTAATAAGCGAGTTAAGGGCTTCAATTAAGGTTGGAATCTTTTCTCCCTCAAACTTAGATGAAAACCATGAGCCTGCATCTAAGTTTTTTAACTCATTTACCCCATGTAAGGTGATTGGACCATCTCCGTTTGTTGTTCGATTGAGAGTTGGATCATGGAAAATAACAAGCTCGCCATTCTTATCTTGGCGGACATCAATCTCGACCCAATTTAACCCCATGTCATGAGCTGCTTTTAGGCTAGCAATAGTATTTTCAGGGGCATGCCCAGCGACGCCTCTGTGCCCAATAAGGCCATAGAGAGGCTTCGTTAAACTTGATTTCATTTTTAGACTCCTGTCTGCGATTTAAAGCATAGCTTATAAATGGCAATTTAATGCTGATGTTCATTTTTAGTATGTTGATGAAGTTAAAGCAAGAAAATTGATTTGGACACCCCATTATAGTTTTAACAGGCATGGGACAGGCAGATTGGGACGGCAGATTGGGACAGGCAGATTAGGACAGACAGATTAGGACAGACAGGCAGATTAGGAGAGGCAGATTGGGAGAGGCAGATTGGGACAGGCAGATTAGGACAGACAG
>CAYGPI010000092.1:0-9600 GCA_964351745.1 uncultured Francisellaceae bacterium
GTATCGTGAACATATGCAAAAGCAGAAAAAGTCACGAAAAAAACTAATTATTTGTGGTGAATGGAATATAGCGCATAAGCAAGTTGATATTAAAAATTGGAAGGCCAATCAAAAAAATTCAGGTTTTTTGCCACAAGAGCGTGCTTGGTTAGATCACTTATTTGATGAAGACGGTTTTGTTGATGCTTTTCGCGAGATTAATCAAGAGATCGATCAATACACTTGGTGGTCGAATAGAGGCCGAGCTTGGGATAATAATGTGGGGTGGCGTATTGATTATCAAATAGTCACCCCAAACGTAAAAAAGGCCATTGAGCATGTTGAAATCTACAAGAAAGAGCGCTTTTCTGATCATGCGCCCCTTATTGTAGAATATGATTTAGAGCTCTAGAAGCGTTTTTTGCTTATCAATGATAGAGCGGATCCCTTTGCCTGCTATTTCCAACATGTCGTTAAGTTGGTTGCCGGTAAAAGGGGCGGCTTCAGCCGTACCTTGAATTTCTATGAACTCATTTCTTTCTGTCATCACAACATTCATGTCTGTTTCAGCTTTGGAGTCTTCAGCATAATCAAGATCTAAGACAACTTGGCCGTTATAAATGCCGACAGACACCGAACCAATGAGTGCTTCAATCGGTAATGTTTTAATCATTTGACGCTTTTTCATGTGTTTAAGTGCTTCAACAAGAGCCACGCAAGCGCCTGTGATACTGGCAGTGCGGGTGCCGCCATCTGCTTGGATAACATCACAATCGACTTGGATCGTGTATTCGCCTAATGCTTTTAAATCGACGCAAGCTCTTAGAGAGCGTCCGATCAGGCGTTGGATTTCTAGAGTGCGCCCACCTTGTTTTCCGCGAGTGGCTTCACGAGGCATTCTGTCATGGGTTGATCGAGGTAACATACCGTATTCAGCCGTGACCCATCCCATGCCTTTGCCTTTAAGGAATTTAGGTACCCCACTTGTTACTGAGGCATTGCATAGGACCTTTGTTTCGCCATATTCAATTAAAACAGAGCCTTCGGGGTGAGAAACATAGTTCCTAGTCATTTTAATATCACGTAATTCGTCGTTGTTTCTAGCTGAAGGGCGCATGTGATCCTCTGGGCAAATAGTAAAGTGGGAGGCATTATAGCCCAGTCTATGAAAAAATATATGTGTATTCATGGATTAGAGCCGCATCGTGCCTAACAAATTTTGCGTGTCAGCATGTGTTCGAGCTAAAATTAGAGCTATTTAATTTTGAGGTGCTTAGTATGATTCAAAGTATGACGGCGTTTGGGCGTGTTGAAACGAAAGAAATATGGGGGGAAGCATCGTGGGATATACGGTCAGTTAATCATCGATATCTGGATTTAACACTTAAATTGCCGGAGCAATTTAGAAAATATGATTTAGCTTGGCGTGATATCATCAAAAAGCATGTTAAGCGTGGTAAAGTAGAGTGCACGCTTAATTTTAAGCCAGCAGTCGGTGCCTCACAAGAGCTAGAATTAAATGAGTCGCTCGCCAAGCAATTGATCAGCCTTGGCAATCAAGTTAACGAGATGACAAACGATGGTGGCAGCTTAAATGTTAGCGACTTCTTAAAATGGCCAGGTATGGTTGTTGTTAAAGAGCAAAAGCATTCGTTGGAAGAGCCTTTAACAACCGCGCTTTCACAAGCTGCAAGTCAGTTGGTTGAGGTTCGTGGCCGCGAAGGATTAGCCTGTATTCATGTTATGAAAGAAAGGCTTGAGCAAATTGGAAAATTGCAAACGCTTTCAAAATCTTATGGCCCTCAAATTGAAGTGGCATTTAAAGAGCGATTGATGGCTCGGTTGGGTGAGTTAAAAACCGAAGTAGATAGCCAGCGTTTTGAGCAAGAGCTTTTAATCTTCTTACAAAAAATAGATGTCTCAGAGGAGCTTGATCGCCTCAATATGCACATCAAGGAAGTTGATAGGATCATTTCAAAAGGCGGCTCAGTTGGCAGGAGATTGGATTTTATGATGCAAGAACTAAATCGCGAAGCCAACACCTTAGCTTCGAAATCGCCGGATCCATCTCTGACACAAGCGGCCGTAGAAATGAAAGTTTGTATCGAGCAATTAAGAGAGCAAATTCAAAATTTGGAGTGACAACATGTCTGTACCTGGTACGATGTTTATTTTATCTGCGCCATCGGGGGCCGGTAAAACAAGTCTTGTTAAGGCTTTGATTGAAAGCGATGAGCATATTTTGGTGTCGGTGTCTCATACGACTAGAGCGCCGCGCCCTGCTGAGGTGGAAGGAAAAGACTACCATTTTATAAGTCAGCAAGAGTTTAATACCCTCAAAGCGGAAGGCCATTTTTTGGAGCATGCTGAAGTTTTTGGGGCTTGGTATGGCACCTCCAAAATTTGGGTTGAAAACCAACTTAAAAATGGCTTCGATATTATTCTAGAGATTGATTGGCAAGGGGCTCGTCGGGTTCGTGAAATGATGGCTTGTCAGAGTATTTTTATTTTGCCACCCTCACGTCAGGCGTTATTGGATAGATTAGAAGATAGAGGCCAAGATGATCCCGGGACGATTAATCGACGGATGCAGCAGGCCAGTAGTGAAGTTGCTCATTTTAATGAATATGACTTTGTGGTCGTTAATGATAACTTTGATGTTGCGTTAGCTGATTTACAAGCTATCATACGGTCTCGGAGAAAAATAATGCCTTCTCAGCGGGAGAGGTGGGTTGCTTTAATTAACGAGTTATCTTTGTAACTGTTGATGGTAAAGTAAGTTAGATCAAAGTATAATGAATTGATTAAATTGATTGGGAGATGTGAAGTGGCTCGAGTTACCGTTGAAGATTGTTTGGACAAAGTGGATAACCGTTTTGAACTAGTGTTGGTCGCTTCTAAAAGAGCTCGCCAGTTACTTAATACTGCGATAGAGCCTCTTGTGCCATGGGAAAATGACAAAGCAACTGTTGTGGCTTTAAGAGAAATAGCAGCCAACCTGCTTGATGTTAAAAAGATTGATGAAATTGATGCTGAGATAGAGATGCAATATCAGGAGCATGCTGCTGAGGAATCTAAAGGCAGTTCGGAATCTGCCATGTAATCATCATTAAAGAGCATTCATAGTTGCTTAGCATGCTAAGCACTATTGATTGCAACAAGTGATCATGAGCTCTGCAGAATTTAAAATGGAAATCATCGTTATTCACTGAAGGAATGTTGCAAAATTCATGTTTGACTTCACAGATCTAAGAGAGCAGCTCGCTCAATATTTGAGTCATGAGCAAGTTGAGATGATATCTCAAGCTTATATGATCGCGAAAGAAGCGCACGAAGGGCAAACCCGTTATACAGGGGAGCCCTATATTACCCATCCTGTTGAAGTTGCCCGGATCCTTTCGAATTTGCGAATGGATCACCATAGTATTATGGCGGCGTTGTTGCATGATGTCCTCGAAGATACCCAAATTGAAAAGAAGCAATTGGCCGAAAAATTCGGTGATAAAGTTGCGGAATTAGTTGATGGGGTTAGTAAATTAAAGCAAATTCGTTTTGAATCCAAAGCCGAAGCTCAAGCTGAAAATTTTAGAAAGATGATGCTTGCCATGTCTGCGGATATTCGAGTCATTATCATTAAATTGGCCGATAGACTCCATAACATGAGAACTTTGGCAGCCCTTCCTTTTGAGAAAAGAAGGCGTATCGGCTTAGAAACTTTAGAAATCTATGCGCCTATAGCGGGCCGTTTAGGGATCAATCACTTTAAAGTTGAGTATGAAGATTTAGGATTTGCAATTCTTTATCCCTTTCGGTATCGAGTTTTAAAAGAATCAGTTCGAAAAGCACGTGGCAATCGTCGAGAGCTTGTCTCAGGTATTGAGAAAGCTATTCAAGGTACACTTGATAAAGCTGGTATCGAAGCGCAAACATGGGGGCGCGAAAAGCACCTTTATAGTCTTTATAAAAAAATGCGCAAAAAGCGTTTGTCCTTTACCGATGTGCTCGATGTTTATGCTTTTAGACTCATTGTTGATTCCGTGGATTTGTGTTATCGAGCGCTAGGGGCTATGCATAACCTGTATAAGCCAGTGAGTCATCGATTTAAAGATTACATTGCAATCCCCAAAGCGAATGGCTATCAATCTTTGCATACGACTTTATTAGGCCCGCATGGTGTGCCTATTGAGATTCAAATTAGAACAAAAGAAATGGACAAGGTTGCTGAGAATGGGATCGCAGCTCACTGGCTATATAAAGATAATGATGGCGATGTGCAAGCACATATGCGCACAAGAGAATGGTTAAAAGATTTATTAGAAATACAAAAGCACACCCCAAGCTCGCTTGAGTTTATCGAAAACGTTAAAATAGATCTCTATCCAGAAGCGGTGTATGTGTTTACTCCCAAAGGGACTATATTGTCTCTTCCTCAAGGGGCGACTTCGGTTGATTTTGCTTATGCTGTTCATACGGATATTGGCAACACTTGTGTTGGTTGTAAGATAGATAGACGATTAGCGCCATTGAGCACTCGTCTCGAAAGCGGGCAAACCATTGAGATTATCACGGCTAAAGAAGCTCATCCAAACCCCATATGGCTGAGTTTTGCATCAACAGGTAAAGCGCGTAGTAATATTAGACATTGGCTTAAAGGTCAGCAAAGAGTAGAGTCCCAAGTTTTGGGTCAAAAATTGATTAGCAATGCCTTGGCTCATTGTGAAAAGGATATTGAAAATTTATCTCCAAATTTTGTGAAGCATTTATTAAAGGCGATGAAGGTCAACTCTTTGGATGATCTGTATGAAGATGTCGGACTCGGTAAACGCTTAGCGCCTTTGGTGGCCCAGTTTATCATGGCTGAAGGGTCGCAATCACCACAAGACATTGAAGGTGCAGAAGCAGTACCATTGATGGTGCAAGGTACAGAAGGGTTGGTCGTGAAGTATGCCACATGTTGCTACCCAATCCCTGGAGATTATATTATCGGTGTGCTTCGAGAAGGCTCAGGCGTTGAGATCCACACAGAAAACTGTGCCCAGACAAAGCCCTTTAAGCGCCAACCTTTAAAATGTATTAGTGCAGCATGGGCCGAAGAAAGCGAGGGTGAGTTTCCTGTGCCTATTGCTGTTGATGTTATTAATGGCCGGGGTGTTTTGGCGACTTTGGCTAACGCAATTTCAGAAGGTAACGCCAATATTATTAATGTTCATGTGGATGAACGCGATGAGCGACATAACTCTATTTATTTTGTTTTGAGTGTTCGAGATAGGGCCCACTTAGCTAGAGTGATGCGCCGTTTGAGAGCTGACGCTAATGTTACAAAAATTACCAGACGTCATTTGGAGCCTTAAGGATGCTACAAGCATCTTTACCATCTCATACACAATCTTTCACGTATGAGGCATTGATTGCAGATTTAAAAGGGGTTGGCCCACATACGCTTCGCTGTTTAGCAAAATTGAATTTAGTCACTTATCGAGATCTGCTTTTCCATTTTCCGTTGCGGTATGAAGATAGGACAAGAATAACATCTATCAAAGATATTCATGCCAGCCACAAAGTACAAGTCCAAGGTCAAGTAGAAAAAATCCAGGTTCATCGTGGTCGAAAGCGTTGGCTAGAAATCTTCTTAAAAGACAAAACAGGGATGATAAGTCTAGTCCTTTTTCACTTCACTCAAAAGCAAGTGGACATTTTATCTTCGAAGCCTATGGTTCGATGCTTTGGGGAGTTAAGCCAAAAAGGCGGCAAGCTTAGTTTGGTTCATCCAGAAATACAATTTATTCGTCGAGCTGATGATCCTGTTGAGGAAACCTTAACTCCCATTTATCCTGTGACAAAAGGTCTTTATCAAAATCTTCTTCGAAAGCTGATATCCCAAGTCTTAAATGAATTTTCGTTAAGTCATGAACCAGAAAGATTGCCCAATCATCTGGTGAATGATTTTAATTTGCCATCTTTTAAAGCTTCTATTTTAACCATCCATCAACCTAGGCCAGATGATTGTACACAAGCTTTATTGATGATGAAGCATCAAGCTTTTCAACGATTGATTGTTGAAGAGCTAATGGCACATCAAGTTGCACTCAAAAAAATGCGTTTAGAATCTTCTAAAGAGCAAGCGATGGCGCTTAAACCACCTGAGTCTTTGATGCATCAATTTTTAGAAAAGCTTCCATTTTCTCTGACAGGTGCGCAAAATCGTGCTTTTGAAGCGCTTGCTGAGGATTTGCAGAAATCATCACCGATGATGCGTTTAATCCAAGGAGATGTTGGATCAGGGAAAACGGTGGTTGCAGGTTTAGCCGCTTTATTTGCGGTGGCCAATCAAACTCAAGTGGCCGTATTGGCGCCTACAGAAATTTTAGCAGAGCAACATTTTCAGCAATTTAAAGCCTGGTTTGAGCCTTTAGGATATGACGTTATTTTTCTTAAAGGAGGCATCAAGGCAAAACAAAAAAGAGAACTTTTAGATCAATTAGACAATCAGGACACGTTGATCGCGGTCGGAACACATGCTTTGTTTCAGCAAACGGTTACTTTCAAACGCTTGAGCTTGATGATTGTTGATGAGCAGCACCGCTTTGGTGTTCATCAAAGATTGCAATTACGGGCTAAAGGGGCTTCACTAGTACCCCATCAGTTGGTGATGACAGCGACGCCCATTCCTAGAACGCTAGCGATGACTCGATACCGAGATTTAGATTTAACCGTGATTGATGAATTGCCTCCAGGGCGAAAAGAGATTACGACGATTTGTTTGCCAGAAGAGAGTCGTGGAGACATCCTAGAGAAAATTGAAGCTATCATTGTAAAAGGGCAACAAATATATTGGGTTTGCCCCTTAATCACTGAGTCTGAAAAACTACAGATCCAAGCCGCTGAAATGGCCTATGAAGAAATCAGAGAAAAATTAAAACACCCAGTCGCATGCATTCATGGGCGTATGAAAGCACCAGAAAAACAAGCCATCATGAAAGATTTTATCGACAATGAAACAAAAGTATTAGTCGCCACGACCGTGATAGAAGTTGGCGTGAATGTACCAAATGCTACTTTGATGGTCATTGATAATGCCGAAAGGCTTGGGCTTGCTCAGTTACATCAATTGCGTGGACGCGTTGGTCGTGGTGCCGATCAAAGCTTTTGTATCTTACTTTATAAAAAACCACTGACACCTCATGCTAAAAAAAGACTAGATGTGATGCGACGGACAAATGATGGTTTAATCATCGCAGAAGAAGATCTTAAAATTCGAGGTCCTGGAGAGGTTCTAGGCGCTCGCCAAACGGGCTTGCAGATGTTTAAGGTGGCAGATATTTTTAGAGATCAAACGTTGATTTACCGAGTGAATGACTTTGTTAAGCATAAAACATGTGATTTCGAAGATTTAACCCAAAAGCTGTCTCCAGTATGGATTGGCGTGGATGTGAATTGTCAAACAGTTTAATAAAATAATAACAAGCAAAGGAGTTGACTGTGGAAAAAACAAACTATTTTATTCAAGGTGAGGACGCACGTTGTGCACACAATTACCATCCATTAGGCGTGGTACTTGAGCGAGGTGAAGGCATTTGGCTTTGGGATGTTGAGGGCAAAAAGTATCTTGATATGATGTCTGCTTACTCCGCTGTGAGTCATGGGCATTGCCATCCGGCATTAATAGAGACACTTAAGCAACAAGCAAGCACGTTAAATATTACGTCACGCGCTTTTCATACCGATAAATTATTTCCCTTCCTAGATAAGCTTTGTACCATGACGGGCTTAAATATGGCGCTTCCCATGAATACAGGCGCAGAGGCTGTCGAAACCGCTATCAAGGCTGTGAGACGTTGGGGATATCGACACAAAAAAATCCCTAAAGATAAAGCTGAAATTATTGTGGCCCAGGATAATTTTCATGGTCGAACTTTGACGATTACAAGTTTTTCAACGGATGAAGCTTATAAAGCTGATTATGGTCCATTTACCCCTGGTTTCAAAGCGATTGCTTATAATGATGTCGAAGCTCTTGAAAAGGCCATCACGCCAAACACGTGTGCCTTTTTAGTTGAGCCAATGCAAGGCGAATCAGGGATCCAAATTCCATCTGCAGGATGGTTAAAGAAAGTCTCAAAAATTTGCAAAGACAATCAAGTGTTGTTGGTTTTAGATGATATTCAAACTGGTTTAGGTCGCACTGGCAAGATGTTTGCCTTTGAGCACGAAGGTATCCAACCAGATGCACTTTTGCTTGGTAAAGCTTTAGGAGGTGGTATCTTCCCTGTCTCTGCTTTCTTAGCTAATCAAGAGGTGATGCAAGTTTTTGAGCCAGGTAGTCATGGATCAACCTTTGGTGGTAACCCATTAGCCTGTGCTATTGCTCTTCGTGCGCTTGAATTACTTGAATCTGAGAATTTGGCAGATAACAGTGCACAACTTGGGGATTTTATGTTAAATGCCCTTAAAGAATTCCATAGCCCATTGATTAAAGATGTTCGTGGTTGTGGCCTTTGGATTGGATTAGAGATTGATACGACAAAGATTTCAGCACGAGCTGTGTGTGAAAGTTTAATGGAAGAAGGTATTTTAACCAAGGAAGCTCATGATACCGTGATTCGCTTAGCGCCGCCTCTCATTATCTCTCAGGATGAATGTCGCTGGGCTTTGGATAAAATCATGTCAGCTTTCCATAAAATCAAGTAATTCTGGCCATTTCCGAAGGTGCTGTGATGCACCTTCGGGAAATATTCTAAAAATCACCTATTTTTATATACATCAGAGCGTAATTGACTCAATCAAATTCTTAGGCATTGAGAGGCATGGTCTTTCTTGGTTACAATGAACCTAATCTCACATAAAAAGGGCTCCCTTTTATGTCTTATGGACCAGCTTTAGGTTATCTCTCATTGACTGTTGCTCAAGTGATGATTGGTGTTAACGTTGTCATTGGTAAATACCTTTTAGATTACATGCCAGTTCATATTCTCATGGGCCTTCGCTTTTTAGTGAGCGCTGTGGGCCTTACGATTGCTTTCAAGCTGTCACGTAGCAGCTGGCTATCGCCTTATCACCCTACTGGTCGCCTTGAGATAAAAGATTGGGTGTTGATGATCTTGCAGGGCTTATGCGGTGGCTTTCTTTTTAATTTCTTTTTTATTTGGGGACTTGATTACACAACAGCAACGTCTGCAGGTATTATTGGCAGTAGCTTGCCCGTGATTATAGCTTTGAGCGCTTTTGTGATCCTCAAAGAGCGTATGAGTTTAGCAATTGGCATTGCCATGATTTTTGCTGTGGCTGGTATTCTTGTCATTAGTTTAGATAATGCACCGGCCCATGGAGAGGTAGATGGTGACGGCAGCTATCTTGGAGACTTTTTAATTTTAATTGCGATGTTCCCAGAAGCTTGGTACTCCATTTTAGGAAAGCTCATAGCCAATCGTGTGCGCACCATTGCAGCCGCTGTTGTGGCTAACTGGGTCACGGTTTTACTATTTCTACCTTTAGCTTGGCCACAAGCGATGACATACACGTGGTCAACGATGACACCTTTATTTTGGGTGCTTGTCGGTATTGGGGGACTTGGGAGTTTGTTGTTCTTTTGGCTTTGGCCTTGGGGATTAAAATATGTTTCCG
>CAYGPI010000093.1:0-9432 GCA_964351745.1 uncultured Francisellaceae bacterium
CCGGTGCCATCGCCACATGGCGATGGCCAAACAGTTTGTGGCAACAAAAACGGGTGAGCTTTTGGCGGAAGAGCTAAAGCTTGCCTCGCAGTGTTTGCAAGAAATCACCGGTTTATTTACAACCGATGATTTGCTTGGAGAGATCTTCTCCAATTTTTGTGTTGGGAAGTAGCTAGGTTTTTTTTTATGTTTTTTTTGAGTTATCAACAGATTATTAGAGGTTAGTTGTGGATTATCCTGAGCGCTTTGATTGCATTGTTGTGGGCGGAGGCCATGCCGGAACAGAGGCGGCTAGCGCAAGTGCTCGTATGGGCGCAAAAACTCTGTTGGTGACGCATAATATTGAAACGATAGGGATGATGTCGTGCAACCCAGCTATTGGAGGGATCGGCAAAGGGCATCTGGTGAAAGAAATAGATGCGATGGGCGGTATTATGGGGCTTGCTGCAGATAAGGCTGGTATACAGTTTCGAACGCTTAACGCCAGTAAAGGTCCTGCTGTTCAAGCAACAAGGGCGCAAACTTGTCGGTATCTTTATAGAAAAGTTGTTAGAGAGATGCTTGAGGCGCAGCCAAACTTACAGTTTTATCAACAGCCTGTTCAGGATTTAATTGTGGATAACGGCCGAGTGAAGGGGGTGGTCACGCAAATGGGCGTTAAGCTTTATGCTGATAGCGTCGTGTTAACCGTGGGTACTTTTCTGAGCGGTAAAATCCATATTGGTGAAAAAAATTATACAGGCGGCCGCGCCGGCGATCCCGCTTCTTTTAGTTTGGCGCAAAGCCTCAAGGATAAATCTTTGCAGGTTGGTCGTTTGAAAACAGGCACGCCGGCTCGCATTGATGGGAACAGCATTCGGTTTTCAGAGCTTGAGGTTCAGCCTGGAGATACGCCAGCCCCAGTCTTTTCTTTTATAGGCACCCGCTCTTTGCATCCAGAGCAGCGATCTTGTTACATCACTTACACCAACGAAAAAACGCATGAGATTATTCGCAAAGGTTTGTCTCGCTCGCCTTTGTACAGCGGAACCATTGAAGGGGTTGGCCCTCGGTACTGTCCGTCCATTGAAGATAAGGTTGTGCGTTTTAGCGATCGGACCTCTCATCAAATCTTTGTAGAGCCTGAAGGGCTGTATTCAAACGAATATTATCCAAATGGTATTTCTACGAGTTTGCCTTTTGATGTTCAGCTTCAATTCATTCGCTCCATGAAGGGGTTTGAAAACGCTCACGTGACAAGGCCAGGCTACGCCATTGAGTATGATTATTTTGACCCAAGGGGGTTGTTGCCGAGCCTTGAAACAAAAGCTATCGAAGGATTATTTTTTGCTGGGCAAATCAATGGAACGACAGGTTATGAAGAGGCTGGCGCCCAGGGACTTTTAGCTGGTTTGAACGCGGCGCGTCGAGCGCAGCAAAAAACAGCTTGGCACCCTTTGCGTTCAGAGGCTTATATGGGCGTTTTGGTCGATGATTTGATCACGCATGGAACGCTGGAGCCTTATCGAATGTTTACGTCCAGGGCTGAGCATCGATTAATACTAAGAGAGGATAATGCCGATCTTCGATTGACCGACGTTGCTGATAACTTAGGCCTTATCGATGCCAAGCGCAGAGATATCTTATCGTTAAAAAAAGAGAAAATAGAAACTCTTAAAACTATTTTAAATAAAAAGTGGATCTGCCCAGAAACGGCTGAAGCAACAACGCTGGGGCTTCATTTGTCAAAAGAGGCCTCTTTAGCTTCTTTGTTAAAGCGACCAGAGATGACGTTAAGCCATCTGAAAGAAAAGTTGCCATCTGTCTTTGAGGAGACCTGTCGTGAAGCGGGAGCGTGTGAGTTTTCTGAAATATTGGCAGAGCAGGTAGAGCACCAGGTTGAAACGCAAATCAAATATGCAGGGTATATTGAGAGGCAAAATCTTGAAATAGCCAAAAGCGCTAAGCTTGAGCATAAAAAAATTCCAGAAGATTTTAAGTATAATCAAGTCTCAGGTCTGTCCAATGAGGTCGTTGAAAAGTTAGAGCGGCACCGGCCCCTAACGGTTGGGGGGGCGTCAAGAATACCTGGGATTACGCCAGCTGCGACATCTCTGATTTTGATCTTTTTGAAAAAGCACCAAGCGGCGCAGGTCATCGTATGAGCCAATTAACCGCCGGGGAAGAAAAAGATACTCTTTACGAGCTATTTTCTTTGCACGCGAAAGCGCTACCATTTGATTTGGCTGATCTGGAAAAAGATCGAGCGGTTACCTATTTGCGCATGCTTCAAAAGTGGAGCGAGGCATATAACTTGACAGCTGTTCGAGGTGATGTTGAGTTGGTAAAGCGGCATTGGCTGGACAGCCTGACCATTGCCCCGTATATTTCGGGCACAGATATCATTGATGTCGGGACTGGCGCCGGCCAGCCTGGGATCCCTTTAGCCACAAGGTTTGCGGATAAAAACTTTTGTTTGCTAGATAGCAACACAAAGAGACAAATTTTTTTAGAGCAAGTTGTTCATAAGCTTGAACTTGAAAACGTTTCCCTCCATTGTGGGCGCGTAGAAACATTTAAGACGGGCAAGCTTTTTGATTGTATTGTTAGCCGTGCCTTTAGATCACTTCCTGAGTCACTAAACTTAACAAGGCATTTGCTGCGCCCAGGTGGCACTATCTTAGCTATGAAGGCGATGATAGATGATGTTGAGCTGGACCAAATCGATAAAGACTTTAGAGTCGATGATGTAATACCATTAGCAACCATAGAGGCAGAAAAGAACCGACACTTGGTTGTTGTCAAATTAAAGTAAGAAAAATAAGAAAGGGGCGCTCTCACCATGTCAAGTAGGATCTATGCTTTTGCCAATCAAAAAGGAGGGGTCGGCAAAACCACTAGCTGCGTCAATATAGCGGCGTCATTGGTTGTGCTTAATCAGCGAGTTTTGTTGATAGACTTAGATCCGCAAGGCAACGCTTCGATGGGAAGCGGGGTTGATAAATCTGCGGTTGATTACAGTGCCAACGATTTGTTTAAGGCTATGGCGCCAATCGAAGATATCATCATTCGTCAAACGCCAGCTGGGTACGACTTGATTGCAAGCAATCGAGATTTAACAGAATCAGAAGCGTTGCTTTTAAAAAGGGGGGGGCAGGAGAGGTTTTTATCTAAGGCTCTTGACTCCGTTCGTGATGACTATGATTTTGTTTTGCTGGACTGCCCCCCATCGCTAAACATGTTAACGGTTAATGCATTGGTTGCTTCAGACGCCGTACTCATTGCTATGCAGTGTGAATATTATGCGTTAGAAGGGCTGAGTGATCTTTTAAATACAGTAAGCCAGTTGCAAGCAACACTAAATCCAGGGCTTGATATATGCGGGATTATTAGAACCCTTTATGATGGTCGTAATAGGTTAGCGAGTGAAGTCTCTAGCCAACTTATAAGTCACTTTAAAAACAAAGTGTTTCAAACTGTGATCCCTAGAAATATTAGGCTGGCAGAAGCCCCTAGTTACGGGCTACCTGTTTATCTGTATGAAAAAAATTCTAGAGGATCAAGTGCTTACTTGGCGTTAGCTAATTAGCTTTTGGTTAGGCATCAAAAGGCGGGCAATAAAATTGAGCAATCCATGCCTGAAAAAGCTTTAGAGGAAATATGAGGGGAAAGATGGCAAAGCACAGTCGCCTTGGAAAAGGGTTGAATGAACTATTATCAACACCTGTGTTTGATGAAGAGGCTCCTGAAGAGGGCGTAAAGGCTTCAAGGACAAATAAGTCCGATAGCCTCTTAACGCTTCCTGTTGAAGATATTAAGCCGGGGCCTTTTCAGCCAAGATTAACTATTCAGCATGACGGAATAGAGCAGCTTGCTGAGTCTATGCGATCTCAGGGGGTTTTGCAGCCCATTTTAGTCAGGGCCAAAGCTCAAGGAAAGTACGAAATTATTGCCGGTGAGCGCCGATGGCGAGCAGCGCAATTGGCTGGCATTTTTAACATTCCGGCTGTCATTAAAGATATTTCTGATGAAACAGCATATGCCGTTGCTTTAATTGAAAATATTCAAAGAGAAGATCTTAACCCGATAGAAGAGGCTCGAGGCTTAAAGCGATTGGCGGACGAGATAAAACTGACTCACTTACAAGTGGCAGAAGCTGTAGGCAAGTCAAGGGCCAGCATTACTAATTTACTTAGACTACTTACCCTTAATGAAGACGTTCAAGAACTGTTGGAGCAAGGTCACCTGGATATGGGGCACGCAAGGGCCCTGCTTGGCCTGAGAGGACAAATGCAATCTCAGGTAGCAAAGACCGTGGTTGCTAGAGGACTATCTGTACGCGAAACAGAGAGCCTTGTTTCAAAGCTACAAGATGGCGGGCGTCAAGAAACAAAAGCATCGAGCGCAGAAGATCCCAACATCCGAAGATTGCAACAAGACCTTTCAGAAAAGCTTGGCGCTGCTGTGAAAATATCTCATAGCCCAAGAAACGGACAGGGACGCCTGGTTATTCGCTATAGCCACGTTGATCAACTTGAAGGAATTTTGTCTCATTTTAAATAGAAGTGAGAAGTCTACTTTAAGCTGACCTGCTATGGTGTTTTAAAGGTTTTAGCCGTATTTTATTGAAATTTTTGTTGTTGCTCAGTATACTTGGCCGCGTTGAGGTAAAGACTGTGAGATTTAAGGTCAGCTTCAAATGAAAAAAAAATTTCCTCATAATGAGGCGTGGTGGGCACTGGTCGTTCAAGGAGTGGGACTAATGATCGCAGCTCCCTTGGCCTGGCTCCTAAAAGATAAGTTTGTTTCGGGCTCGATCCTTCTTGGAGGATCTGCCTGCATACTTCCAAACATTTATCTCTACCATCGAGTATTCCGTCATTTTGGGGCGCAAAGCGCTCATAAAATGTTGAAAGCTTTATATTTAGGTGAAGTTGTGAAGCTCTTGTTAACAGCGACCATATTTGCTTTGAGTCTTACGCAAGCCTGGATTAAGCCCCTCTTTTTGTTTATTGGGTATTTGTTTGCCCAGGGTATCTTTTGGGTAGCCCCCTTGTTTTGGGGTTTTGCTAAACGTAAAACAAAGAAGAAGTGTGTATAAATTATGACAGAGGCACAACCAGTGACGCAGTCTGAGTACATAAATCATCATTTAACAAATCTTCACTTCGGTGAAGGGTTTTGGTCTATTCACCTGGATACCTTTATTGTTTCCTGGATTTTGGGGGCGGGCTTTTTGCTTCTCTTTGCCTTTAGTGCAAAAAGAGCAACGCCAGGCGTGCCTGGTGGGCTGCAAAATTTCATAGAAATTATTTATGACTTTGTTGATGCTCAAGTTAAAGACACCTTTCACGGCAAAAATGACTTTATAGCCCCCATGGCTATGACCATTTTTGTTTGGGTCTTTTTAATGAACTTTATGGATCTTGTTCCTGTTGATTTACTACCATTGTTGGGTAGTTATGTTGGCGTCTCTCACTTAAAGGTTGTTCCTACGACAGATCCCAATCTTACCATGGGCATGTCTCTAACCATATTTATGATGACCATTTATTATAGCTTGAAGGCTAAGGGTTTTGGCGGTCTTTCGAAAGAAATGTTAACTCAGCCCTTTGGCGTATGGTTCCTTCCTTTTAACTTATTGCTTCGCTTAGTCGATGAGATTGCCAAGCCAATATCGTTAGGCTTGCGACTTTTTGGCAACCTCTACGCTGGGGAGCTAATTTTTATATTGATTGCTTTGTTGCCTTGGTTTACCCAATGGCCGTTAGGCTGGATGTGGGCTGTTTTCCATATTCTGGTGATTACCTTACAGGCTTTCATATTTATGATGCTGTCGATCGTTTATATCTCGCAAGCACATGAAGCGCATTAAATTTATTATATCGTTAACTAGTTAGGAGTCATGATGGAAACTGCAACACTTGTATCTCAACTTCAGGGGTTTACCGCTATTGCTGTAGCCTTGTTGATAGGTTTTGGTGCGCTGGGAACAGCCATCGGTTTTGGTTTACTTGGAGGCAAGTTCCTTGAAGGGGCTGCTCGTCAACCTGAAATGGTTCCTATGCTTCAAGTGAAAATGTTTATTGTTGCTGGCCTTTTGGATGCGGTCTCCATGATCGGTGTTGGTATTGCTTTGTACTTTACATTTGCAAGTCCGTTTTTGGCTGAGCTGATGAATTACGTTTCTGGTTAAGAGAGGCGCTCGTGAATATCAATGCAACCCTTTTGGGGCAAATGATAACCTTCATGCTTTTTATTCTTTTTACAAAAAAGTATGTGTGGCCCCCTTTGACGCAAGCTTTGAGAGAGCGTCAAGAAAAAATAGCTGATGGTTTGGCTGCTGCAGAGCGTGGACATCACGATTTAGCTTTGGCTAAAGAGCGCGCGGCCCAAAACCTTAGAACCTCAAAAGAAGAGGCGGCTAAGATCATTGAAGAAGCTAAAAAATATGCCTCTCAAATTGTGGAAAATGCAAAGCAAGAGGCCAGCGTTGAAGGTGACAAGGTTAAGCTTAGGGCGCAATCGGATATCGATCAGATGGTGGCCAACGCTCAAGAGGGCCTAAGGTTAAGCGCTGCAAAAATGGCGATCTTTGGTGCTGGAAAAGTGCTTTCGCAGAAAATCGACGAGGCTGCAAATCAAGATTTGTTAGATTCTTTGGTTAGGGAGCTGTAGAAAACCTTATGTCAGAAAACAATACCATTGCTAGGCCTTACGCCAAGGCTGCTTTTGAAGTGGCCAAGTCAGAGAAGACTTTTGAAGCTTGGTCTAATCTGCTCTGGGCTGCCCAGGCAATGATCAGCGACAAAAGTTTTCTAAATCTGGTTAAGCATCCTAAATTTTCGGATGAAGAGGCGCTTAAATGGATGACCGAAATACTTGGTGATGTCATGCATGATCACGGCGTTGTTTTTTTGAGGATGTTAGCTCAAAGCGATAGATTAACGGTTTTGCCTGAAATTTATCAATTGTTTGAGGCTTATAAGAGAGATTCAGAAAAAGCGTTGCAAGCTTATGTAAGTTCAGCTTCGCCGCTAAGTGAGGATTATCTAGAGAGCGTTAAAAAGGCGCTTAAGATACGCTTAGGGGTTGAAAATGTTGAGCTTCATTGTCAGGTAGATAAAGCGCTGCTTGCTGGAGCGATAATTAAAGCAGGGGACATTGTCATTGATGGCTCTGCTCGAGGGAGACTTTCACGTCTAAGTGAAGCCTTAGGGGTTTAAATTTTATTCAAGGTGAGATTAGGGCATGAGATTAAATCCATCAGAAATTAGTGAGCTGATTAAAAAGCGCATTGAGCAATCCGAGATGCAAGCAGAGGCTCGCACAACCGGCACTATCACAAGTGCTGGCGACGGTATCATCCATATACATGGTCTTGCCGATGTGATGCAAGGGGAGATGATAAAGTTGCCTGGCGGCGTTTATGGTATGGCTTTGAACCTTGAAAGAGATTCGGTTGGTGCTGTGGTGCTAGGTGCTTACGAGCATCTTATGGAAGGCCAGGAAGTTGAGTGTACAGGGAAGGTTTTAGATGTTCCTGTGGGCGAAGGTCTACTAGGCCGGGTTGTGAACGCTTTAGGTCAGCCTATGGATGGTAAGGGCGACATCGAATTTACAGAGCGCTCGCCTATTGAAAAAGTCGCACCTGGCGTGATTACCCGCAAGTCTGTTGATGAGCCTGTTCAAACCGGCTTAAAATCTATCGATAGTATGGTCCCGATTGGGCGTGGGCAGCGTGAGCTCATTATTGGTGATAGGCAAACAGGCAAAACAGCTATAGCAATTGACGCCATCATCAATCAAAAAAATACAGGCGTGAAATGTATTTACGTGGCAATTGGTCAAAAAGCTTCTTCAGTTGCTTCTGTGGTCAGAAAGCTTGAAGAACACGGCGCTATGGCTCACACCATTGTGGTTGCCGCGACAGCTGCAGAGGCCGCAGCTTTACAGTTTGTTGCGCCATATTCTGGTTGTTCGATGGGCGAATACTTTAGAGATAAAGGCGAGAATGCTCTTATTATTTATGACGATTTAACCAAGCAAGCCTGGGCATATCGACAAATTTCATTATTGTTAAGAAGGCCACCTGGTCGAGAGGCTTATCCTGGGGATGTTTTCTATTTGCACTCAAGATTGTTAGAGCGCGCTGCAAGGGTGAATGCTGAACATGTAGAAAAGTTGACCGGCGGGAAAGTTAAAGGAAAAACTGGCTCACTAACAGCCCTTCCAATTATTGAAACTCAAGCTGGAGACGTTTCTGCTTTTGTTCCAACCAATGTGATTTCGATCACGGATGGTCAGATCTTCCTTGAGACCGATTTGTTTAACGCGAACATTCGTCCAGCGATTAATGCGGGGCTATCGGTGTCGCGCGTTGGTGGTGCTGCTCAAACGCCGATAGTAAAAAAACTTGGTGGTGGTGTCCGTTTAGCACTTGCTCAGTATAGAGAGCTAGCGGCTTTCTCCCAGTTCGCATCGGATTTAGATGAGGCGACTCGCAAACAGTTGGAGCGCGGTCAGCGAGTTATGGAAGCCATGAAGCAAAAGCAATATAGCCCTCAGTCTGTTGGGCAAATGGCCTTTGTTCTCTTTGCCGTTGATAAAGGGTATCTCGATGACGTCAGCTTGGGTAAAGTTGTTGATTTTGAAGAAGACCTTCTTGAATATTTAGCTCAAAATTATGCACAGGCTGTTAACAGTATTAATGAAAACCCAGTGTTTAATGCTGATGTCGAAAAGCAGATGAAAGAAATCATGGAAGCCTTTAAAGCAACTTGGGCGAAAGGATAGAGGTTCACGATGGCTGGCGGCAAAGAAATACGAACAAAGATACGAAGCATTCAAAGTACGCAAAAAATTACAAGAGCCATGGAAATGGTGGCTGCAAGTAAGATGCGTAAAGCGCAGGCTCGAATGCTTGCTTCGCGTCCGTACTCTTCAAAAATAAGAAATGTGATCTTTCATTTAGCGCAAAGTCGCTCTGAATATCGCCATACCTATTTTAAAGAGCGAGAAGTTAAGAAGGTTGGTATTATTGTTGTTTCAACCGACAGAGGTTTGTGTGGTGGCCTAAATGTCAATTTGTTTCGCCATACTTTGGAAAAAATGCAAGCTTACAAGGCGCGTGGGGTTGAGGTAAAACTTGGTGTCATTGGCTCAAAAGCCTTGGCATTTTTCAAAAGATTAGATGTTGATATCGTTGCTTCAACGACCCATCTCGGTGACACGCCTCAAATTAAAGATGTGATTGGCCCTGTTGGGGTTATGCTCAAATTATTTGAAGAGGGGGGGATTGATGAGCTTTATCTTGGCTACAATCAATTTGTCAACACAATGAGTCAAAAGCCCTCGCTGGTTGATTTGCTGCCGATTACACCAGACCATATGTCGAAGATTTGTGAGGATCAGCACGAGAATAAAAAGGTTTGGGATTATATTTATGAACCC
>CAYGPI010000094.1:0-9422 GCA_964351745.1 uncultured Francisellaceae bacterium
CACCAGAAGAGCCTGCAACGAACTTCAAATCATCTAGCAAACCTTTTTCTTGAAGTGCTTGCAAAACGCCAAGATAAGCCGTTACTTTAACACCACCACCTTTAAAAACAGCGCAGGTGCCGTGAGCTTTAGGTGGCTTTACGTCAGCTTTTAAAGGGACAATATTTGTTAGGAAGCTTCTAAACGCTGCTTCATCCAAAGTGTTGTTTGAAAAATTTTCAAGCAGCTTTGGGATGACTGGTGATTGGTCTGGTGAGGCTTCTGCTTTTCCTGAACTTAACATCTCTTGGATGCTCTATTTGAGTATTGAGCCATATCTTGCTCCGCAAGGGCGTTGAAGTTATCTTTTTGACTAAATGTTAAGCTTGGATTTTGGTTCATATTTTCAAACGGGATATCAATATGTTGTTCTTTAATATTAATACGAATACCATCCTGCTGTTTTTGCAATGTAACATAAGCGTTTGTTTTTCCTCCAAACCAATCTATCCATGCTGAAGTTTGATTTTCTGGCGCTAAACTTAAAACCCACTCATCTTCAAAATGCCCTTTTACAACCGCTTTAATCAAACTCCCTGTGCGAGTTAAGTTTAAGGTTACTTTTTGCCCGTCTTGAGTTTCTAGTTTGAGCTGAGCATCAAGTGCTTTTAAATCGAAATGAGAGCATTGTATTGTTTTAAAAGGTTTGAACAAGAATTGAACATTTTTTGCAAGAAGCGGCTGGCGTGGGTTTATTTGAAAATCATGATGCTCATCGAAATCTTGGATCGGTTGATTCTCATAAAACTGCCATATCTGATCTTCAAGTTTCTTATAAAAAAAGCCATAAGTACCATCTTTAACCCCTGTGATCGATATTTGCGCGTCCTCTTGTTGACCTGTTTGAATGACGTTAACCCGACCGAGTAGCTCATCGTGAGGTAACTCATGCTCTTTCCACAAAGACATAGGTAAAATATGCTTCCCTTTATCTTGAATATTAAAACTTGTTTTCATCATAGGATTCATACCATGGTCATCGTAACTAATAGTGCGCTCATATAAGCAGTTTTGAGAGATGCCATCTCTCGTTTTTTCACCAAAAAGTAATACCCTCGAGGCTGAAGCTTGGACATCATAAATGGTGACACCTGGAGGCAAGCTAAATGTCATCTCAGAGCCTTGCGTAACGAACGGATCGCAAATTTTAATCAAGTTGCCTTCTTGAATAAAAACAGTTGTACAATTCCAAATATCATGACTTTGACCTATGGCATCTTTGACATGTTCACGAATAGCACCCGCATTAGACATAAACCATCGGTTTTTTGAATCAGAAGATCTCAAACGTTGCCCCCATTGCGAGCGGAATAAGAACGAAACAACGGGAAGGCTAAACCACATACTTTCACTGCTAGGTAATGATGTGATATCTTGAATTTTCAAATGACCATCTTCTCTTTTGTTGAGCATAATTTCTTTATAAAAAAGATCTGTTTGATCTTGGGATGTGACCATAGCCATAAAATTTTTGCCATCAGCTTTTAGATCAATATCAATGACAGCAGTTGGATCGTAATGCTCAATATATAAAGGCTTCCAAACGGGTGGCTTATCTCTGCTAACTCTTCGAGCCACCCAAATATAATTCTGAGGATCAACCACGAAGCTAAATCCTTGATTAAAGGTTTCTCTGGAGGTTTTGAACATGGGATGCTCATGGTGCGGTGGTGGTAAATTTTCTGTTTTCTTCTCAAAGGCGGCAGCTCTCTCATACTTCTTAAAGCTTTGCCACTGCATCACACTAGTTACTGTTGAAGCTATCGTGAATCCTCCAGCAAGCCAAGAGACAAGCCCTCCTACTGGGATCAAAAAAGCACAAACGATAGGAGGCATTGCTATACCTGTTATGACTAAAGATTTTGTGAGGAAATTTAAAGTCTTATTATCAGAAGACTTCTGATTAAGCCAAAGATAGAAACGACCAAACAGCCCATGTTCACAGACCTGGTAAACAGTCGTTTCGTTTTCAAAAAGAGAAAAAAAGGGCTTGTTCCGAGCTAGTGTAACCATGTCCATCCATCACTATATTATCATCCTTGATAGCATCTAGATTACACATTTTTGAGTTAGTTAATCATCAGACATGTTTGGTATGTCATTGACACTGAGGGTGTGAGAATTAATGGAGTTTGGACTTTAAAGATGATGTCAAAAGAGCATTGAGAGACATGCCATATGGAAGAGTGCCTAAACGTTACTTAGGCACTCATCTATCTGATGTTTAAGAAATGGCAGCGTAAACATTCATACCAATAATCCCGCCAAGGATTGCGCTACACAAAACAGCATTCGCACTTCCTGTGCTCATAGCCAAGACTGCGCCTAAGCCAGAGCAAGCACCAACGCCAGCTCCCATGCCAAGATAATTTGAGCTAAACATGTAAGTCGATGCCGCACCACCAGCAGCAGCCGCGGCAACCATTCCAACAGGAGATAAGCCTATGGCACATAAGGCACTGACACCAGCGGCAAATCCGATACCTGTTCCAAGCACTGAATAAGTATAAACAGCTTCAGCTTGGGCCACATAACCACCGGCAATAAGCGTATATTCACTTGTTGTAATTGTGCGCACAGACACTCCTTATGTAATAGGAAATTAAGGAGTGCATTCTAACAGATAGTTAGCCAAGGTTCAAATAGTTTGCCGTCTTAGCTACCTTAGACCAGGTTTTGGTGGTATCGTGACCTCAGTTTTCAGTCCAAGAATATCAAGGACTTCTTGCCGATCTAAGGTTTCTTTAACCATCAAGGCTTTAGCGAGTTTGTCTAATTTGCTTTTGTTTTTGCTTAGAATATCTTTGGCCCTTTCATATCCAGCCTTTAAAATCCTATCAACTTCATTATTTATATTATCAGCAGGTGGTGCTTTAAGAGCTGAAAACGAAATATATTCACCCAAGTCACTAACGCCCCACTCTGTGACCATACTTTGCGCTATTTGAGTGGCTCGTAATAAGTCATTAGAGGCCCCCGTTGTGACATGCCGCTTACCAACAAGCATCTCTTCAGCAATACGCCCACCCATCAACAGAGCGATGTTGTCTTCTAAAAATGCTCTTGAGACACTAAAATTATCGTCTAAACCTTCGAAATGAGTCACACCTAAAGTGGCGTCTCTTACCCCTATCGTGACTTTGTTTAACTTAAAGTCATAATTTGGAGATAGTATACCGACAATCGTATGCCCTGCCTCATGATAAGCCGTTAAACGTCTTTCCTCTTCAGTCACAATGGCCGATTCAATTTTTAGACCTAATTTGATTTTATCTATCGCATAACTGAAGTCTTGCGGACCAACTTTTTCCTGGTTATTTCTTGCTGCGTAAAGAGCTGCTTCATTCACTAAATTTCTTATGTCAGCACCAGAAAAACCATAAGTGATGCCAGCTAGCGATTTTGAGTCGATCTCAGAGGTTGGCACTTTATCTAAATACAGCTTAAAAATGGCAGAGCGCTCAACATAGTTTGGTAAGCGGATATATACTTTACGATCAAACCTACCAGGTCTTAGTAGTGCTGTGTCGATAGCATCTAATCGATTAGTGGCAGCCATCACAATAATGCCCTTATTTTTGTCATCAAGCACATTATCCATTTCAGCTAATAGTTGATTGATGGTTTGCATCCTACCGCTAGCTGAGCTGCCTGATTCAGCTCTAGGCGGCGCTAAAGCATCAATTTCATCAATAAACACAATACAAGGTTGATTGTCTCGCGCAATTTTAAATAATTCTCGAACTCTTGCCGCCCCGACTCCAACATACATCTCATCAAATCCGGCACCATCAACGACGATGAATGTCACGTTGCTCTCTCCAGAGACAGCTCGTGCCATGAGTGTTTTGCCAGTGCCGGGAGGTCCGTATAACAGAACACCCTTTGGTAAGTTAGCACCTAGTTTTGTGTACTTATCTGGGTTTTTTAAAAAATCTACAATTTCAATCACTTCAGCTTTGGCTTCTTCTTGACCAGCCACATCTGAGAAACGAGTTTTAATCTCGTCAGGCTTTAAAATGGTGACTTCTAAGCTGCCATCCTCTGTTTGACCAGAAGAGCTCTTGTCGTTATAGGGATCATTAGGTCCTGCGGCATTCGTAGATGTTGTCGTAATCGTGGTCTTCTTGTAAACATGACCTTTATTACCACCAAAATAATAAAGATCCATGATAATGCCTATCATGGCAACGAGAGAGAAACTTAATAGGATAACTTTGATGGCTGAATATGCTTTATCTAGCGGTTTGGTTTTGTGCTTAGCGGCAATTAGCAGGCGCCCACACCAGAACATATATCCTGTTAGTATTAAGCTTGCTAAAATTACGCCTATCATAAAAACTCCGAGTTGGTACTACTCTCTTTATAAGTTATCTACAAATGCTTGTAGATCTTGAGTAGAATTGTCTTAAGGGTTACCCCAATTCAAAAAAGGGAAAATTTATTCAGTGAAATCACCAAAAAAACTGGCGTTAATCTCAGTATGCATCATCGCTTTGGCCTACATCACATTCAAACTATGCCTACCAATGATCGCAGGAGCCTCCAAATTCTCTCCAGGTACTCTGGCATATCAGATCTCTCCCTATGCCCAGTCCCTCATTGATAAGGCATATGAAGGTCTAGAAATGCCCGCAGATTACCACGTTCACTTGCTTGGTATCGATAACACAAGAGAAACTTACATTCACCCAAGTTTTAGAGATATTTTTCACCCCATTAAAAGAGTCAAATATGAGATCTTCATGCATGCAGCCCAAGTTGAAAACTATGGCATCTCACTCAATGAATACATCGATAGATTGCTTGATCTAATCTCTCATATGCCCCGAACTAAAATACATGCCTTTGCTTTTGATACCTACCACGACAAAGCTGGCAAAGCCGATCTGACTAAAACAGATTTCTTTATCAGTAACCATGTTGTCGCTGCTCTTGCAAAAAAACACCCTGAGAGCATTGTACCAGTTATCAGCGTACATCCAAACCGTAAAGACGCTCTTGATGTCTTAAAAAAATATCATGAAGACGGCGTCAAATTTGTGAAATGGCTCCCTAATGCCATGAACATTGATCCAATGGATCCATCCATCACGCCCTATTATCAAGCACTTAAAAAATATAAAATGGCCCTGATTGTCCATGTGGGTGATGAACATGCCGTCACATCAAACAATCAATCCTATGGCAATCCCTTAAACTACAAAATGGCTCTAGATCTAGGTGTCAAGATCATCATGGCTCATGCGGCAACCCTTGGGGAGTGTGAGGATATCGAGTCTGCGACCTTGGACGACAAGCCTTGTTTTAAACTCTTTATGAGAATGATGGACACCCCAAAATATCAAGATCTGTTATTTGCCGATCTCTCATCCATCTATCTCTCAAATCGCAACATGGATTTTGTAAAAACTCTATTAGCAAGAGAAGATCTGCATTCAAGACTACTTAACGGCAGTGACTATCCTCTCGTCGCAATCAACATCATGGTTAATCTTCGTCATTTTACAGATGCAGGACTGCTCAATAATAAACAAGTCAAAGGGTTAAAAGAAATTTATGCTTACAACCCTTTATTATTTGATTTTGTACTAAAAAGAACCCTACGCCATCCAGATAAACGAGTGAAGTTTTCACCGATTATTTTTGAACAAAGAGAGTTATATTAATGCTATCCTCGATAAAACAGAGAGCAAAAGGCATAAAGCTAAGGTTCCCCTTATATCTTATAAGAACGTTTGAGAAATTTCTTCTTGATGCGTGCTCCTATCAGGCCGCCACACTGACTTTTTACACTCTGTTCGCTTTAGTCCCCTTTTTGGGACTCATGTTTGGTTTGGCGCAAAGTTTTGGCTTTGAATCGACTTTAAATGCGGTGATGAAAGAGCTTCTAGTTGGTCAAGAGCAAGTCTATGAGAATCTACTCGTTTTTACACAAAACCTACTAGCTCAAACTAAGGAAGCAATTATTGCGGGTGTTGGTTTTATTGTCTTGATGTGGTCGGTCTTTAAGGTCATTCGCGTCTTAGATCATATCTTTAATAAGATTTGGGCAGTTCAATTTCAAAAAAACCCTCTATTTAGGGTTCATCAATTTGCAGCTTTGATGCTTCTGTTACCTCTTTTATTAATTATTTTAAGTGGTGCGATGATCTACTCTTTAGATCTTGTGTCAAGCGTTTTGCCAAATCAACTAAATTTGGGAAGCATTGATGCTTTACCCTCCCAAACTAAACTTATATCAATTTTCTTATTCACTTTGCTTATGGGATTTAGTTATTGGGGTATACCTGTTGTCCAGGTACCATTAGTATCTGCTTTGACAGCAGGTTTCTTTGCGAGTCTATTGTTCCACTTACTGCAATATGGCTATATCAGTTTCCAACAAGAAATCAATGAGTTTGGTGTGGTGTATGGAAGCTTTGCAAGCGTTCCATTGTTTATGCTTTGGATCTATATGAGTTGGACGATCTACCTTTTGGGGGCGCAATTAACTTATGTGATAGAAAGCCGAATCACTCGTAGCTGGGAATTCAAAATAGAAAAAATGCCTCATCATTTACAGCAGGCTTTATTGCTTGAGATTATGCATGTAGTGATAGACAAATTTTCAAAAGGAGAACCTGCTCTAAGCGCTAAAGATATTAGTGAGCATTTATCAGTATCTCTTGCTGTGATACGGTATATGGTTGACAAATTACTTTTAACAAAGCTCCTCATCCAAGCACAAAGCTCAAGCAGTGCCCGCTTAACAAGCTATATACCCAGCAAATCTGTTGTGCTATTAACTGATACTTACATCATATATGAACTTAACCACTCGCCTAGTCAAACTTATGGAGCTGCGATAGAGAGATTGGCAAAAAAACAAAAATAACGCCATCATCATTCTAATAGAATGGGCGCTCTAAAATAGTGTTTACTCATAATTTTTGTGGCATCATTAATATCATGCTAAGGATGGCTAAAATATAGAGGCAGCACTTGATTGGTAAATTCTTAAATCAAAAACTAGATTCATTATACAAACTTGTTATACCCGATCAAAATATTGGGATCCGTATATGTAATATCAATGGCGTTAAAGTTATTACAAGAAGAATGCTTTTGGATGGTTTAGGGTGGGAACCACCCATGGCTACCACAACACCAACTAGCTTTGAAAATCAATTGAACGCTAAGATTCATGTTTTAATCAAGCAATGGGTCGTTCACCATAGTGAGCCCCCCCTTCCTTTAGAAAATATTATAAAGATGCTCTCTAAGGGGTCGCGTTATAACATCACCCACATTAATCCTCTTTTTCTTGAGTCAATCGTTAGAGCCATGCTATTAACATCAGATGATAATCTCAAGAGAAAAAGAAAGTTCTTTTTAGCAACACTATACCGCAAGGGCTATTTTAAAAACAACGACAACGATGCTTTTAATGTTGCCTTCCAAAGCAATAACGCAACAGCTTTTAAAGAGCTGCTCGATCATAAAAATATTATACCGAACCACTTGCTTTTAAAATTTAAAAAGAAATTTAACGACATTAAACAACCAAACATGTATGCCATCAATCTATTCTTTCGTTTGTATCCAATAGATTACCAGAACAAAAAGTGGAGCGAGTTATCAAGCTACGAAAAGCTGTATTGGCTCATCTTTGAAGAACGTGAAGCTTTAAAATTAAGTCACCATTTGGGCCTTGTTGGAAGAATACAATTAAAGTGGCAAGACCACTCATTAAGTGAAATAGGTGTTAGTCCGAAAGTAAAAGAGCTTGACCTCGAAGGGGACGAAGGGGGCAACTCCCTCTTGTCATTTAAACAAACATTACTGATGTTTCAAACATCAATCACAGGCATTAAAGATTCAGATAAACATATCTTAGACAAGGTGACTGAGACTATCGTTAACATTGAGCCAAGGTATGAATTTCAATTCAAGCACAAGCTTCATGATGGTAAAGATCACATTTATATTTTCCCTTTACAAGATGAGCATCAAACGACGGGTTATCATACCCACGATGGGCGCTATTACCACATTAATATGGGAGTTGGCTCTGGAGATATACCAGGCATTTTAGTATACGAAGTGCCACTAAGCAAAAGGGAAGCTGTGCACAGTTGTCTATGTGGTCTCCAATATCATGGATCGACCACTAGTTTTAATCAAGCTCCAGTGCGTTTAGCACTCAAAAACATTGCTTATATAAGCTTGCCTAAGCAACCTTCTGGAAATTGCAGCTATGAGAGCATTAAAGGCTTATTTTGTGCCATGCTTTTTAATGAGTATAGAAAAAGTTATTCAAACAAAGAATCATTTCAAAAAACGATGGATCTCTATCGAGCATATAGCTTATATGACTTAAATGATGCCATAGCTGAGTATTGCTCTCTATCACTTTCACCAAACAAAGAATTGCTAACTAAAGCCTATGATCAACGAGTATCACTCATCAAATCACAGGTTTTAGATGATAAGAACTTTCACTTGATTGGCTCTGGCCGCAAAAGCGACTCGAGCCATTATTTTAAGCCAGAGCAGTCAAAAATTTATTACAGATGCTCA
Organism: uncultured Francisellaceae bacterium; assembly: GCA_964351745.1. Lineage (GTDB taxonomy): Bacteria > Pseudomonadota > Gammaproteobacteria > Berkiellales > Berkiellaceae > CAYNJF01. The sequence continues at coordinate 8,602 of CAYGPI010000094.1, forward strand.
TGATTCAACCATAGGATAATGAGCATGCTTCCTGCTGCTCATAACCTATCTTTTCTAGTTTTATGCTTTTGGTCTGTAGATATTATATCTGCATTCAGAAAAACCTTCGTCCCAACCGTGGAAGTACGATCTTTCGCTATGAGCACGATGGTAATCTTTTTCTTTAACTTCAGTCATATCATACCAAACACCACTCTCGCATCCTGCACGAAAACCTTCGTCATACGAAGACATTTGCATCGTTGGCTCAGTAGAAGCACAACCGCCTAAAGTAAGACCCGCTGCGGCGACTAATAACGCTACCTTTTTCATAATTCCCCCTCAAAAAGGATTTCTTTAATTGACCTATGAGAGGTATCGGCGCAAGCAGTTTTTATATTAGAGCAAAAAGGGAGTTTTCTCTAAGTTTCGTTACTGCGATGCCGCACAAAAATGGGTGCAGCGCGCCATTTTAAGGTTAAGCTATGAAATAGCTGGTGCAACTTTGTTCGGTCTGCGGCTAGCTGTCTTTGTCTGAGGATTGCTTAAGTGCCAAAACGGAACCAACAACGCAAAAATAATGACTGAGCTTGCCATAAGGCACCAATAAAACCCATTCCAACCCCATTGATCAATAATGAGACCTATGCCAGCCGTTGCAAAAGCTGCACCAAAATACCCTAAGGTGCCAGCAAAGCCATTTGATGCTGCAGCTGCTCTTTTATCAACAAATTCAGCAGCAGCTAAGCCAACAATCATTTGAGGGCCAAAAACAAAAAAACCTATGAGAGTAATGATTGTTACGTCTATATAGCCCTTCCCCACGGGACTAGCCCATAGAG
>CAYGPI010000095.1:0-9338 GCA_964351745.1 uncultured Francisellaceae bacterium
AGCTTCGAATTCGGTTGTTTGGCTATATTTTTCAATTCCATCATTTGTTACCGGAATTTAATGCTTTAGAGAATGTTGCCATGCCTTTATTAATTCGCGGCGTGAAAGTTTCAGAAATAAAGACATTATGCCAAAAGGCTTTAGAGGATGTTGGGCTTTCGCATCGTCTTCAACATCGACCAAATCAGTTGTCAGGTGGTGAGCGCCAGCGAGTTGCGATAGCTAGAGCTTTAGTGACCAGACCAAAGTGCGTGCTTGCTGATGAGCCAACCGGCAATTTGGATCAAGAAAGTGCCTCTAACGTTTATCAGTTGATGATGACTTTAACTGCAGATGTCGATACAAGCTTTGTCATCGTGACCCATGATGAGGATTTGGCTTCAAAGATGGATAGAGTCTTAAAGCTTGAGCATGGGCAGTTGATTGAGCAGAATTTGTAGCGCAACACTCCAAATACACCAAAAGCAGACTCTCCACGGATGATTTGAGAAGAGACTGCCGTCAACTGGTAAGCTGATTTTGCTTGGTTATCAATAAAATAGCGCTTTATATTTTCAATTTTTCAAAAATATTTTGAAGGCCATTCACGTCTACGTCAGCGACTTCCTGGGCTTTTTGTTTGTATTGAGCCAGCATGTTTTGCTTGGCTTCAAAGGCAGATCCAGCCTTAGCCATAAATAGAAGGGCCGCATTGTTTGATTGATTCACTGGCGTTTTGCTACTAGATTCAAAGGCTTCAGGATGCCAGAGAAAGCCAATGGTAGGAGCTCCTAATATTGATGAAAAAGCTTCTACTATGTCTTCATCTGGCTCCATGACTGTGCTTTGTCTAGTATGGATCGTGACATTGGGATTGTTCTTTGATCTGGCCGCTATTTCAACGTTTCCTGGAACAGTTTTATCGCTCGGCGCTTTCCAATGAATACTATTGGCAGGCAAGACACTATCAGTTTCTATATCAGGTAAGCCCATCGCTGTTTGAAGCAGTGTTCCCTTCACAATTTTAACATCATGAACGTGCTTATTATGGGTCATTTTGCCAGTTGTACTAATTCTTGGCATGCCGCCACCATAGTTATGATCTTTCACGGCAACAGTTTGCCCACCTAAAGCTTCCCATAGTGTCCAGCTTCCGGCACAAATTGCCACAATGGGTCGTCCTCTTCGCAGAGAATCAGCAATTAGCTTTTGTTCAAATGAAATTCTAAGGGTATGCTTTTGAGGCGCCATCTCATAAGAGTCTCGTGTCATGCCTGGGATGACTAATAGACCACCTTGCTCATAGGCATTTAGGACCAATGGCATTGGCCGGTTAATTTCTGGGAGTAAAGTGGCATAAGGAATATTAACGGTTTGCTCTGAGATGTAATCTCTTAGGTATTTTGTCTGAATTTCTGGATGATTAGCTTTAGCAATAGCTGTTTGAAAGCCTGTGTGACTACTTATCGTATAGTGATCGTAAAAGGAGGCTTTTCCTAAACTTTTGCCTTCAAGACGAAAGGAAATGAGGATCGGCGCTTTTTGAGCGATGGCCGCTTTAAAGGGCTTTTTGGTTTGGGGTTTGCTAGGATTGTTTGGACCTTGAAGCATGGAAATGACCTGCTGGCGATAGTTAGGAATCATAAAAGGAACAAGATTATACAGACATTTTAAAGAAACAGCAGAGAAGAAGGGGAAATCGTCAGTCTGGCCAGAAACAATGTGTTGGGTAACTTTATTTGACAGGCAGGAATTATTTAAAAAGGAATAGACACAAGCTTAATCTGGGTGATAAGCCTAAGTGTCTATTGAATAAGGCTATGGCGACTGTTTCAAAAGGCATAGATCTAGATTTTGTGGGTCCCACCACTGGTCATTATCAAGAATCTTTGCCAGCAAGCCAGAAAAAATCAACCTCAAATAAGTCGGCAATGTTTTTAGCTGCTCCCTTAGGCAAAACATTAGTCCCATCAAGGAATATCCGTATATCCTCTTCAGCTAATTCCAAACGAGAAGATAAGTATTCTGCTCGTACAGATACATTAGCGGGTACGCCTTCATAATCCAATAATGATTCTATATTTTCCCGTAGTTTTTCCAATTTTTCACCTTTTTCAGCTATATTAACAAACTTTAAAGCTGTGGGGCCGGATATTCAGGCTATGCCCCACAGCGCTTAAACGCTTCATCTAGTTCGAATTGTTGTTTGGGCATGATTCCTCAAAAGGCTAGAGGAATTAGCTAGACAACATCCCGTCTTTTTTTGATTATATCCTTAAACACAATGAAGTAAATAGACTTTTTTAATATATTTTATCACTACTTAAGTGTATGTATTATAACGATTTTTATGGTTTAACCACATGTTTTTATCCAGTAGATTGATCCTCGAGTCATCTTTTTATCAGGTTTGGTCTGAGGCGTTTTGCGGTGACCTTTGTATAATAAAGAGTAAGGAGCCTCCTAAGAGGTTTTAATTGTCATAGGTGGGATTTTAGCTAAATTGAGCTTTTGACATTTATAACCTGATTCATAGCAGACAAGATAGTCCCTTTCAGGTGGGTTGAAGGGGGAGGCTCGATGACCATGAGAGCACACACCAACCATAGCTTCGGTGAGATACCTCCTTGCTTCTACGGGCTTAAAAGCTTAAATTGGAGTCCTCATCAGGGGTAAGCATCAGCGACAAATTAGGCGCTTGGGTGCTTTGTTAGGTGTCATTGCTGTGTTAAAATGTCGCGCGCAGGCCTATTGTCAGCAAAGTCGTTCATCTTCCCTATTTTAAAGCATGTTTGAGAGCAAAGGTCATGACTGTTTTTTTGCTGCTGATTTTATGCACTCTGGTTTTTAGAGATGACGGTTTGGTTCATGTTTAATCATGGGTTGGGAACAATGGCATATATTCATTATAAATATTCTTAATTTTAGGAAGACATGGACAATATCACAAATCTACCATTAGATATCTTTAAGCTTAGCATTGCCGCCTTTTTAATCGCCCTAAATGGTTTTTTTGTTGCAGCTGAGTTTGCTCTGGTTAAAATTAAAAAAAGTAAGCTAGAGCGCATAAAAAACCACCGTCATGCCATGAGTGCTCCAACCGCACTTTGGTTATACGAGCGCAGGAATCTGGCTTTGTCGGCTTGCCAAATAGGCATTACGATGGCATCGATAGCCTTAGGCTGGGTGGGTGAGTCTGCTATCGCACACTTGATTGGTCATTATGTATATCAATTTGGTGTCACATCAGAAGTGATGATCCATAGTATTGCTTTTACGATTGCTTTTACCATCATTACGACGCTACATATTGTTTTGGGGGAGCAGGTACCTAAAATTTACGCGATTACCAGGCCTGAAACAGTGCTTCATTGGTCTTCATGGATCTTAAAGGTCTTCTACTTAGTACTTTACCCTTTTATGTATGTCTTGAATGTATCCACTGTAAAATTGCTACAGTGGATAGGGGTAGATAATCCTAACGTACAGGAAATGCCTTTAACGGAAGATGAGATCTTAGACACCCTTCGTCTTTCACAAGCAGGGGGCGAGGTCTCAACCAATGAGCACAGATTAATCCATGCGGTCTTTAAATTTGATGATCAAATGGTACGCAATATTATGCTTCCAAGAGGTCGAGTGAAATTTGTTGATTGCCAATTACCATTTTCAGAGAATTTAGAATATATAAAAAGATCGAACCACTCAAGGTTTCCTCTTTGTGATCATTCTTTAGACAAAATCCTAGGCATTATTCATATTAAAGATTTGATAGGGTTTAGCCATGATAATCCACTTAATTTTAAAAGTATTATGAGAGCGCCAGTCATTGTTCATGAAACCATGCGCATCACGACATTGCTAAACAAATTTAAGCAGGTAAAAAATCATTTGGCACTCGTGCAAGACGAGCATGGCACTTTAATAGGTATTGTCACGCTTGAGGATGTCTTAGAGCAGCTAGTTGGCTCTATGCAGGATGAATTTGATCTAGATAAGCCAGTTTTTGTGAAAGAGTCAGAGTGCTCTTATATTGTTGAAGGTGGTCTTAAAGTAGAGCACCTTAATGAAAGATTTGATATAAAATTAGTCGCTGAGAATTCAGACACGTTATCTGGATTGCTTCATGAGCAGGCAGAAACTAAATTATCCAAAGGATCTGAAGTTAGACTTAATGATGTCATCTTGGCTGAGGTTTTAAAAATGGACGGTATTAGAGTTAGCAAAGCTAGGTTGATATTCTCTGATCCTGCAGAGACTACGAGTAACGATTAGAGCGGCTTGCTATCGTTTGTGGCAAATCATGATTAAGTCTTCATAAGCCAAATGTCATGGCTCTTCCTTTCTTTAAACAGGAAACGCCGCCTTAGTGGCGTTTTCCTGTCATTCTGTTCTTAAGTTTATTTTTGCTTTTAGCTTGCTTCTTAGAAGCTTTCTTTTGTTTTCTTTTTAATCGTCGCTCATTCCAATTCTTAGAGACTGAATAGCGCCATGCTAAGCGGATGATAATGTTACCGAGGATTGCGATGAGCGTGCCACAAACAAAGCACCCTAGAAAGAAAGGAGGCCCAATGGTTTTAAAGCTTTGCGAAATCCACTCAAATGACAATTCAAAGTTGAAGCCCTTAGGTTCACGATTTAAGATGGCTGCCCCAACTCTAAAGGCGAAATAAAAAATAGGTGGCATGGTCAGAGGATTAGTGATCCAGACAAGTGTGACTGAGATTGGGAAGTTAGCTCTGAATAATATAGCAACAGCTGCGGCTAATACCATTTGAAAAGGGATCGGCACGAATGCACAGAAAATGCCAACTGAAAAAGCAGTGGCCACGGAGTACCTGTTTAAATGCCATAAATTTGGGTCGTGGATTAACTTGCCAAATAATTGTAAGTGCTTATGACTTTTCAAAGATTTAGGATCGGGCATCCATCGTTTAAACAATTTTTTAGGCATGGTGGGTTATTGGCCTTTTCTATGCTATCGCACCCACTAATGATTCCAATATCGTTTGGTCTATTAGTAGGGTGTGAGTCGTTAAACTTACTTCGTTCGTTGCCTTCTTGGTACGCCACCATCGCGACAACTTTAGGTGTTGTCGTGCTTTCTTTGTGCATACGCAAATACATGAAGCAGCCATGGGCAAACATATGTCTTAGTTTCTTTTTGGCCTTGGCTGGCGGCATATCATGGTCTCTATGGGTCGTCAAAGAGCGGCTCAATGTGCCAGTATATTTATTTGATGAGCAGTCTACGATTCGAGGTCATGTCATAAGCGCGCCTGCCCTAATTTCAAATAGGGTTCGGTTTGATTTTAAACTAACTGAGCTTTGTGATCCAGTGAATCATTGTGAGCCATTCAACGGGAAAGTTAAACTTTTTGTGGGGAGTAAGATTGGGCAAGACTTACAGCAGGGCGACGAATTAGCTGTTATGGCTCAACTACAAAAGCCTATTGGGCTAAGAAATCCTGGAGGAAAGTCAAAGGCTAAACAATATTTTTTAAATGGTTTCGTCGCTGAGGGCAAGGTCTTGAACCTGAAGTGTTTACACAAGGGGGCTTCTTTTTCTTGGCGTACGGCCATTAAACAAAGAATTATCGAGAAACTTAAAGATAGCGAGCGATTAGGGATTTTTCTTGCACTTGTTGTCGGTGATCAAAGTTACATAGCTGATGGGCAGTGGGCTATGTTTAGGGCTACAGGCACAAGTCATCTTATGGCCATTTCTGGGTTGCATATTGGCCTTGTTGCTAGTTTTTGTTATTACTTAGGTCTTTATCTGTGGGGCTATCTTTGTCGCCGCATAAAGGCTTCATCTGCAATTTTTGCGGGGACATTTGCCATTGTTGGGGCCTTGATTTATGCCTATTTAGCTGGTGGATCTATCCCAACACAAAGGGCTTGTCTCATGGTGGGCGTTGTGATGCTTGGCATGATGGCGCACCGATGGCTTCCTAAAATTCAAGTCTTTGTGATAGCCCTTTTGCTTGTACTTATTTGGGATCCGTTAGCCGTGCATCGTCCAGGGTTTTGGTTATCTTTTGGAGCTGTTATTCTTTTACTCATGATTGGCCAGTCGCATGCAAAACCGTCGTCCTTCAGAAAATGGATCCTCCCACAAATATTGCTATTTTTTGGCATGTTGCCATTAAGTCTATGCTGGTTTGAGCAAGCATCTCTGATGTCACCTTTGGCTAATCTGATTGCCATCCCATGGATGAGTTTTTTGGTGGTGCCAGGTGCTCTTTTGGGCTCCTTGGTCGAACTTCCTTTTCTTAGTCAAATGATTCTTGAGCTTAGTGATGTTGCACTAAAAATGCTTTGTTGGATTCTGGAAACTTTAAACCAACCCTGGAGTATGATTCATCTACATCTTTCTTCGAGCTCTTTGGTTTGGATATTGATTGGTGCGATTTTCATGTATCTGCCCAAAGGGCTGCGCGGTAGATCTTTGTTATTTTTAGCTTTCGCACCTATCATTTTACCTCAGTCATCATCGGTTAAGTCTGGGGATTTTTTATTACATGTGTTGGACGTTGGGCAGGGAACATCCATTGTTGTTGAGACGCAAAATCATTTGCTGGTCTACGACTATGGAGGGCAATCACCCTTGGGTTTTGATGCTGGCAGCCAAGTTTTGAACCCCTTCTTAAGACGCTTGCCAAGAAAAAAGATTGATCTAAGTATTATTAGCCATGCGGATAAAGATCATTATGGTGGTTTTGACTCTGTTGCTAAACAATTTCCGATAAACCAATCGATGACATCGAATCGTCAGCTTCTTGAGGCTGAGCGTGTTTGTCGTCAAGGGGATAGTTGGCAATGGGATGGGATTTCATTTGAATTTTTGCATCCGAGTGATCGATTGCCACACAAGAAGAACAATCAATCTTGCGTTTTAAAGATATCAACGCAAAATGTTAGTGCCTTAGTCACAGGCGATATTGAGTCGATCGTTGAAGATCAATTAGTGGCGCATTATGGTGCAGACTTGCAATCCAATATTTTGATTGTGCCGCATCATGGTAGCAAGACCTCATCTAGTCAGGCATTTATTGAAGCTGTCTCGCCTCAATACGCCATTATCACTGCTGGAAGAACAAATGCGTATCATCATCCACACGCCAGCGTGGTTCAGCGATATTTAGATTATAAAGTCTCTATCTTGAAGACTTTTGAGACGGGTGCTATCTGCTTTAAGGTTGGCAAGATCCTATTAAGCGAGCCAAGACTGTGGGCAACGCAGGCGAGAAAAATTTGGGATGAATAAATCCTGTTAGTTTTTAGGTTTTGATCCATTCAGGTGTGTTGATTTCCAGCTAAACTAATTATAAATATCTAGTTGGAGAACAATCATGTTGGAACTTTTTATGTCAGGTGGCTTCTTAATGCTTCCTATCCTTTTATGCTCCATTGTGGCGTTGGCTATTATTGTTGAGCGATCTTTGGTCTTACGATCTTCAACGATAGCGCCTGAGGAAGTCTTGCCAACTATGTTACATAACTTGCAAAACGGTAGGTTGGATAAGAAGCAGTTGAAAATTATGGCTGACAAGAGTCCCCTCGCAAAAGTTCTGTCTAAAGGGTTTCACAATATTTCTGAAGGCCAAGATATGATCATGTTAAGAATGGCGGAGCAGGGTAGGCATTCGCTTCATGCACTTGAGAGATATTTAAATACTTTGGGCACCATTGCTGCTATTGCCCCACTCATTGGTCTTTTGGGGACTGTTACAGGCATGATTGAGGTTTTTTCAGCCATTACTCAGTTAGGGCCAACAGATCCAGAAATACTAGCAGGAGGCATATCTCAAGCTTTATTAACAACCGCTTTTGGATTGTCAGTTGCAATTCCAAGTATGATGTTTCACCGTCATTTTCATCGTAAGATTGATGAATTTTCAGTGACTTTTGAGCAAGAGGCCGCAAAATTATCTGAATACATTAAAGAAATTCATTATAGCGCTTATGTGGATAAAAAAAGTGGGACAGGTAAAAGGGTTGCATAGTTAAGGTATATTTTATGATAAAATCTATTTCAATGCGTAGACGCAAAGCTGAAGAGTTAAGTTTAAACCTTACCCCATTGATTGATGTGGTTTTTTTGCTCTTAATTTTTTTTATGGTGACCACAAACTTCAAGACAATTGACCAACTTGGTGTGGAGTTGCCACAAACTAGGACTCAACATGGCTCAGAAGTTATTCAAGGCGTACAACTAAATATTAGCCATCTTGGAGAATATATGATTGGAGATGAGTTGATTGCCAAAGACTTGAGCCACTTAAAATCCAGTTTAGTTAGTAACTTTGAATCACTGGAAGGCAAAAACAAGCTCTTGTATATCTTAGGTGATAGAATGGCACCACATCAATCCGTCGTATCTGCCATGGATGTTGCGCAAAAAATAGGTATTACACGTATTAAAATTGTAACTGAGCAGATTAAGCAATGATTAGGTTTGGAGGTCTCGATGTGGCTTTTCAGGCGAGCAAAGTAATAAAATAAGTATAAATATAAGATCCATGAATACACAGACCATGCCAAGCCTTCAGGTGTATCGAAGGTTACTATCGGCTATATTGCCGTACAAATTAATATTTGCCTTCGCAATCATCGGTAATTTACTGTATGGCGTTGTGGACGCAAGTTTTATCTACCTTTTTAAGCCTTTATTAGATGATGGTTTTGTTGCCCAAGATAAAAACTTCATTGTATGGGTTCCATTCATCATTATGGTGATTTTTTTGTTCAGAGGCATCGCTAGCTTTATGTCATCCTATTGTATGGGGTGGGTTGGTCGTCGAGTGGTGATGAACTTTAGGCAGGAGATGTTTGCTCATTTTTTGGTTTTGCCCACTTCCTATTATGATAAAAGTACTTCGGGTGAGCTGCTTGCTAAAATCACTTACAACGTTGAGCAGGTAGCAGATGCTTGTACAGATGCGTTTACTGTTTTAGTGAGAGAGTCCTTCACAACTATTTGTCTGCTGGGGGTGATGCTCTTTATTAGCTGGCAATTAACTTGTATGTTTTTTCTCATCGTGCCAGTCATGGCTGGTATTATTCATATTATCAGCAAGCGATTACGCAAACTCTCAACAAAAATACAAAATTCTATAGGCTCAGTGACGCATGTTTCAGAAGAGGCTATCGAGGGTCAAAGAGTGATTAAAGCCTTTGGTGGTCAAGATTATGAATTAGAGCAAATTAAAAGAGTGACGGAAGACAATCGTCGCCAAGAAATGAAATTGATAGCCACTTCCGCTTTAAGCGTACCTCATGTCCAAAATATTGGCTCTGTTGTGCTGGCCGCCCCTGTTTATTTGGCGACGCTGCCTCCAAGTAACGGACTCGGT
>CAYGPI010000096.1:0-9311 GCA_964351745.1 uncultured Francisellaceae bacterium
CCTTATGAGCTGAGCTAACTTGTGTAAGGCCTTGATGCTCTAACGCTTTTTGGGTTGTCTCACCAATCGCAAAAAGAGAGATGCCCTTTTTAATTTTTAATGGCTCAATAAGCCACGAAGGTGTGCAACTTGCGCTGTTAGGACTTGTCCAAATAATGACATCTATCTGATCTAAATTAACTTCGCTTTGTGAGAGGTAAAGATTTTGGATTCCAACCGTTGGAAGAGCAATCGGCAAAAACCCTTGCGCGCTTAACTTATTGATAAGAGGTTGAGCTTGATTCTTGGGTCTCGTGACCAAAACTGCCAAAGATTTATCATTGGCAAGCATCTAAAATCTCCTGTGCGCCTTGCGCAAGCAGATCATGAGCTAATTTTTGACCTAGTGCTACAGCGTCTTTTCGATAGCCAGCTCCATTCGTTGATAACACTTTACTTCCATCTGGCCATCCAATTTTAGCCTCAAAACTAAGATTGTCTCCTTGGATAGTTGCAAAGCCTGCTAAAGGCACAGAGCAACTTCCTTTTAAGGTAGCATTCATCGCTCGCTCACACAGGACGCAAGCTTGGGTGTCTGCATGGTTCAACTGCAAAACTATATCTTTTAAAAAATTATCCTGCGAGCGAGCCTCAATACCAATCGCCCCCTGTCCTACAGCTGGTAAACAGTCTGTTGGCTCAAAATATTCGACGATCATATCCCCAAGATCTAATCGCTTCATACCAGCAGCAGCTAAAACAATGGCATCAAACTCACCTCGACGGCATTTATCAAGCCTGGTTAAAACATTACCCCGTATAGGTTTGTATTTTAAATCTGGTCTCAATTGCATCAACTGCATTTGGCGTCTTAAACTTGAAGTGCCTACCACTGAGCCTGCTGGCAAATCTCTTAAACAAAGATCTAAGTTGCTAAACAAAACATCTCTTGGATCTTCTCGCTCACCTATCGCTAAAATTTCTAAGCCCTGAGCACACTCAAAAGGGACATCCTTCATTGAATGAACCGCAAAATCAGCCCGTTTATCTAACAAAGCTTGCTCTAACTCTTTAATAAACAAACCCTTGCCGCCAATTTTAGCTAATGATTTATCTAAAATCTTGTCGCCCTGAGTTTTAATCCCAACAACTTCTATCTCTAAAGTTGGATCAAGTGTTTTTAGTTGAGTTGATATCATCTGAGTCTGGATAAGGGCAAGCTTACTCACGCGAGACGCGAGGCGAATAACAGACATTTGGAAAGACCCCTTACTTCTTCAAAGGGCTTATTGTATAAAATTATAAGTGGCAGCGATAGAAAGTTATAAAACTATCAACCGCTCATAATTTTACGAACAGAAGGTAGGTGACGTCGGCTAACCGGTAGCAGCTCACTGATCCCACGCAATCGTATGCAAGGTTGACTCTCATCATTTTTTTCTAATGCCTGCAAAGCCGAGTGGCGCACTAAACAGTTTCGATGGATCCGAATAAAGTCACCCTCAAATTCTGACTCTAACTCTTTTAAGGGATCCTCAATAAGGACCTCACCACCAGGATGGCGTACCGTGACATATTTATGCTCTGCACGAAAATACAAAACATCTTCAATAGGCACTAGCTCAATCCCTTGACGTGTTCTTGAGCTAATATGAGTTCTTTGCTTAGGCTTACCCTCATCGGTTTTATTCAAAGCTAACCATTGTGGCTTATTCGGCTTAACTGCTTTACTCAAAGCCGACTCTAAGCGCTCGAGCCTCACAGGTTTAAGTAGATAATCAACAGCATTGACCTTAAAAGCTTCTAAAGCATACTCATCGTAAGCGGTTGTAAAAATAATGGCAGGTGGATCGTCTACATCCACTAAATGTCTCGCAACTTCTAAGCCATCCATACCAGGCATACGGATATCTAGCAGCACAATTTCAGGCTTTAATTCATCAATTTTCTGCAGTGCATCTTTACCATTAGTGGCTTCACCAATGACTTCATGATCATCTAAATCATCAAAGAAACGCTTCATGCGCTGCCTGGCTAAATCTTCATCGTCAACTATTAATACCCGCATATCTTTGCCCTTAGCTACTCACTATTTTCTAATTAACTTCGCTTGCTTTAATGTATGGGAATCTCAAAATAGCTTTATACTCACCATCTTGAGCTTGCGTGATTAATTTCGCATGGCTCCCAAATAATAAGTTTAGTCTATGTCTTATGTTTCCAAGAGCAATCCCGTGACCTTTTGATCTTGGAATAACTTTAGTAATGGGATTAATCACAGCTATTTCAACAATATTGCCTTGCAAAGAGCCATGCACTTTAATCTCTCCCCCTTCAGGCAGCGGTTGGATCCCATGATAAATAGCATTCTCAATGAGAGGTTGTAGCGTAAGCATAGGGATGGCAACATCACTAGGCACATCATCTAGGCGCCAATCAACCTTTAGCCTATTTCCTAGCCTCAAGCCTTCTATGCGCAGATAATGACGGCATAAAATCCATTCTTCAGACATAGGCACCATCGAGCTTGTTTCACGCAACGTTGCTCTAAATAATTCTGATAAATCTTCGACCGCTTGCTCCGCTAAAGCAGGATTGATACTGATCAAACTTGCAATAATATTCATGCTATTAAACAAAAAATGAGGTCTTATTCTTGATTGCAGTGCTTGAACCCGCGCTTGACTCTCTAGCTCAATTCTTTTTTTCCATTGCTGTTGCATATAGAAGTAACGCAGCGCTACTAAAGATATAATCGCGCTAATCGTCATACATCTAATCATGAACGAGCCAACAGTCTCTGGACTGTCGCCCCAATGATAGTCAAAGGTCATGATAAAATATTCAGCGCCATAAGAAATACCAGCGGTGACACCAATAATAATAAGATAGGCTGTGAATGCAGACCAAATCAAAGGCATTCTGGCCAAAATAGGCTTGCTTAAACACAAAATAGCGGCGCTGCCCAGTGAGATCCACTGCACAAAGATCGAAAGTAACCCTAGCTCATCCCAAGACTCATAGATTTGATCTCCTGTTGCTAAGATCAAAACAATCGCTAAGAGCTCAGCTCCAATAGTAAGAATAAAAAGCGATTTTACCCCACAAAAATTAGGTAAAAAGAATTCTGGCTCTTTTTTGTCTTGTTGACTCAACAATATCCCCACCTACACTAAGCTATCCTGTTATTATTATCATGCCATAAGCCCACGAAATTCTGAGCTATTTTGGCGAAAACAGATCTATAACAAATCTACTTGCTATTAAGTTTAGTTGCTGCACACAAATTTTGAGGTTTAAGGAATGATTTTATTCAACCAAAAGAGCTGGCATCCCAGACAGCTCCTTTAGCCTTTCGGTGAAAGTTAGAGACAACCTTATGATCAATCTCAGTTAACCATTTTTTTGAAGCCAAGCGCCTAATTGAACCATTTCAGGCATGCAAATTTGATGCTCCATAGGATACTCATCAAACTCTGGATGCCAACCTAACTGCGTTAAATGTGACACCGATCTCATCGCAAACTGAAAATTCACCATTGGATCTTCTGTGCCGTGGGCTACGTAGACTGGCAATGCCCTGTTAGCTTGTGAAGCCTCTTCTTCTAGAGATTGATGTAAGCAGATATACCCTGACAAGATCGCGCACCCAGCTAAAGGTTTTGGATATCTAAAGGCACAATGGGCGGCCATGGCACCTCCTTGAGAAAATCCCACCAAAAAGACGTTATCGCTCCCAACTAAAGATGACTCATGATCGATCCAGCGATTAATCGATTTTTGAGAAGCCTCAACACCTGCTTTGTCCTCATTAGAGCGATCTGTCAAACTTTCAATATCAAACCATGCAGGCATGACCATACCTTGATTGACCGTAACTGGCATAGATGGCGCATGTGGGAAAATAAACCTTGCGTCAAAGTCATCTTTCAATCGAAGCATCGGAGCAACATCTTCAAAATCGTGACCATCCGCTCCTAGGCCATGTAACCAAATAATGGATCTCTTTGCTTTGTTTGCGGGCACTTTAACCACCGCATCTAATAATTTTTCAGACATTTTACCAACTTAAATTATTGTTACGATTCAACCGAATCAAAGCTATGATGCTTTGAGCGAAACACGCAGCATACCCTAAAATGAAAACTAACCAATCATGATACTGGGAAACGCTTCCTAAAAAAGATAGAATTGACGCCTATTTCTTCTAAATCTAATAAGCAACCCTATGAATAAAATGATGATTCAATCTTTAGGATTTATTATCTTTGCAATCTGCCTCCACGGATGCGGTCAAAAAGGGCCCCTTTACACCCATGATACCGCCACAAGTAAAACTTTCTCTTTCCCTTAATCTAAATCTTTCGCCTGCGTTTTATTAACTTATTGGGATACAAAATATGGACCATTTTGAATATAAAGATAAGCGTCTCTTCGCAGAAAACGTAGCCTGTGATCTTCTAAGCCAGCAATATGGAACGCCTTGCTTTGTATATTCAACAGCTACTATCAAGCACCACTTTGAAGTCTTTACAAAAGCTTTTCTAGAGCGCTCTCATCTCATATGCTACGCTGTCAAAGCGAATTCGAATTTATCTATTCTAAACCTCTTAGCGACAATGGGATCCGGTTTTGATATTGTGTCGATCGGTGAGCTTCAAAGAGTCCTTGCCGCCGGAGGCGACCCAAGAAAAACCGTCTTTTCTGGTGTTGGCAAACAAGATCATGAAATAGCTTTTGCCTTAGAAAATAACATTTATTGTTTTAACATCGAGTCTGAAGATGAGCTTGGCAGGCTCAATCAAATAGCCATCGCACAAAATAAAAAAGCACCTATTGCTATTAGAGTTAACCCTGACGTCGATCCCAAATCGCATCCCTATATCTCCACGGGATTAAAGAGTAATAAATTTGGCCTTTCATGGGATAAGGCGTTACTTTTATATTTGGAAGCAAAATCTCTCTCTCATATAGACATCATGGGCATCACTTGTCACATTGGGTCACAAATTTTAGAAACCGCTCCATTCATCGAAGCTGCCAGCAAATTAAATGCCTTTTGCTTACAGCTTAAAGCGCATCACATAGAGATAAGCCATATCGACCTTGGCGGAGGCTTGGGGATCTCCTATGCCCAAGAAAAACCTCCCTCACCCAAAGATTGGATTAGTGCCATGCTGGGCCAAATATCAGATCCAAATCTTAAAGTGATTATCGAGCCGGGCCGCGCCATGATAGCCAATGCAGGCATACTCCTCACAAACATTATTTCTATCAAGCAAACAGATGAAAAGCAATTTGCCATCGTTGATGCTGGCATGAACGATCTCCTAAGGCCAGCTTTATACAATGCCTACCAAGAAATTATTCCTGCGACTTTGAATGATCAAAGAACTGAAAGCTATGACATTGTTGGCCCAATCTGTGAAACAGGTGATTTTCTAGGCACAGCTCGAATGCTCCCAAAATTGGAGACTGGAGATATTTTATGTATACGTGGCGCTGGTGCTTATGGGTTTGTCATGAGCTCAAATTATAATAGCAGACCCAAAGCTGCTGAAGTGATGGTTCAAGACGACCAAAGTTTTTGTGTTAGACCACGAGAAACTGTCTTTGATCTTTACCAAAGCGAGCAGGCATCTTTAGTCGAAAGAGGTATTGATATAGAAAAGACAGGCAAAAGCAAGGTGACGAGATAATAATAGGGCTATGTGCTGATTTGTGCATTTTACTGGATTTGTGCCCCCTCCTAGCTATACACTTGAAAGTAAGATAGAAATTATTTTTGATAAACAACATGACTGTACAAGTACGTTTTACCAAGATGCATGGCTTGGGGAACGACTTTGTGGTGATAGATGCTATTACTCAATCCATAAAAGTCGACTCTAATTTAGCCAGAAAAATAGCACATCGATACTTTGGTATTGGCTGCGATCAAGTTTTACTTGTTGAGCCCCCACATCGACCCAATGAAGATTTTTATTACAAAATCTTTAACGCTGATGGATCCTTAGCTAAACAATGTGGAAATGGTGCAAGGTGCGTTGGCCGCTTTGTCTACGAGCAGGGTCTAACAAACAAAAAGGAAATAACTTTTGGGATCCTTAATGGACAAATGAAAGTTTTTCTAGAGTCTGATAACCAAATAACAGCTATGCTTGGCAAGCCTAAATTTGAGCCAACCAAAATTCCTATCAAGGCACTTAAAGCCACTCAAAAGGGGCGATTCCTTCTAAAAATAGAAGGCAAACAAAGAGAAATAACGGCTCTTTCACTTGGAAACCCACATTGTATTATCACAGTACCATCAACAAAAGAAGCTCAAGTCGATAAAATAGGCAAGCAACTGCAAAATAGCTCTACTTTTCCTGAAGGCATCAATGTTGGGTTTGTGCAAATATTAGCTCGCAACCATATAAAGCTTAGAGTCTTCGAAAGAGGTGCTGGTGAAACGATGGCTTGTGGCTCAGGTGCCTGTGCAGCTGTTATCGCTGGCATCCTTCATCAGGATTTAGGTGACAGTGTGAAGGTTGATATGCGGGGCGGGCATGTCTTTGTATCCTGGAAAGAGGGAGAAAGTGTCGCACTAACGGGCTCTTGTAAGCGTCTCTTTGATGGCATTTTTGAAACCCAAGATCAGCATGTCAAACACTTTTGACTTTACAGAGCGTCGGATAAAAAAAATCCTTGCCGATAAAGATAATATACAATCAGCTTTAAGCCAGCTTCTACAAGACATGAGAAGTGCCCAACAATCCCATAGCCTCATTGAGTCTTTTAGCTTAAAGTGTTTTGGTATTCAAGATAAAGATGAGCTGTTTGTCGTGCTTGATGATTTTTTTATGAGTGAAATCCAAGTTGAGTGGCACTTACATTACCCGGTGGGGCGCCTGCATCATCAATTATCTCACAAAGTAAGTTCTTATTCTGAGGCTATGGCAAGAAAGTATATTAGCCACGCAGTTATTGAAGGCCAGCGGGATTATACTGAATTATCAGAAAAAGCAGTTAAATGGCTTTTTAGTAAAGAAGCCCAATTTTCTAGAATTAAAATCATCCCGCTTGGATCCAATCTGAATTGTGGCTTCATGGCTCTAGCCCAAACCGAGTCATCGATAGCACTAAACGCATCAGCTTATGCTTTCATAGGTAAAGCTTGTCAGTGCTTATTTAGCAGATCATTAGCATAAGATATTTTAAATACCTCTACCAGCATGATATTATTTTAAAATACTGACTTAATATCCATGAATTATGATTAGAAAATTGTATTTTCTCAGCTTCTTAGTCTCAAGTGTCGCCTTGTGCGCGGCTCTTTTAATGGAGCATCTTCTAGAGGCTGATCCTTGTCCTCTTTGCTTATTAAGCCGAGCTATCATTCTTTTGCTCGCGATTTTCTCAGTGGTGCCGCTGTTGCACAACCCCCAAAAGCAACGTACGAGAATGATCTATTCTGGCATAGCAAGTCTTTTTGCTCTAAGTGGCATCATGATCAGTCTTCGGCACATTTGGATCCAAAACCTACCTCCTGAAAAGGTACCTGCTTGTGGACCAGGCATAGATTATTTGTTAAAAGTTCTTCCTCCCTCTGAAGTACTAACTCATATTTTTAATGGATCTGGGGAGTGCGCCGATGTGCAGGTGCAATTTTTAGGGGCAAGCTTACCTGTCTGGACGTTGGGTCTATTTATTTTTATCTTAGGACTTTGGATTTTTTCAGGCATAAAAAAAGGGTAGCGTCATAAACGCTACCCCAGCACTCCGTGCTATCAACCCATCAACTCTGTACCTTTTGCCTCAACAACCAACCCAATCCTTTGAGTTCGCTTAACCAAAATATGGCTTAAATATCAGCAATCCCTTTGCACACATACCGTTAGATATGCTGGCAATCCTTTGCCAAGTACAGTGCCATCATCCTGATGGCTTAGTTGATCTCCCATATCGCTCCGTTGATATGAGATTAACTTTACTGTATCAGATGACAAAAACTTAACAAGACGGGATCAAATTTTAATACCTTTTGTCAACGCTGGATATTTATGGAGATCTAAAAAATTAATCTTATAAAAAACAACCCACTAAAAAAAGGATCAAAGATATAAACTAGAATGTCTTCTCAAAGAAAGGGCGCAAACGCTAAGGGCTTTAAGATATCTCGCACGTCATTTCTCATAAAGATCTTACCCTCAAAGATCGAAAGCCCAAAGATCAGCTCAAATCAAGACATCAGCCTCTCAAGAACAAGTCATAATGATTACACTTAGAGGGTAAATTGACCTTAAATCATGATACAAGGCATCACAGTTTGGACTCATAACTTGACTTAAGCCATAAGCCAGCTTTACTTAAGGTAAGTCATTCTTGTCATCTAGGAAAATGGTTAAATGACCGAAAATAATGTACAAGTCACGGTAGAAGGGATCCAAAGCACAATCAAAGATTGGCTTGATGCTCGGCAGAAAATGATGATTGCTTTTAATCAACTTTGTATGCTTCGCCCTTTAGAAGAGCTTCCTGCGGAAGAGGCACAAAAATCAATTGAGCACTTTTGCACGGAGGTGATTGATTACTTAAGCTTTGGTCAATTCAAAGTTTTTGAAAACATCACGAAGCTCATTCCTTCTGAGGGAAAGAATGCTCGCACTGTTAAAATTTTACTTAGTAAAATTTTCTCAAGCACCATCCAAACGGTGGAGTTTCATGACAAGTATATGAAATCTTTTTCACAGAAAGAGCTCGAACAAGATCTGTCCAAGTTGGGCGAGCAACTTGCTTTTCGTTTGGATTGGGAAGACCAGCTGTTAGATTTGGCCTATGAGCTTATTTACGCTCAAAGACCTCCTTTCGGGAAAAAATCTTCCAATTCTTAAAGCTAGTCTTCTAAAAATTGACGCTTGCCCTCTTTGCCATTCCAATCGTCGGCAACTGTTGCATGCACTTGGTGCTCCGCCAGAACGGGCCAAACCATTGACATCTTTGCATTTATTTCTAAAAAGTCTTTTTGGCTTTCCGGCAAATCATCTTCAGAAAAAATAGCTTCAGCAGGGCATTCCGGTTCGCACAAAGCACAATCAATACACTCATCAGGGTTGATTACCAAAAAATTTGGCCCCGCATGAAAACAATCAACCGGACAAACTTCCACGCAATCGGTATATTTACAACGAATACAGTTCTCAGTTACCACGAAAGTCATGCTTTCCCCTCAAAGTAAGTTAACATCTAAAAACGGCAAATTATAGCATAGCCATTAATTTCAACCTAGTTTTAGCGCCCTTATACCTTCTTTTAAGACATTGTTTTTCATTTATATAAAATTTATTAAA
>CAYGPI010000097.1:0-9002 GCA_964351745.1 uncultured Francisellaceae bacterium
CCATATAAACGAGCAGCTACCGTATCGTGTTTGCTCAGAAAAATCAGAGGCAGTTGGTTTGGAATCTGATCAAATGACTCGGGAGCCTTATTATCGCAAAAAGCGATATCAACGATGACTGCGGTAAACACGAGAGGATGAGCTTCTTCTCGAATTCTTTCGGCTAGCTCCGTAAAACTACGGGCTTTGATGCACTGGTAACCAAAGAAAGCGAATTGCTCGACTAACTCAGTTTCGACATGAAGCTCTGAGACAGCAATGAGAATTTTGGTGTGATATTGGATGTGACTTAGAGATTGGGTCTTTAGGTGAGGTGGCAATTTAGTCATGTCTAGAGAGTGGTTCATGAGTTCAATTTGCGCCTTTAGCAATGTCAATGTTTCATCATTAAGTTCTGCCCCAAATTCTTGTAGGTTTTGAATGAAACTAAGGATGCTTTTACAATGGGTGTTGATTTGGTTGAGTTGAACAGCTTGAGCAAGCATAGATAGCTTTTTAACTTGTTGGTGAAGATCTTTGAGGGTTTCTTTGATGTTGCCCTCTTTGATATGGCGTATTGTGCTTTCAAGATGAGCAATTTTGCTTGGCAAATTTTTGGTGAATAGCTTTGCCATAGCCGATTGACTTGGTTCACGTTCCTGCATGTTTATTTAGTGCCAAATTAATAAGGAATAAGGTTAATACCTTTAAGTATAGGGAATAATACAGGATAAATGAGTTAGTTGGCTTTTTTGTTTAGGGTGTCAATTTAGATATTTTTAGGGTTGCTCTTGAAAAAAAACAGGGCATCCCCACATAGGAAGACATGAGCAAGGGATATTAAGACTGATGTCTGCTGGTATGTAGATCTTTCGTAAATAGCTCGATATTATAGGCTCACCATTTGCATTACCTGTATATATTTTAGGTATATGTGGAGAATGTTGTTTTTGTGTGTATTTACAATATAGTTAGGAGTTGGCTCAATGAGTAAAATTAAGGTCATGCCATTAGGTGACAGAGTTCTTGTCAGACAAGATGCTGAAGCTCAAGTTAGTGAAGGTGGCATCTATTTGCCAGATACTGCGAAAGAAGCGCCACAGTGGGGAACAATCGTTCGCGCTGGAAAAGGTAAAGAAACAGATAACGGCGTTCGCAAATTGTCAGTTAAAGAAGGTGATAAAGTCATTTTCGGCAAATACTCAGGCACTAAAGTAAAAGTTGACGCTGAAGAATTATTGTTCATGCGCGAAGATGACATTATGGCTGTTGTCGAAGATTAACGTTTTGATCGATTTTATCGATTTATTTAATTCACTTTGATAGACAAATAAAGGTAGCAAACATGGCTAAACAATTTCAATATGATGTCGATGCCCGCACTTCAAGCCTTGCAGGCGTTGAGAAGTTAGCAAAGGCTGTAAGAAGCACATTAGGCCCTAAAGGTCGCAATGTTGTTATTCAAAGATCTTTTGGTGTTCCATTAATCACGAAAGACGGCGCAACCGTAGCTAAAAATGTAGAGCTTGAGAATCCTCTAGAAAATATTGCAGCTGAGCTTGTGAAAGATGTTGCTTCTAAAACATCTGACGATGCTGGTGATGGTACAACAACAGCAACCGTCTTAACGCACGCTATTTTTGCTGAAGGCAATAAAGCTGTTGCGGCAGGCTTTAACCCTATGGATCTTAAACGTGGTATCGACAAAGCTGTTAAAGCTGCGGTGGCTGCGCTTAAAGGTTTATCTGTGCCATGTGCTGATTCAAAAGCGATTGCTCAAGTGGGTACTATCTCTGCAAATTCTGACACAGTCATTGGAAACATTATTGCTGATGCGATGAACAAAGTCGGCAAAGAAGGCGTGATCACAGTTGAAGATGGTCAAGGCCTTGAAGATGAGCTTGATGTGGTTGAAGGTATGCAGTTTGATAGAGGTTATTTATCTCCATACTTCATAAACAATCAGCAAAATATGTCATGTGATTTAGAAAATCCATATGTGTTGCTTGTTGACAAGAAAATTTCTAGCATTCGTGATTTACTGCCTTTGCTTGAAGCTGTTGCTAAATCAGGTCGTCCGCTATTTATCATTGCAGAAGATGTTGAAGGCGAAGCTTTAGCAACTTTAGTTGTTAACACGATTCGTGGCATTGTTAAAGTGTGTGCTGTGAAAGCACCAGGCTTTGGTGATAGACGCAAAGCGATGTTAGAAGACATTGCTATCTTAGCGAAAGCGAACGTTATCTCTGAAGAAATTGGCTTAACACTAGAAAAAGCAACGATTGAAGATCTTGGTAGCGCTAAACGTATTATCGTTAGCAAAGAAAACACAACCATCATTGATGGCTCTGGTAATGCGACCGATATTAAATCTCGTGTTGATACCATTCGTAAGCAAATTGAAGACACTTCTTCTGATTACGATCGTGAAAAATTACAAGAGCGTGTTGCTAAACTATCAGGTGGCGTTGCTGTCATCAAAGTTGGTGCAGCAACTGAAATTGAAATGAAAGAGAAAAAAGCACGTGTTGAAGATGCACTTCATGCGACACGCGCAGCTGTTGAAGAAGGCGTCGTGCCTGGTGGTGGTGTTGCTTTTGTAAGAGCGATTGAAGCCGTTAAACAAGTTAAAACTGATAATCGCGAGCAAGAGCTTGGTGTGAACATTATTGTTCGTGCTTTAGAAGCGCCTTTGCGTCAGATCGTTGCTAATGCAGGCGATGAGCCTTCAGTTGTCTTGAATCGTGTCGCTGAAGGATCAGGTAACTTTGGTTATAACGCAGCAACCGGTGAGTATGGCGATATGATTGAAATGGGCATTATTGACCCAACTAAAGTATCTCGCAGCGCTCTTCAAAATGCAGCCTCTGTTGCTGGTCTTATGATCACAACTGATTGCATGATTGCTGATTTACCTAAAGATGATCGCGACTCAGCTGATGCTTCCGGTATGGGTGGCATGGGCGGTATGGGTGGCATGGGAGGTATGGGCGGCATGATGTAAGCCTCTCATATTTTTCAAAGATCTCAAAGGACCCCGCTTTATGCGGGGTTTTTTTTTGACATGTTCTTTTTGAAAAGATAAAGTTGGTTCAGAATTTAAAACCCTTAAGGAGAAGACAGTGAGACCTTTGAATGTGAATGAAACTAACGTTATTTCTGGCGGTGAATCCACTATGGTCACAGAGTGGGAAAATTGGAATTACGATATGACGGACGTTATTGATGATGTCAGCAGCATGGCTCTTTTAGGTGTCGCTGTTAACGTTTATTTAAATGGTAGTTTCACGGCTAATGTTGTTCGAAGTGGTGCTGTGCTTGGTGCCTATATTGGTGCAGCTTATGGCGTGTTTAATTTTGTTGGCTATAAATTGTTTGATAATTAATAGCACAATGCAATTGGCCCTCTCATGAGGGCCTAATTCAAATTAGCTCTTACTTTTATACATAATAAACAATCGTGGTCATAACCTTAGAAGAGCAGGCCATTATCAGAGGGATTGGTGCAGGTAAAGGTACAGCGCCATTTTGTCTGGCTAGGGTGGCATGCTGTTGTTCGTCCCACTCCATTTGCGCCACAATAGCTCGGCTTTTGTGATCCCCTTTAGGTAAAATATTAAGGTGATTGCTTAGATGTTTACTCACTTGGTTTTCTGTTTCCATCACGAAGCCTAAACTCCATTTATCTCCCATGATGCCCGCCGTTAATCCTATGGCAAAGGATCCAAACCACCATAGCGGATTTAAATAGCTTGAATGGCTGCCCAGCTCATTAAGACGATCTTGACACCAACTCAGATGGTCATTTTCTTCTATGGCTGCATGACGCATTTGCGCTTTAAGCTCAGGGGTTTTGGTTGATAGAGCTTGCCCAAGGTATAAAGCTTGGGCACAAACTTCACCAGTGTGATTGATACGCATAAGATTGGCGCTTAATGCTTTTTCTTTTTTTGAAAGGATTTTATTAACCACTGGGTCTGAAGGATTAGGGCGTAAAGTTTCTGCTGGTGTACGATCCAAAGTGCGGATACACTGATCGACTTGGCTGATCATTTTGTCAAAAATAGTTAGTTGTCGCATTTTTTTACTTGATTGTTCACTTAACGTCTATTATATAGCTTGATACATTAAAACTTAAAATTTTGGAGGCATTATGAAAAATAATCTAAAAACTTTGGTTTCAGGAGCAGTCACAACTGCTTTAGCACTAGGTTTAGCGACAGCGTCTTCTAGTGCATTAGCAGCGAAGGGTGACATGGAAAAATGTTATGGCGTTGTTAAAGCTGGTAAAAATGATTGCGGCACTAAATCACATGCCTGTGCAGGTCAAGCAAGCAAAGATAATGACGAAAAAGAATGGGTCTATTTGCCAAAAGGAACTTGCGACAAGATAGTTGGTGGATCAACTAGCTCGTAAGTTTGGTTATGGATCCTTTTAATAAGCCAATTCAAGGCGTTGGAATTGGCTTACGATCTGTTCACTATGAGTCACTGATTGACGGCAAGCCTTGTGTGCCATGGTTAGAAGTTTTAACTGAAAATTATATCCATCAAGGAGAGCGGGCTTGCTATCATTTAGAAAAAATTCGAGAGCGATACCCGATGACGATGCATGGGGTTTCCTTATCAATCGGTTCATCTGATCCACTGAATCTAGATTATTTAAAAGCATTAAAATCACTAAAAGATAGGTTTTCTCCCTGCTGGATTTCTGATCATTTATGTTGGTCTTCTTTTGGGAACACTTATGTCCCCGATCTTTTGCCTTTACCTTACACCGAAGAAGCGCTTAAACATGTTGTTTCAAGAATACATCAGGTGCAAGATTACTTAGAAGAGCGTATTTTGATTGAGAACGTCTCCAGTTACTTAACTTATCAGTTTTCTGCTTTGGAAGAATGGGAGTTTCTTTGTGCTGTTGCTTCACAAGCAGATTGTTATTTGCTGTTAGATATTAATAATATTTATGTGAGCGCTCAGAACCATCAATTTGATCCAATGGATTATTTAAAGGCGATGCCGCTTGATAGGGTTAAAGAGATGCATCTTGCAGGTTATACAGAGCAAGATGGTTATTTGTTAGATACGCATGGGGAAAAAATTCATCAGCCAGTTTGGGATTTATATAAAAAAGCTATTGAGCAGTTTCAAGATGTTCCAACATTAATAGAGTGGGACAACAATATTCCAGCTTTTGATACTCTATTAGAAGAGAAGAAGAAGGCTGATATGATAATGAAGGCACGTCATGCAACCGCTTAAAGATGTCCAGAAGATGATGATGTGTTGCCTTGATGGATCTTCGACAACACAAGCGCCTAGTTTTTTATCACAAAAAAAGAAGTCTGCGACACCTCCATTAGAGATATATAGACAGAGTGTTTTAGGGAATCACCTTAGTGCTTTTGCAGAAATCTATCCTGTTATTTCTCAGCTAGTCGGTGAGTCTTTCTTTGAGCACGTTTTTGGCCAATACTTTAACTCGAATCAACATCAAAGCTATGATGTTAGCGATTATGGAGAGCATTTTGGTGATTTTTTAGATGGATTTAAAGCTTGCGATCCACTGCCATATTTGCCGGATGTGGCTCGTTTAGAATGGTTTTGCCACAAAGCTTGCCTTGGTCCAAGTTACCTGGTTGATAGTTTTGAAGCCTTAACCCTCATGGATGAGCAAACACTGCAGCGCGTTTGCTTTAAAATGCCACCATCTTCTTTTTTGATAGAGTCTTCATATCCTATCTTAGAGATATATGAAATTAACCAGTTGGATAAGTCAGATGTGGCGCCCATAGATATAAGCCAAAAAGGAGGGTGTCAGCTTTTCGTGTGGCGATCAGGCTTAGATCTTAGGATCGATCTTTTGTCTAAACTTGAGTATTTTTACTTAGATTGTTGCCAAAAAGGGTGGACTCTAGAAGACACGATACAAGCTTTAATCTTACAGCATGGCGTTTCAGATTCTATGAGCCAAAATATTTTATCTAAATGCATGCAAAAGGGTTGGTTAGTCGGCTTCACTGTACTAGAATAGCTTTCTAGGTTATTTCCCCACCCCTTATCTGCTAAGAGGCCAGCCATGAGTTTATTAAGTATTTTTGCTTCTTCACCTTTTAGAGCAACGCAAGAGCATATGAATTGTGTCTATGAGTGTGTTCAAGCGTTAGATCCTTTTTTTAAAGCCGTGGTTGATGGTGACTGGGATAAGGCAGCTTTGTGCCAAATGGAAGTATCAAGATTAGAGCACAAGGCCGATGAATGGAAGAATAAAGTTTTTTCACAATTACCAAGTGGCATATTCATGCCGGTCTCTCGAGGCGATCTTCTAGAGTTAATACGCTCTCAAGACAAAATTGCAAACAGAGCCAAAGATATTTCAGGGCTCATTGTTGGTCGACAAATGGAAATCCCTAAAGGTATTGTTGAGCCCATTGAAAGATTTTTAAAAAGCTCAAAGCATGCTGCTTTACAAGCTAAGAAAACCATCAATGAGCTTGATGAGCTTTTAGAAACAGGCTTCAAAGGAAAGGAAGCTAATATAGTGAAAGGGATGATTGATGAGCTGGACAAGCTAGAGACTGTATCAGATAAAATTCAAATAGAAATACGGTCAGAGTTATTTCGTATAGAAAAAGAGCTGCCTCCTATTGATGTGATGTTTCTTTATAAAATAATTGAACTCATTGGAGAGGTAGCAGATGCCGCCCAGCGAGCAGGTCATTGCTTCTTACTTTTACTTGCCAAATAACGGATTAGAAAATCAATCAAGTATTTTTTGATATTAAGCCCTTGTAGAAGCAATCATTTGAGCCGGTTATCGGATGATTGTCTTAATGGAGATTCGATTTTTTGATCAAATTTACAAGTCATTTTTCATGGGTCTTGACACTTATGATCTTGATATTTTTGTTAGTGTCTTTCGTCTATTTTTGGGTTGAAGTACGGCCTCGATTTGGTGCAATCCCTCATGGGGAGCATCTCAAAGCCATGGGATCATCCCCAAATTACAACCAAAAACAAAAAAGATTTGTCAATATTCAAGAAGCTCTCGTTGCTCAAGCTGATAAAGATGCCAATGTCTTGAAAATCACATGGGAGTTTCTATTTCCTAAAAATCAGGTGATCCCGAAGAAAAAATTGACGGAGGTTAAACCAGATCTCAGTGGTTTAATGTCCGCCTCTAATGGTATTCAGTTTATTTGGCTAGGGCACTCTAGTTTTCTACTTAGAGTTAACGGAAAACTTATTTTAGTGGATCCTGTTTTTTCAAAATCTGCAGCACCATTAGATTTTCTAACGCCAAGATTTCAACCACCGGTTATTGGACTTAAAGAGCTTCCAAACATTGATGTGATTGTTATTTCTCATGATCATTATGACCATTTAGATTCTAAAACGATAAAATTTTTTGAAGGCAGCGAGGTTGAGTTTTTTGTGCCGTTAGGGGTGAGTGCTCATTTAGAACGTTGGGGCATTTTAAAATCAAAGATCACAGAGCTTGATTGGTGGGAGCATGCCAAGTGGGGCGGTCTAGAATTCATTTGCACACCAGCCCAACATTTTTCAGGCAGAACAAAGCCTTATGAGAACAAAACTCTTTGGGCATCTTGGATCATTAAGAGCGAGTATCAAAAAATCTATTACAGTGGGGATTCAGGCTATGGCCCACATTTTAAAGAGATCGGGGATCGGTATGGGCCGTTTGATGCTTCTTTCATCGAAAATGGTCAATATGACGATCAATGGAGGCCTGTCCATATGCATCCTAGTGAAACGATTAAGGCTTATATCGACTTAAAGAGCAAAGCTTTAGTGCCTGTTCATTGGGGGATGTTTAATATGGCTATGCATCATTGGTATGATCCTATAGAAACGTTAGAAAGCTTTGCTTCTAAGCAAGGTATCAATTTATTAACGCCTAAAATTGGTCAGTTAATTGATTTGGAAAATCCAAAGGAAATTGTTTCGTGGTGGAAAAATCTTTTGCCTAAGAGCATGGCTCAGACAGAGGTCGAGGCTGAAAATTTAGGTTAAGGATTGATTGTTTTAATTTGAATTCTCACAAAAACAGTAGCTCCATCACCTTTTCGTGATGGGGCTAGGCATGATTTATTCTGTTAAGCTTCAAAAACTTCTTCTCGGTGAACTTTTTCTTCTTCTTCAGTTGGATTGGATTCTATTTGTTCAAATCTTTTTAGTAAGTGAACCAAGTCATCTCGCCATTGCTCTTGCTCTGATCTTAATGCTGCATTTTCTTCTTCTAGCTCTTCGATTTGGAGTCTAAGAAGCTCAATAAGATCAACTGCATGCTCTACTTTTTGCTCTAATTGAAATAACAAATCTTTGAACATTGTCTTATTCCTTTGTATATAAGTTTTTAGTGAAGCCATGCTACTATTCTAGCAAGCTAAGGATAGGATATGAACTCAGAGTATAAAAAACCTTCTTTTTTAAATGTAATCATTAGCGTATTGGCCGCCATGTTTGGTGTGCAAAGTGGTAAAGCACGCCAAAGAGATTTTACCCAAGGCAAACCATGGATTTATGCGCTAGTTGGTGTTGTTATGACAGGCCTGTTCGTGCTGGCGGTGTTGTTAGTTGTGAAAGTTGTTTTACAAGGTGTTTAGCTGTTAATTATAAAGACATTTAATCAACTAAGATAGATGGGTGCTGGTTATTGAAAATAACCAACACCTTTCTAATTATGATTAACTCAAGCTTAGCTCTTTGTTTACCCCTTGAGTTTCCAGGATGTCCTTAAGCTGTTTGAGAGCTTCGACTTGAATTTGACGCACTCTTTCTCTTGTTAAACCCACGGCCCGACCGACTTCTTCTAAAGTTGAAGCTTCATTACCATATAATCCAAAACGGTGAGATAGGATATCCTTTTGTTTGTCATTTAGTTGATTGAGGCATGATCTTAAATGAGAAACCATATTATCATCAGCCAAGGCGTCAGCTGGACCATCGGTGCTATCTGCCCCTAAGGCTTCCATGAGTGATTTTTCTGATTCTTCTCCAAC
>CAYGPI010000098.1:0-8891 GCA_964351745.1 uncultured Francisellaceae bacterium
TCTAAGCAAGCTGTCATCATCTTTCTCCTTTTAAATAAAGAGGTATCCTAACGACAAACTTGCCTAAATGGAAGAATAATTAGAATTGGTTAAGCTTTACTTAAACAAATCTTTATTGGCGGCTTTTTCTTGAGCATGTGATTTTTGAACCACACCACTATCTATCAAACGCTGCAAAGCCTGATCGAGTGTTTGCATGCCAATCCCTTGATTAGTTTGAATCGTAGAAAACATTTGTGCCACTTTATTCTCACGAATAAGGTTTCTAATCGCAGGTGTACAAATCATAATTTCATGCGCAGCAACTCGACCCCCACCTTTCTTCTTAAGCAAAGTCTGAGAAATAACAGCTTGCAATGATTCAGACACCATAGAGCGCACTAACTCTTTTTCTGCAGCAGGAAAAACATCAACAACCCTATCTACTGATTTTGCCGCCGACGTGGTATGCAAAGTCCCAAAAACTAAGTGGCCAGTTTCTGCTGCTGTTAAGGCCAATCGAATCGTTTCTAAATCTCGCATCTCCCCGACCAAGATTACATCTGGATCCTCACGAAGCGCTGAACGAAGAGCATGGCTAAATCCAAGTGTATCAGTATGAACTTCTCTTTGATTGATAAGGCTCTTTTTACTAATGTGAACAAATTCAATCGGATCTTCAATCGTTAATATATGCTCACTTTTATTAGCGTTAATATAATCAATCATAGCTGCAAGTGTTGTTGACTTACCAGAACCTGTTGGCCCTGTGACCAAAACAAGTCCTCTTGGTTTACTTGATATTTTCTCAAAAATTGGTGGCAACTGAAGCTCAGCAAGGGAAAAAACTTTAGATGGAATGGTTCTAAAAACAGCGCCACAACCACGATGCTGATTAAAGGCATTCACCCTAAACCTAGCAAGATTTGGAACTTCAAATGAGAAGTCAGTTTCTAAGTGCTCTTCATACTCTTTTCTCTGTTTGTCATTCATAATGTCATAAATTAAAGTCTGAACAGCTTTATGCTCTAAATCAGGCAAATTAATTCGTCGAATCTCTCCATCAACTCGAATCAATGGAGGCATCCCCGAAGACAAATGTAAATCGGATGCATTATTTTGAACCCCAAAAGTAAGCAATTCTGTAATATCCATGTTCTAATTCCCAGAGTAATGACAAATATGATATGATTCCATTCCTTATATTAAAGATCAGAAATCAGATGAATGCCATGAATCAATGTTACTTAGATCTCCTAACCAGCATAAGAGACATTGAAATCATAGCTGATCGCCCCCCCAACCAAGTCAGACTCCTTGCCGTCAGTAAAGGCCAACCTCTTGAGAAAATCATCTCATTACATGGCGCGGGGCAGCAAGATTTTGGCGAAAGCTATCTTGCGGAAGCTTTACCTAAAATATCAGCGCTCAGCAAAAGCGAAATCGTTTGGCATTTTATTGGCAAGTTGCAGAGCAAAAAATGTGCCACCATTGCCAATCATTTTGATTGGGTTCACAGTATTTGCCGTATCAAAGAGGCTAAGCTGCTCCATGAGCACCGCTCTCAAGAAAAACCTGCCCTCAATATTTGCATCCAAATCAATATTGATAATAACTCACATAAAAATGGGATCTTAGCGCAAGAATTAAATGATTTTGCCCAAGAAATCTGCCAATTTAAGCGCTTAAAGCTAAGAGGTTTAATGGCTTTGCCTGATCGGCAAGATGATCTAGACGCTCAACGAAAACCTTTTAAAGTCATGAAGCACTTACTGGGCACTCTTAATGAGCAATCTTACGCCTTAGACACGCTCTCATTGGGCATGAGCCATGATTATAAGGCTGCCATCATGGAAGGCTCTACCATCGTTAGAATTGGCCAAGCATTATTTGGCCCTCGAGATCAAAAATAATAGGCAATAAGAATGAAAACACAATCCCTAAAAATTGGATTTATTGGCGCCGGTAATATGGGTCGCAGTATCATCCAAGGACTAGCTCAAGGCAAAAGCACTCACACAGTCCTTGTGCATGACAAACATCCAAGTAATTTAAATGATCTCCTTGAAAACCAAGTTATCTCCTTGGTTGAGAATAATCTAGAGTTATGCCTTCAAGCAGATATTGTTGTTATTGCTGTAAAGCCACAAGCTATCCAACAAACCTTGCTTGAATGTCATGGTTTTAATCAAGAAAACCCTCCCGTTTTTATCTCTGTTGCAGCAGGCGTTACAACCTCACAGATCAGAAAATATCTGCAACTCAAAGAAACAGCCCCCGTGGTTAGGGTCATGCCGAACACCCCGTCCACGATTCAACTTGGGATGAGTGGCCTCTTTGGCGAAAATTTAACCCATGAACACAAAGCAATTATTGAAGAGATAGCTGGCGCCATTGGCGCATGGGTGTGGATCGAAGAAGAAAAACAAATGGATTTAGTAACAGCTTTAAGTGGATCTGGGCCTGCCTATTTCTTCTACTTTTGTGAACAGCTCATTTCGGCAGCACAAAAACTTGGTCTCTCCAAAGACATTGCAACTCAGCTAACGCTTAACACATGTATCGGGGCCAGCAGCTTAGCCAAACAAGCCTCTGTTGATCTCCAAACTCTCAGAGAGCAAGTGACCTCTCCTGGGGGGACGACGCAAGCTGGGTTATCAGTCTTACAGTCTGTTGACTTAGATCAAACAATGCTCAATGTTTTAAAAGCTGCGGCTACTCGTGGTAAAGAGCTATCTGAACAGCTTAATATGTGATAGATCCTTTAGAATTTATTTAAAAGCTATGTTATAACTTACTCTTAGTAAAAAGGATTAATATTCACCTTTTTACTTACAAGATCAGAAAATGGATTCTCTTAAAATTATGCTCATAGCGAACAATTTTAGGTTAAACACCAAGCTCACTGCACCTAGAAAGCATACTGAATATTCTAGGCTCAACAAGAGTAAGGCTCAATAAACCTTATGATCAACCGTCATGACTATAGGCTTGTATTCTTAAACTTTAGGACATAACAATAGCAAGAGGAAAGCATGATCAAAAACATCGCTAAATTAACGATAACCTTACTCCTTTGCCAAGCCACACCAAGCTTTGCTAACAACCCACACACTTCTCCAACGGTCACTCACGAAGCCCACAACCTTATTTTAATTGGTCCTCCAGCATCCGGCAAAGGTACCCAAGCAGCAACCCTAAGCCAACGACTCCATATTCCCACGATTTCTACAGGAGATCTCCTTCGAGCCCAAGCCCAATTAGAGACTCCTGAAGCCCTTGCTTTAAAAGAAACGATGGCTAGTGGTCAACTAGTATCAGATGAGATCGTTTTAAATCTGCTTAAAGCGCGCCTAGCTAACCCAGATGCTCAGCAAGGCTTCATCCTTGATGGGTTTCCTCGTACAGTAGAGCAAGCTCAAAGTTTAGACTCGATGGGCATCAACATTCATCATGTTATTGTTCTTGAAGTCCCTGATCAAGAAATCATTAAAAGGATCTCTGGGCGCCGCATCCATCCTGCTTCCGGCAGAAACTATCATACAGAAACAAATCCACCTAAAGTTGAAGGCAAAGATGATATAACAGGTGAGCCCTTAACCCAACGTGATGACGACACAGTGGAAGCTGTCACTAAACGTCTTGCAAGCTTTCGAGCCCAAACAGTGCCAGTGATTGACTTCTACAAACGTAAAGCCTCTCAAGAACAAGAGCACTTACACGTCATTGTTATTGATAGCACTCAGCCGATTAAGAAAGTTCAAAAGGCTATCTTTTTAGCGCTTGAACAATAAATCTATCAACCTGCCTTGATCATTGAGGCAGGTCACCATACGCAAAACTTGGTTAACTTGCTTTGTTTTGCGTTTTTGGATTCTTCCCTTGCTCGAAACACTATGCCAGGGCACAATATCCACAACTAATCACAAGAGGCAAACTGATGGATCCTTTAATCAAAGCTGGCTTATTTTTAATAGAAGCCTTATTTGACATCTATACGATTGCTTTATTGCTAAGATTTATTTTTCAAGTCGTTCGTGCCGATTTCTTCAATCCCGTTTCACAAATGGTTGTTAAAATAACCAATCCACCTCTACTGCCATTGCGCCGCTTTATTCCTGGTTATAGAGGCATGGATGTTGCCTGCTTAATGGTTATTGTTTTGACTTGCATCCTAAAATTGCTAATATCTTTTACCGTCCAGGCTAAAACACTGCCCTTTGCTCCCGGCCTTTTTGTTTGGTCTATCGGTGACATTTTTAAATCTACGATTAATCTATTCTTTTTTGCCATTATAGCGCAAGCCATATTAAGCTGGGTCAATCCTTATGGTAACCATCCAATGCAGGGTATCTTAACCAAAATAACAAGCCCAGTGATGCGTCCCTTTAAACGCGTGATACCGCCTATTAGCGGCTTTGACATTACCCCAATCTTTGCAATCTTAACTCTGCAAATCATAGGCTTTCTTAATCAGGCCTACATCATTACTCAGGGACAAATACTGGCTGCCTCTTAATGTTTTATAAAAAAGTAGATGATAAAATTCTTCTTAACGTTTATCTCATCCCAAACGCACGTCAAGATGAGATCGTTGGTCCCTATGAAAATTTTATCAAGATTAAAATCAAAGCACCCGCAACTGAGAACAAAGCGAACTGTTATCTGATAAAGTGGTTAACCCAGTGTTTTCATGTGCCCAAAAACGCTATCCATATCACGAAAGGCCCTTTATCCTCCTATAAGCAACTTGAAATCAAAAACCCTAAAACCATACCAATATGGCTTCATGATGAATAAAACACCGAAAGAAATTAAAATCCCACTCTACGATAATTATCATTTAAGTGCCAAACACTGGCCATGCCCTGGTGGCATCCGCGTCCTTGGACTGCACGGCTGGCTAGATAATGCAGCCACTTATGACACTATCGCACCACTTTTAGAAGGCATCGATCTCGTTGCACTTGATTTCGGGGGCCATGGACACTCAAGTCACAAAGAGCCCGCTAGTTTTTTTCACATTCTCGATCTGGTCATTGAAAGCTTCAAAGTTGCTTCTACACTGGGCTGGGATACTTTTTCTGTTATCGGGCACTCCCTAGGTGCAGCCATCGCTAGCTATATGGGCGGCACCCAACCTGATAAAATTTCTCAGATGATTCTTCTAGATGGGCTTGGAGCTTTTACAACCCCTGCATCCTTAGCTCCAAAACAATTGCAACATATGATTGAAACACAAGCCATGAAGAAAACATCTAAACCGCCCATGTATGCATCTCTTGAAGAAGCCATGTCTATCAGGCAAAAAGCGACCCCCATGAATGCAGCAAGTGCTAAAGCTTTAGTCTCAAGAGGCATAAAAAAGCATCAAGATAAAGTAACCTGGCGAACAGATCCAAGATTATTACAACCTAGCGCCATTCACTTAACCGAAGAGCAAACTTTGGCATTTTTAGAGAGAATCACAGCGAAGACGCTTGTTATTCGCGCTGAGCCTGGGTTTCCATTTAACCCAGAATTAATGAAAAATCGTCTTTCATGCTTAAAAAAATTAGAATATGTAACCGTTAAAGGCCATCACCATGCTCATCTTGATCAACCCGAGATTTTTGCCCCTTTAATTCAAAACTTCCTTCTTAACAGTTAACCTCCAGACATAGAATTCACCCGAGCGATAAGCTACAATCCGCGTAATATCATGTTAATCTACTTTATGATTATTACAACTGACTAATTGGAGCTCTAGAGATGAAAATTGTTCTCGCATCAGACAATCAGGGTAAACTCAAAGAGTTACAAGATGTCCTTAGTGACCAAGAATTTGAATTTATCCCACAGGGCACCTTTGGCGTTGCTAATCCAGAAGAAACCGGTCTCAGCTTTATTGAGAATGCTATTTTAAAAGCTCGTCATGCTTCCAAATCAACCGACCTGCCTGCTTTAGCCGATGACTCTGGGCTATGCGTGAAAGCGCTTGGTGGCGCCCCTGGCATATTTTCTGCTCGCTACGCTGGTGAAGCTTGCGACACGCAGGAAAATATCTCTAAGCTATTACAAGCAATTCAATCCATTAAGGGAGAAGATAGAGCTGCCTTTTATTATTGCGCCATTGCCTTTGTACGTCATGCATCAGATCCCACCCCTCTTGTCGCAACAGGGCAATGGTTTGGGCGTATTTTAGAAGGGCCCGAAGGTGAACAAGGATTTGGATACGATCCCATCTTCTTTATCCCTCATTTAAATAGTACAGCTGCGCAATTATCTCGCGACAATAAAAATGATATCAGCCATCGAGCCAAAGCGCTTAAAGAGATGTGTGAGAAATTAAAAGTACAGTATGTCAATAACAGCCGAGTCCTTTAAACTGCGAGCCATGCCGCTTGCCTTGTACATCCACATGCCATGGTGCGTTAAAAAGTGCCCTTATTGCGATTTTAACAGTCACCATGCGCGAGGCGAACTGCCATTTGAAGATTACATTCATGCCTTAATTTCGGACTTTCATGAATCTTTCCCACAACTGTCTCGCCCATTAAAGTCTATCTTTATTGGTGGAGGTACACCCAGCCTTTTTAAAGCGAACCATATTCGCCATTTACTTGACAGTATTGCTGACATAACTCCCTTACCCAATGAAATTACGATGGAAGTCAATCCCGGAGCCATTGAAAGAGGAAGTTTTAAAGATTATAAGGCGGCAGGTGTCACTCGGATATCTTTAGGTGCCCAAAGTTTTTCAGATCAATCTCTCCTTAAAATTGGGCGCATTCATAGCTCTGACGATACACATCATGCCATTCATGAAATAAAAGAAGCTGGTTTTGAGCGATGGAATCTCGACATCATGTATGGTTTGCCCGACCAAAGTGTTGAGCAAGCCATGCAAGATTTGCAAATAGCAACAAGTTATAACCCTCCTCATTTATCTTGGTATCAGTTAACGCTTGAGCCTAATACAAAATTTTATCACCAACGTCCACCTCTGCCCCACGAAGACTCTCTTTATCATATGTTTATCGATGGGCACCAACAATTAGCAAGCGACAATCTCTACCCTTACGAAGTCTCGGCCTTTTCGCAAAATCAAGCTTGTGAACATAACATGAATTATTGGGAATTTGGCGACTATTTAGGTATTGGTGCTGGCGCTCATTCTAAAATAACCTGCTCCAATGGTATTTTTAGAGAAACAAGATATCGAAGCCCTAAGGATTACTTAAGCGATAAACCTTTCAAAAGCAACCATCAAGCTATTACCCCAAATGATTTATCTTTTGAATTTATGCTCAATAGCTTACGATTAACGCATGGTTTTCAAGAGGAGCTTTTTTCAGAGCGAACCCTTTTGGCCCTTGACCGCATCGCACCAATCCTTGAAAAAGCCCAGGCAAAAAATCTTCTCTTGTGGCAAGATGGAAAGATAAGCCCTTCGAGGCTAGGGAAACTTTATTTAAACGACTTAATGGCAATGTTTTTAGAAGATGGACATTCAAATTCAGTATATAACCAATCCTGAAATCCTAGCTAGGGTTTCTCTTATCTATCTTGAGCAAAAGCCCATCATGCGCTTTTCTCTTATTATTTTTAACATCATTAGCTTTTTCTTTATCTTAGTTGTTATTCTAAAACTAGTCATGCTTGGGTTCGTTAATTTTTCAGAAGCAGCTTTAGCTGGCTTTTGTATTGCTTGGCTAAGCGGTCGAAAATACATCACTGAAAATGTTTTACGAAAACGCATGAAAAAGCAAGGAACCTACGACAAACAACTTACCATCAAGATTAATCGAAATGGTATTTCCTGGGGAGGTGCCAATTTAAAAGATGGGCATTTACCTTGTACGAATCTGCGACCTATTTTATCAACGGATAATGGATATATTCTATCCGCTGGGATCTCTAAATTTTTATGGCTACCCCATAGTGGGTTTCTAAAACACGACATGATAGAGGAGTTTGAGCAGGCATGTGCCACTTTTGAAGTAAAACTTAAAAAAATTCGATGGAGCTGCTAATGATAGAAAATTCTGAGCCTACCCTAGAAAAAAAGAGTCAAGAGCAAGCATTCATAGCAAAACTATGGAAGCCTTGGCAAACGATTAAATCTTTCTTAGTCCCATCAACTTCTCCCCCTGAAGCATCCCCGCCCAAAGATCTTATCAAAAGAGAAAGCCCTATTATCATCACACGCCCCTATGTAAAGCCTGAGCCCTATTACGACGGTGTACCTGATAATTTTTGGACAGAGATAGTCCATTACCCTTACACAGTCTCGTCTGCTGTGCTTAACGATCCAGGCCTCATAGGGCAAAATTTACGTGCAGACATCAAAGCTCATGCGCAGCGAAGAAAAGCATATTTAAAGCAAAGAAAGGGGTGTTAAAACATTAAATTTAACGCCGCCAAAGTTGTCGCTATAAAAATAAGTGTTAATGGCGCACCAAGTTTAACAAAATCACGAACGTGGTATCGACCAGGCCCTGAAATTAAAGCATTGGCTTGGTGCGTCGGCAATAAAAATGCGTTAGATGTATTAATAACGACAATAAGCGCAAATAACCTTGGATCTTGATGCAGCGCTTGCGCCAAGTCAACAGCCATAGGAACAAGCAAAATCGTTGCGCCAACATTTGACATCACCAGAGATAAACCAGCAGCTAAAATAGCCAGAATGATCTGAACTCCCCAATTAGGCACATGAGCAAATAAGGTCAGGAAATGCCCAGTCACCCAACTCGAAGCTCCGCTTAATTCAACGGCAGTACCTAAAGGCAGTAACCCTGCTAATAGAAAAATTGTTTTCCAGCTGACCGCTTCATAAGCATCATCCATGGATATGACTTTTGTGAAAATCATACCTATTCCCCCTAAAAGCAAACACAGAGAAGCATCACAAGGCGGGCAAAATAATA